>NZ_JBHMIO010000008.1:0-167776 GCF_048060275.1 Micromonospora sp. LOL_015
AGAGGTCCGGGGAGACGGGCCGGGGGCAATCCCGGCACCGCGCCCCGGGCCTACTCAGCGGTGGCCTTCCATCGGGTGACGATGATCTGACCCTGGTCGGTGCCGACCTGACCGGCCGGGAACCTGCCCGATCAGGTGACTGGTCAGTAGGCTGGCCCCATGTGGCAGGCAGAGGTGCGGGTCGACCTGGACGCGATTCGGGAGAACGTGGCCCGGCTGCGGGCCGGCACCAGCGCCGAGCTGATGGCGGTGGTGAAGGGCGACGGGTACGGCCACGGGATGGGGCCGGCGGCCCGGGCCGCTCTCGACGCCGGAGCTGACTGGCTCGGCGTCTGCACCCTCCGTGAGGCGTTGGAGCTGCGCGGCGCGGGGTTGACCGCGCCGGTGCTGGCCTGGCTGATCAGCCCCGGGCTGCCGCTACACGACGCGGTCGCCGCCGACGTCGACCTCGGCGTGGGCAGCCGCGCCCTGCTGTCCGAGGCGGTCGCCGCGGCCCGACTCGCCGGCCGGCCGGCCCGGTTGCACCTCAAGCTCGACACCGGGTTGTCCCGGGGCGGGGCCACCGGCGACGACTGGCCCGAGCTGGTCGAGGCGGCCGCCAAGGCGCAGTCCGACGGCACCGTCGAGGTGGTCGGGGTGTGGAGCCACTTCGTCTTCGCCGACGCGCCCGGGCACGCCACCATCGACCGGCAGCTGGCGGCGTACCACGACGGGCTGGCCGTGGCCAGCCGGTACGGGCTGCGCCCCCGCTACCGGCACCTGGCCAACTCGGCGGCCACCCTGACCCGGCCGGACACCCACTTCGACCTGGTCCGGCCCGGTATCGCCTGCTACGGGCTGTCGCCGGTGCCGGGCGAGACCTTCGGTCTACGGCCGGCGATGACCGTCCGCGCCCGGGTGATGCTGGTCAAGCGGGTCCCCGCCGGGCAGGGCGTCTCCTACGGGCACACCTACCACACCGAACGGGAGAGCACCCTGGCCGTGGTGCCGCTCGGCTACGCCGACGGGGTGCCCCGGCACGCGTCCAACGCCGGTCCGGTGCGCCTCGGCGGCCGGGTGCGGCGGATCGCCGGTCGGGTGTGCATGGACCAGATCGTGCTCGACTGCGGCGACGACGAGATCAACGCTGGGGAGGTGGCCACATTGTTCGGTGACGGACGCGACGGCGGCCCGACCGCCGACGACTGGGCCGACGCGGTCGGCACCATCAACTACGAGATCGTCACCCGGTTCGGTAGTCCCCGGGTGCCCCGGATCTACCAGGACAGCCGGCCATGAGCGGGCAGCGGGCCGGTGCGCAGAAGGTGGCCCGGACCGCCGGCATCGTGGGCGCGGCCCTCGGCGTCGCGGCGGCCGGGGTGACCGCGACGGTCACCGTTGAACGCGCCCTGGTGCGCCGACTCAAGCGGGAGGTGGCAGACCGGTACGCCGACGAACCCTTCGGAGAACTGCCCTATGACGAGACCCGGGTGGTCACCGCCGCCGATGGCACCGACGTGTACGTGGAGATCGTCGAGCCGGACGACGCGGCACCGCCGCGGCCGACGATCGTCTTTGTACACGGCTACTGCCTGGACATGGGGACCTTCCACTTCCAACGCCGGGAGCTGACCCGGCGGGGTGAGTACCGGTTGGTCTGCTACGACCAGCCCGGCCACGGCCGCTCCGGGCGGCTGGAGTCCGGCGACTACGAGATCGACGCACTCGGTGAGACGCTGCGCGCGGTCATCGAGCAGGCCGCTGGCGATGGCCCACTGATCCTGGTCGGACACTCGATGGGCGGCATGACCATCATGGCCCTGGCGCAACGGCATCCGGAGCTGTTCCGTGCCCGGGTGGTCGGCACCGTACTGATGGCGACCTCGGGCAACCTGGCCGACGAGGCCCGGCTCGGCCTGCCGGCGATCCTCAGTCGGGCCGGCTCGCCACTGCTGATGCTGGTCAACAACGCCACCCGGCTGACCGGTTCGGTGATCGACCGGCTGCGAGTGGCCACCGCCGACCTCGCCTGGCTGCTGACCCGCCAGTACGGCTTCGGCACCGACCGGCCCAGCCCGGCGCTGGTCAGCTATGTCGAACGGATGAACTCGCGGACCTCGGCGGAGACCGTCACCCGGTACGTACGGACCCTGCTGACCCACTCCCGGTACCCGGCGCTCGCGGTCCTGGAGAGCAGCCCCACCCTGGTCATCGTCGGCGACAAGGACATGATCACCCCGCTGACGCACTCGGAGGAGATCCTGCGTCGGCTGCCCGATGCCGACTACGTGAGAATCCCCGACGGCGGGCACGTGGTGATGCTGGAACACGCCGACCGGGTCAACGCGGCGCTGTTCGCGTTCCTTGCGAAAATCGCCCGATGACCGTCCGGATCCCGCTTCCCGAACTGGCCGACACCCACGACCTCGGCCGCCGCCTCGGCCGGCTGCTGCGCCAGGGCGACCTGGTGGTGCTGACCGGTCCGCTCGGTGCCGGCAAGACCGTCCTGGTGCAGGGCATCGGCGACGGCCTCGGGGTACGCGAAGACGTCACCTCGCCGACGTTTGTCATCGCCCGGGTACACCAGCCGGATCCGGCCCGCGGCGGCACGCTCACCCTGGTGCACGCCGACGCGTACCGGCTCGGCGACGCACCCGACCCACGGGCCGAGATCGACGACCTCGACCTGGACGCCGACATGGACCGGGCGGTCACCGTCGTCGAGTGGGGCGAGGGGCTGGTCGAGCAGCTCGCCGAGGCACATCTGCTGATCCGCATGCACCGGGCCGAGGACGACTCCCGGACCGCCGAGGTGACCGGGCTGGGCCCCGGCTGGTCGGGCCGGCTCGCCGCGCTGGACCAGCCGGCCGGCCATGCTGGACGGTGATGTCGCAGGCCACCAGTAGAGTGCCGGACGGCGCGCAGCTCTCCATGAGGACGGGCGGCGGCCACCACCGAGGCGTGACGAAAGGCTCCCGAGATGCTCGACCTGCTGGCCATGTTGCCTCCTGCCTGGGCCACCGCGCTCACCCCGCACCTGGACCCGGCCGGCACCGCCGCGCTCGGCCGGTACGTCGCCGACGAGTACGCCGACCAGACGGTGTACCCGCCGGTGGAGGACCTGTTCACCGCGTACCAGCTGTGCCCGCCGGAGCAGTGCCGGGTGCTGGTCCTCGGCCAGGACCCGTACCACCGGGCCGGGCAGGCCCACGGGCTCAGCTTCAGCGTCCGCGACGGGGTGCCGGTGCCGCCGTCGCTGCGCAACGTATTCAAGGAGCTGGGCACCGATGTCGGGGTGCCGATGCCGCGCAGCGGTGACCTGACCGGCTGGGCGGCCCAGGGCGTGCTGCTGCTCAACGCGGTGCTCACCGTGCGGCAGGGCCGGCCCGGCTCGCACGCCGGCAAGGGCTGGGAGGAGTTCACCGACGCCACGATCGCCGCGCTCGACGCCCGCGACCAGCGGGTCGTCTTCCTGCTGTGGGGCGGCTACGCCCGCAAGAAGCGCGGGCTGATCACCAACCCGGGGCACGTCGTGCTGGAGGCCGGCCACCCCAGCCCGATGAACCCGCGGGGCTTCCTCGGCTGCCGGCCGTTCAGCGCCACCGACAAGGCGCTGGCCGACGCCGGCCTGCCCGGCATCGACTGGAGCCGGACCGGCGGTGCCGATCAGCCGACGGCCGGCTGACCGGTCAACCGGCGTGCCCCGGTGCCGGCTGACCGCTGCGGCCCGCCCGGTGCCGGTCGAGTAGCCGGGCGACGCCCGGATCGGCGATCGCCAGCTCGGCCAGCGGCACCACCGGGTAGTGCCGCTCGCCGTGCCGTACGTCGATCGACTCGGGGAGTTCGTCGCACATCCGGGCGTGGATCTCCCCGGCTAGCGTCTGCCACCGGTGCGGATACGGCTCGCGCGGATCGACCGGAATGTGCCGGTACTCCTGCCAACGGTCCATCCACCGGCTCGCGTACCGGCCGGTCAGCCATTCGGTGATGGCGTCCGCCTCCGACCAGAGCAGGGCCACGTGCACCCCGGGTGCCGGCACCGGTGCGCCCTGCAGCAGTGCGGCGGTCGGGCCGTCGAAGACGTAGCTGATCCCGTCGACGTGGCGGCGGAACTGCTCGACGTCGGTGTCCAGGAGTCGGTCATCGATCCCGCTGGTGGCGAGTTGCGCGATCTGCCGGTCCAGGTCCTCGCCGAGGTCCTCGACTCCGACCACGAGCTGCCGGCCCAGCGCCGCGAACAACCGCTCGACCAGTGGTAACGCCGCGCCACGGTGACCGGACTCGACCCGGGCCACGGTGGTCTGCGCGATTCCGGTGGCCGTGGCCAGATCCCGCTGGGTCAGCCGGCGGAGTTCGCGTTCCTGCCGCAGCAGCCGGCCGACCTCCCCACCGAGCCGGGTCGACGATTCCATTCGCTGATCGTCCCCGTCCGGGACCGATGATGTCCATCCTCGACGGATGTCCGGTTCCCGACCGGCGGCGCGCGCCCGGCCGGACGGATTTCACCGCCGGACGGACTCACCGGGCCAGGGACAGGCCGGGGGACGGGTCTCTCTCCAGGCTTGATGCACCTGTGGCATCAAGATGCACGTGTGGCATCAGGTCTGGAGAGTACGGGCGACGGGCGACGGGCGAGACGCGGGGCGCGGGGGACGCGGGGTGACTCGGCCACGGGCGCGCCGAGGGCAGACAGGAGCCGGACGCGGTGTCCGGTTAGGGTGCATACCGTGCTGGTACTGGTGCTGGATTCGTCGACTCCCGCGGTGACTGCCGCGTTGGCCGAGATCACCGACGACGTACGTCTGCTGGCCAGTCGACGTACGGTCGACGCGCGGGCGCACGGCGAACTGCTCTCTCCGCAGATCGCCGCCTGCCTGGCCGAGTTCGGTGCGACGGCGGCGGACCTGACCGCAGTGGTGGCCGGGCTCGGACCTGGTCCGTTCACCGGACTGCGGGTCGGTTTGGTCACCGCCGCCAGCATGGCGCACGCCCTGGACATCCCGACGTACGGCGTCAACTCCCTCGACGCGCTCGGCCACGCCGCCGGCACCGACCTGGCCGGCACCGATGCGGCGACCGGCCCGGTGCTGGCCGCTACCGACGCCCGGCGCCGGGAGATCTACTGGGCGGTGTACGCCGCCGGCGGTCGGCGGCTCACCGACCCGGCGGTCGGCGCGCCGGCCGCCGTCGCCGGGGCCCTGGCGGGTCTCGGCGTCACCACGGCGGTCGGCGACGGCGCCCTGCGCTACGCCGAACCGCTCGGCGTACCGGTGCGACCCGAGCCCCGCTACCCGGACGCGCTTCCGCTGGCACGGTTGGCGGCCGACCGGGTCCGCACCGCGGTGCCCACCGAGCCGTTGACCCCGTGCTACCTGCGCCGGCCCGACGCCGTCGCGGCGGCCGGACGCAAACCGGTGCTCCAGTGACCCAGGCCGACGGGCAGCTGCGGATCGTCCGGTTCCGCTGGTGGCACATCGAACAGGCGGTGCCGATCGAGGCCGACCTGTTCGGTGCCGAACAGTGGTCGGCCGAGATGTTCTGGAACGAGCTGGCCAACGGGCACCACTACCTGGCCGCCGTCGACGGCACCGACTGGCTGGCCGGGTACGCCGGGCTGGCGCTGGCCGGCGACCCGGCGACACCCGACGAGGCGTGGGTGCAGAACGTCGCGGTACGCCGGGACCGCCAACGGCGCGGCGTGGGCCGGACCCTGCTGGTCGGGCTGCTCGACGAAGCCACCCGGCGCGGGGCCGGCCGGACCTTCCTGGAAGTCGCGGTGGACAACGCACCCGCGCAGCGGCTGTACGCGGCGTACGGTTTCGAACCGGTCGGCGTACGCCGTGGCTACTACCAACCCAGCAACACTGACGCTCTGGTGATGATGCGAGATGGCTGACGAACCTCTGGTCCTCGGGATCGAGACCTCCTGCGACGAGACCGGGGTCGGCATCGTCCGCGGGCACACGCTGCTCGCCGACGCGCTGGCCTCCAGTGTGGCCGAACACGCCCGGTTCGGCGGCGTGGTGCCGGAGGTGGCCAGCCGGGCCCACCTGGAGGCGATCGTGCCGACGATGCGCCGGGCCCTCGACGACGCCGGCGTCACCCTGGCCGACATCGACGCGATCGCGGTGACCGCCGGCCCCGGTCTGGCCGGTGCCCTGCTGGTCGGTGTCGCGGCGGCCAAGGGCTACGCGATCGCTACCGACAAGCCGGTGTACGGCGTCAACCACCTCGCCGCCCACGTGGCCGTCGACACCCTGGAGCACGGTCCGCTGCCGGAACCGGCGATCGCCCTGCTGGTCTCCGGCGGGCACTCGTCGCTGCTGCTGGTCGACGACCTGACCGCCGGAGTCACCCCGCTCGGCGCCACCATCGACGACGCCGCCGGTGAGGCGTTCGACAAGGTGGCCCGGCTGCTCGGCCTGCCGTTCCCCGGCGGGCCGCCGATCGACCGCTCGGCCCGCGACGGCGACGCCGCGGCGATCGCGTTCCCCCGTGGACTCACCGCGCCGAAGGACCTCGCCGCGCACCGGTTCGACTTCTCCTTCTCCGGATTGAAGACCGCGGTGGCCCGCTGGGTCGAGGCCCGGGAACGGGCCGGTGAGCCGGTGCCGGTGGCGGAGGTCGCCGCGTCGTTCCAGGAGGCGGTCTGCGACGTGCTGACCGCCAAGGCGGTCGACGCCTGCCGGGACCGGGGCGTCGAGACCCTGGTCATCGGTGGTGGGGTGGCGGCCAACTCGCGGCTGCGGGCGATGGCCGAGCAACGCTGCGAGCGGTACGGGATCCGGGTCCGGGTGCCCCGGCCGAAACTCTGCACCGACAACGGCGCGATGGTCGCGGCGCTCGGTTCGCATCTGGTCGCCGCCGGGGTACCGGCCAGCCGGCTGGACCTGCCGGCCGACTCCGCGCTGCCGTTGACCACGGTGAGCGTGTAATGTCCGGCGACGTGATCGTGCGGATGTGGGAGGCGAAGGCCGAGCCGTCCCGCCTGACCGAGTTGCTCACCTGGGTCTGTGACACCGCGCTGCCGGAGATCGAACACAGCCCGCTGCACCTGGCCAGTGAGGTCTTCTCATCGACCGATGACCGGCTGGTCGTCATCTCGAAGTGGCGCAGCAGCCCGTTGTCGTTGCCGGAACCACCGCTGCGGCTGGTCACCCGTGCACCGCACAGCTGGGACTTCACCCAGGTCGACCGCTGAAGCCGCCGGCCGACCGGCGGAAATGGGAAAATCGGTGGATCGGCCACGCAAAGTAGCCGTACGGTCGCGATGTCATGTGGACCCTGCCCGTCGCCGATCCCGGCGTAGCCGATCACCGGTCAGCCCTGCGTCTGCTGCGCTGGCTGGCCGGACGCGCCGGGGCGTCCGTGGCCTGGGGATCGGTGCTCAGCGTGGTCTGGATGGGCAGCCAGGCGTTGATGCCGGCGGTTCTCGGGCGCGCCGTCGACGTCGGCCTCACCGCCCGCGATTCGCAGGCGCTGCTCGGCTGGTCGGCGATGCTACTGGGGCTGGGGCTGGTCCAGGCGACGGCCAGCATCAGCCAGCACTGGTTCGGCGTGTTCAACTGGCTGTCCACCGCGTACCGCACGGTCCAGCTCACCGTACGGCAGGCCAACCGGCTCGGCGCCACCCTGCCGAAACGGCTGGCCACCGGCGAGGTGGTGAGCATCGGGACCGCCGACATGAGCAGTCTCGGCGGCGCGGTGGAGGTCGTCGCCCGGGCGATCGGTGCGGTGGTGGCGATCGTCGTGGTCGCCGCGATCCTGCTCGGCACCTCCGTTCCGCTCGGGCTGGTGATCGTGATCGGGGTGCCGGCGCTGATGGCGGCCGTCGGGCTCGGCCTGCGGCCGCTGCACCGCCGCCAGCAGACCTACCGGGACCAGCAGGCCACCCTGGCGACCCTGGCCGGCGACACCGTGACCGGCCTGCGGATCCTGCGCGGCGTCGGCGGTGAACCGGCCTTCGCCGGCCGCTACCGGGACCAGTCGCAGGAGCTGCGGCGGCGTGGCGACCGACTGGCCCGGGTCGAGTCCGTCCTGGAGGCCGGCCAGGTGCTGCTGCCCGGGATGTTCCTGGTGCTGGTGACCTGGCTCGGGGCGCGGCTCACGCTCTCCGGCGAGCTGACCGTCGGGCAACTGGTCGCCGCCTACGCGTACACCGCGTTCCTGACCGGTCCGATCCGGACGCTGACCGAGTTCCTGCACACCATGACCCGTGGCCACGTCGCTGCCCGCCGGGTCGCGGGCCTGCTCGCCATCACGCCGGAGTTCACCGACCCGGCGTGGCTGCGCCGACTGCCGGACCGCGACGGCGAACTGGTCGATTCCACGTCCGGCCTGCGGGTGGCCCCGTACCAGTTGACCGCCGTCGCGGCCACCGCGCCGGAGGACGTCGCCGGGCTCGCCGACCGGCTGGGCCGCTACCGCGACGCCGAGGTCGCCCTGGCCGGCGTACCGCTGCGGGAGCTGGACCTGGCCACGGTCCGGCAGCGGATCCTGGTGACCGACAACGACGACCGGCTGTTCACCGGCCGGCTGCGCGACGAACTCGACGGCACCGGGCGGGCCAGCGACGACGCGATCCGGGCGGCGCTGGTCGCGGCCAGCGCCACCGACATCGTCGATGCGCTGCCGGACGGTCTCGATGCCGAGGTCGCCGAACGTGGCCGGGAGTTCTCCGGCGGTCAGCAGCAGCGGCTCCGGCTGGCCCGGGCGCTGCTCGCCGACCCGCCGGTCCTGGTGCTGGTCGAGCCGACCAGCGCCGTGGACGCGCACACCGAGGTGCGGATCGCGGCCAGGCTGAGGGCCGCACGGACCGGCCGGACCACCGTCGTCTGCACCACCAGCCCGCTGCTGCTGGAACACGCCGACCGGGTGGTGTTCGTCGACGCCGGCCGGGTGGTGGCCGACGGCAGTCACGCCGAGCTGCTGCGCACCGAACCCGGGTACGCCGCCCTGGTGACCCGCGCCGAGCTGGCGGCATCCACCGAGCCGGCGGCGTTGAGTGAGGTGGCGTCGTGACGGCGTTGCCGGTCGCGGACCGGGCCGAGGTCCGCCGGTACGCCCGTGTCCTGGTCCGCCGGCACCCACGGATGCTGGCCGGTGCCCTCGCGCTGCACGTGGGTGCTGCGGTCGCCGGGCTCGCCGCGCCCCGGCTGCTCGGCGGCCTGGTCGAGACGCTCACCACCGGGACGGCGGCGATCGCCGCCGTCGACCGGACCGCCCTGGCGATCGCCGGGTTCCTGGTCTTACAGGCGGTGCTCGCTCGCTACGCGCACGTGGCGTCCGCCCGGCTCGGCGAGCGGGTGCTGGCCGCGTTGCGCGAAGAGTTCATCGGCCGGGTGCTGTCCATCCCGCTGTCGACGGTGGAGAAGGCCGGCACCGGTGACCTGCTCACCCGGACCTCGCACGACGTCGCCGTGCTGTCCAAGTCGGTGCGGTTCGCGGTGCCCGAGACGCTGATCGCGATCAGCACCGCGACCTTCATCTTCGGGGCGTTGCTGCTGGTCGCCCCGGTGCTGGCGGTGCCCTGCCTGATCGTGGTGCCGCTGCTGTGGGCAGGCACCCGCTGGTATCTGCGCCGGGCACCGGACGGCTACCTGGCCGAGAGCGCCGCGTACTCGCGGATCACCGACGGGCTCAGCGAAACCGTCGACGGTGCCCGGACCGTCGAGGCGCTGCGCCGGCAGGAGCACCGGCGGCGGCGTACCGACACCGACATCGCCCGGCAGTACGCGGCCGAGCGTTACACACTGTGGCTGCGTACCGTCTGGTTCCCGCTGATCGAGATCAGCTACGTGGTGCCGGTCGCGGCGACCCTGGCGGTCGGCGGCTGGTGCTACCTGCGCGGCTGGGTGACGCTCGGCCAGGTCACCGCGGCAGTGCTCTACGTGCAGCTGCTGGCCGCCCCGCTGGACCGGCTGCTGAACTGGCTGGACGAACTGCAGCTCGGTGCCGCGTCGCTGGCCCGGCTGCTCGGCGTCGCCCAGCCGGACCGGCCCGCGACCGCGGTGCCCCGCGCGCCGGCACCCGACGGCGTACGCGCCGCCGACCCGGTCGCGGCGGTCGACGTCCACTTCAACTACGTCGACGGGCGGGAGGTGCTGCGCGGGGTCACCCTGGTGCCCCAGCCGGGGGAGCGGATCGCCATCGTCGGGCCGTCCGGCGCCGGCAAGTCCACCCTGGGCCGGCTGCTGGCCGGGGTGCTGCGGCCGACCGCCGGCTCGGTCACCGCCGGCGGCGTACCGCTGACCGACCTCGCCCCGGACCAGCTACGCGGCCGGGTCGCCCTGGTAACCCAGGAGCATCACGTCTTCATCGGTACGGTGCGCGACAACGTCGCGCTGGTCCGGCCGGACGCCACCGACGCCGAGGTACGCGACGCGTTGGCCGCCGTCGACGCACTGGACTGGGTGTCCGCCCTGCCGGACGGGGCGGCCACGGTGGTCGGTGCCGGCGGCCACCCGGTCGGTCCGGACCAGGCCCAGCAGCTCGCCCTGGCCCGGCTGGTGCTGGCCGATCCGCAGACCCTGGTGCTGGACGAGGCGACGTCGCTGATCGACCCGCGTACCGCCCGGCGCACGGAGCGGTCGCTCGCGGCGGTGCTGCACGGGCGTACGGTGATCGCGATCGCGCACCGGCTGTACTCGGCGCACGACGCCGACCGGATCGCCGTGGTCGAGGACGGGCTGATCACCGAGTTCGGCTCGCACGACGAGCTGGTCGCCGCCGACGGTCCGTACGCCGATCTGTGGCGCACCTGGCAGGGCCTCGGGTCGGCGCAGGCGGTCGGCTGACCGGGTCAGCCGGCCACCGCGTCGAGCGGGTCGGCGAGCAACTGCTCGAAGGCCAGCTCGGCGGCGCCGAGTAACGGGGCGTCGTCGCCGAGTTTCGGGGTACGCAGCCGGACGTGTTCCCGGCAGGCCGGTAGCCCGTTGGAGTTGAGCCGACTGCGCACGTGCGCGGCCGCCGCCAGGTAGACGTCCCGCAGCGTACCGCCGAAGATCACCGTCTCCGGGTTGAAGATGTTGACCAGGTTGGCCACGCCGAAGCCGAGCCAGTTGCCGACCTGGCGGACGGCGGCCTGGGCCTGGCTGTCGCCCCGGTCGGCCGCGTCCACCACGGCGAGCACCGCCTCCCGGCCGACGACTTCCCCGCTGCGGCCGGCTGCCTGGATCAGCGCGTGTTCGCCGATCTCGGTTTCCCAGCAGCCGCGAGATCCGCACAGGCAGGGCCGGCCGCCGGGGTGCACTACCATGTGGCCGACCTCGCCGCCGTACCCGCCGTGTCCGGTGACCCGCCGGCCACCGGCGATGATCCCGGCGCCGACGCCGACGTCGCCGTACAGGTAGATGACGTGTTCGCAGCCGACCGCCGCGCCCCGGGTGTGTTCGGCCAGCGCGCACACGTCGGAGACGTTGCCGACCAGCACGCCCCGGTCGTCGCCGAGCGCCTCGGCCAGGGCCGCGCCGAGCGGCTCGTCGACCCAGCCCATGGTGGGGCCGAGCCGGACCATGCCGTCGTCGCGGCGGACCATGCCGCAGACCGCGACGCCGCTGCCGACGCAGACCGCGCCGGCCGGCACCGCCTGGTGCAGCTCCTTGACGAAGCCGGTGAGTGGGCCGACCGCCTCGGCGGCGAGGGTGCCCCGGGGTCGGTCGCCGGTGCGCGTGTCGAGGATCCGGCCACCAAGTCCGACCCGGGCGGCCCGTAACCGGTCGACCTCGATGCTGAGCGCGTACGCGTACACCCGCTCGGACGCGGGCCGGACGACCAGCGACGGTCGTCCGGCCCGGCCGGTTTCCCGGGCACCGCCCTCGCTGACCAGGCCGGCGGCGGCCAGGTCGGCGGTGAGCGCGCCGATGGTGCTGCGGTTGAGCCCCAGCGTGGTGGTCAGTTCGGCGCGTGAGGTGGCACCGTGCACGTGCACGTGCCGCAGCAACGCGCCGAGGTTGTGCCGGCGGATCTCCTCCTGGCTGGGTCCTGCCCGCATCGGATCGTCGTCTCCGCAGTCATCGTGACCCGGCGGCGGCGCGACGACGGGACAGCGCGTCGACGCTGGCGGCCAGCAGCAGGACCAGACCGGTGAAGACGAACTTCACCCCGGAGCTGACATTCATCAGCCCCATGCCGTTCTCGATGACCGCGACCACGGCGCCGCCGAGGACCGCGTCGAGGACCCGGCCCTTGCCGCCGAACAGGCTGGTGCCGCCGATCACCGCTGCGCCGACGGCGAACAGCAGCACGTTGCTGCCGCCGGTGTTGGCGTCCACCGAGTTGGCCCGGCTGGCGGCCACGATGCCGCCGACGGCGGCCATCGAGGAGCAGATCATGAAGGCGGAGATCCGGATCCGGTCGACGTTGATACCGGCCCGGCGGGCGGCCTCCCGGTTGCCGCCGACGGCGTAGATGTGCCGACCGTACGCGGTGCGCCGCAGCACGAAGGTCCAGAAGATCAGCAGTACCACGATGACCGGTACCACGATCGGCACCCCGCGCAGCGAGGTGATCAGCGGGTTGATGCTGCGCTCCTGGTTGAGGATGTAGACAGCGGCACCGGCGATCGCGATCAGCACGCCGATGCGGGCCAGCACCACCACCATCGGGTCGGTGACCAGGCCCTTGGCGGACCGGGTGCGGTAGCGCAGCAGTTGGATCAGCGCGAACCCGGCCACCCCGACGCCGAAGATGGCCCAACCGACGACCGGCGGGACGTTGCGGTTGACGATCGCGATCAGCACGTCGTCGCGCAGCGAGACGTTCTTGCCGCCTTCGATCAGCAGCAGCACCGTGCCCTGGAAGGCGAGGAACGCGGCCAGGGTGACCACGAACGACGGGATACCGACCTTGGCGACCAGGAATCCGAGGACGGTGCCGATCAGGGTTCCGGTGGCCACCGCTGCCAGCACCGCCACGTACCAGGGCAGTCCCATCTCGGTGGAGACGACCGCCAGGATCGCGGCGCAGACGCCGCTGGCGAAGCCGGCGGACAGGTCGATCTCACCGAGCAGCAGGACGAAGATCAGCCCCATCGCGATCAGGGTGACCGCTCCGCCCTGGATGAACAGGTTGGCGAAGTTGCCGGCGGTGAAGAAGTTGGGCCGCACGATCGAGAAGACCGTGCAGAGCACGATGAGGCCGAGGATCGCGGGCAGTGCGCCGAGGTCGCCGCCGCGCACCCGGGAGAAGTAGTTGCGCAGGTGTTCGCCGACGCCGGGCGAGTCGGCCGAGGCGGCGGGCCGCTGGACTGTTGAGGTGGCGGTGCTCATCGGTCGGCTCCCGGTCCGGTGGTGGCGGCGTACTCGGTGCCGTTGTCGGCCGGCAGGCCGAGGTCACCGCTGCGGCCGGCGGTGATCAGCTCCACGATCTGCGCGTGGGTGATCTCCGTGCTGCGGACCTGGGCGACCATCTGGCCGAGGTACAGCGCGGCGATCCGGTCCGACACCGCGAAGACGTCGTTCATGTTGTGTGAGATCAGTACGACGGCGAGGCCGTTGTCGGCGAGCCGGCGGACCAGTTCGAGCACCTGGGCGGTCTGGGCGACGCCGAGCGCCGCGGTGGGTTCGTCGAGGATGACGACCTTGCTGTTCCACAGCACCGCCTTGGCGATGGCGACGGTCTGGCGCTGGCCGCCGGAGAGGCTGGCGACGAGTTGCCGCAGCGACTTGACGGTCCGGACGGAGAGCCCGGCGAGGGTGTCCGCGGCCATCTGCTCCATGGTGGTCTCGTCCAGGACGATCCCGGTGCGCTTCTCCCGCCCGAGGAACATGTTCTGCACGATGTCGAGGTTGTCGCAGAGCGCGAGGTCCTGGTAGACGACCTCGATGCCGTGCGACGCGGCGTCGCGCGGGTTGTGGATGTGCACCCGGCGGCCGTCGACGACGACCTCGCCGCGGTCGATCGGGTGGATGCCGCTGATGCATTTGACCAAGGTGGACTTGCCGGCACCGTTGTCACCGACGAGCGCGGTCACCTCGCCGGGATAGACGGCGAAGTCGACGTTGCGCAGCACCTGGACGGGGCCGAAGTTCTTGTCGATCCCGCGCAGTTGCAGCAGGGGGGTCGCGGACACGGGTGGTCTCCTTCGTAAGGGTGCCCGGCCGGCGCCGGTTCCGCCGCCGCGGGTGTCACCCGGCGATGGTGCTGCCGGGCGACACCCGCGCGGCGGGGCTACCGGTGGGTCGCCGGTACGCCGGTCAGCTGATGCCGGCCTCGACGCAGAGCTCGGCGAACTCGTCGGTGCAGAGCTCTTCGGCGGTGACGTAGCCGTCGTTGACCACGTCGGCGACGTTCTCCTTGTAGATGGCCTGCGGGGTGAGCAGCACCGACGGCACCTCCCGGTTGGTCTCCGGGTCGGTGACGGTCTGCGCGACCTCCTTGCGCTCACCGTTGGCCAGCGCGACCGCCAGGTCGGCGGCGGCCTGCGCCTCGGCCTTGATTGCCTTGTAGACGGTCATGCACTGATCGCCGGCGAGGATGTTCTGCAGGCCCTGCGGGGTGGCGTCCTGCCCGGTGACCGGCACCTGACCGTTGAGCTCGTTGCGCTTGAGCACCGAGATCGCCGCGTTGCCGAGGCCGTCGTTGGCAGCCAGCACGCCGTCGATCTCGCCGCCGGTCTGGGTCAGCATCTGCTCGAACAGCGTGGCGGCCTGGGTGTTGTCCCAGTCCGGCACCCAGCGGTCCGGGCCCTTGACGTACTCGCCGGACTCGTACAGCGGGTCGAGCACGCCGTCGTAGCCGGCCTTGAACAGGGTGGCGTTGTTGTCGGTCTCGGAGCCGTTTAGGGTGGCGATGGTCGGCTTCTCCACGCCGGCGTCGGTCAGGCACTTGACCAGGCCCTCGCCCTGCAGTTGGCCGACGGCCTCGTTGTCGAAGCTCACGTAGTACTCGGCGGAGCCGCCCAGGGTGAGCCGGTCGTAGTCGATGGTGGCGACGCCCTGCTGCTTCGCCTTGTCCAGCACTGCCTTGCCGGTGCCGGAATCCAGGTTGACGATCATCAGGACGGTGGCCCCGTCGGTGATCATCTGGTCGGCGAGGGTCTGGAACTGGGCCTTGTCGCCCTGGGCGTTCTGGATGGTGGCGTCGACGCCGGCGGCGTCGAACGCCTCCTGCAGGAAGCGCCGGTCGGCGGTCTCCCAGCGGTCGGAGGAGGCGCTGTCCGGCAGGATCACGCCGATCTTCGGAGTCGGCGTGTCGCCGCTGCCGGTGTCGCTGCCGGTGTCGCTGCCACAGGCGGTCAGGCCGCCGGCGAGCAGGACGCCGGCGGCGGCGGTGCTGAGGATCCCTTTGCGCATCGCTCGGGTCCTTTCGAAGGGTGATGTTCCGCGTACAAGGGGTTTGTGCTGGTGCGAGTCGTGCGGTCTCGGGCGTGGGCTCGCGGGGCGCTGGTGGGCTCCGGAGGCCCGGCCGGCGACGGCAACGGCCTGGGGCTGAGCTGGGCCATCGCGGTTTTTGTTGTGTCCGGCAACGTATTAGGACTGTGGTGCCGAGCACAAGACGGTGACGTCACCAGTTTTGTTGCCTGCGATAACAATTCAGCAACGCGGTGGACATCTGCCCGTCGACTGACCGGATCAGTGGGCCGCGATCGGGGCGAACCGGGCGCCAGCCACCGCTGCGAGGTCACCCGGAGTGATACTCAACTGCAACCCGCGACGACCGGCCGATACGTACACCTCGGCGTACCGCTGCGCCGAGGCGTCCAGCACCGTCGGCAGGCGTTTACGCTGCCCGATCGGGCTGATGCCGCCCCGGACGTACCCGGTGGTCCGCTCGGCGAGCACCCGGTCGGCGAGCACCGCGCGCCTGCCGCCGAGCGCCACCGTCAGAGCCTTCAGGTCCAGCTCCCCGGTGACCGGTACGACGCCGACGGCGAGTGCCCCGTCGACCTGCGCCACCAGCGTCTTGAACACCTGCTCGGCGGCGACGCCGAGGGCGGCCGCGACCGCCGCGCCGTAGTCCGGGGTGTCCGGCGAGACCCGGTACGGGTGTAGTTGGAAGGTGATCCGCCGCTTGGTCAGCAGCGTCGTCGCCGGGGTCGCGGTACCTGCCATGCCGCGCGACGTTACCGGCCGGGCGCCCGCCGTCGGCCGCGTGCGGTCACCGGCCGGGTGCCGGCACCGGGTGGGCGAGCAGCGCCGTCGGGGCGCCGGCCACCCGGGTCAGCACCAGACTCGCCGCCACGCCGGCCCCGGAGGCGGTACGCAGCCGCAGATCGCGGCGCAACTGGGCGGGGTCGAGCGGGGAGCCGCGTTTGAGGATCTCCAGCCGGGTGACGCCGCGTTCGCGCAGCAGCGCCCGCAGCCGCTTCAGCGAGAACGGCAGCACGTCGGTGACCTCCAGACATCGGCCGTACGGCGTGTCGGTCGGCGCGTCGGCGTAGACGTAGGCGATCGACTCGTCGGCGAGGGTGCCGTCGACGGTCGCGGCGAACGCGGCGACCAGGTGTGAGCGGACCACCGCCCCGTCCGGGTCGTACAGGAAGCGCCGGACCGGGCCGACGTCGACCGGCTCGTCGCCGTCGCCGACCAGGTCCGTGGCCGGCTGTCCGGTACGCAGCAGGGTGGCCCGGCGCGGGGTGTCGGCCAGCGGGCCGCACCAGAACGCCGCCTCGACCACCTCCCGGTCGACGCTGACCCACTCGGCCTCGGCTCCCGGCGGGATCAGCGCGTGGTCGATGCCCGGTGCCACCTTGAGCACGGTGCAGGGCACCCGGGCGACCAACGACCGGACGAAGTCCCACGGCGGGGAGTAGCTGTCCGGGTCGAAGGTGCGCCGACCGCTGCCGGACCGGCGGGCCGGGTCGCAGAAGACCGCGTCGTAGCCGGAGACGTCGACTCCGGTGGCGTCGGCGCAGACCACGTCGACCAGGTGGGCCAGCCCGGTCGCCGCGACGTTGGCGGCGGCGATCGCGGCGGTGGCCGGGTCGGCCTCCACCGCGTACACCCGGATGCCGGCCCGGGCGGCGGCGAGGGAGTCCGCGCCGAGACCGCAACCCAGGTCGGCGAGGTGGCGCACCCCGGCGGCGCGCAACCGGGCGGCGCGCCGGTCGGCGACCACCGACCGGGTGGCCTGCTCCAGGCCGGCGCGGGTGAAGAACATCCGGGCGGCGGCCGGGCCGAACTTGCCGGCCGCGCGGGCGCGCAGCGCGGCCTGGGTGAGTGCGGCGGTCGCCAGCGGTGCCGGCACCCCGGCGGTACGCAGTGCGGTCGCCGCCGCGAGCGGATCCGCCCCGCCCGGCGCGGCCAGCACCTCGGTCGCGGCAACCAGCGCGGCCGCGCCTTCCGGGGCGCGCAGGGCGGCCAGTTCGTCCGGGTGCACCGCGACATTGTCCATGCTCGGCCATCGGGCTAGCACTCCGCACAGGCGACTGCTAATCTGCGGTTAGCACTCTCGGGTCGAGGGTGCCAGCTCGCCGGCTCCCGCCGGTGAGCGAAACGCCAGGCGGTCCGGCACCCGCGACGACGGATCCGCCCGGTGGACATGAGGCAGATTGACGCCGGTTACCCACGTGGCCGGCACCAAAACCAGATACCCCAGGAGGGTATGCCCGTGACTACCGCGACCAAGGTTGCGATCAAGCCGCTCGAGGACCGGATCCTGGTCCAGGCGAACGAGGCTGAGACCACCACGGCGTCGGGCATCGTGATCCCCGACACCGCCAAGGAGAAGCCGCAGGAGGGCACCGTCCTCGCTGTCGGCCCCGGCCGCGTCGACGACAAGGGCAACCGGATCCCGGTTGACGTCAACGTCGGCGACACGGTCATCTACTCGAAGTACGGCGGCACCGAGGTCAAGTACGCCGGCGAGGAGTACCTGGTGCTCTCCGCCCGCGACGTCCTCGCGGTCATCGAGAAGTGACCTACTGCCAGTGCTGAACGCCCCGAAGCCCCAGCCCGGGGCTTCGGGGCGTCGCCCGTTGGCCGGTGCCCGGCAGCCGCCGGCCGGCCGACGGCTAGTGCCTGTGAAGGGAATGTCATGGCGAAGATCCTGAGTTTCTCGGACGACGCCCGGCACCTCTTGGAGCACGGCGTCAACACGCTCGCGGACACGGTCAAGGTCACCCTCGGCCCGCGCGGGCGCAACGTCGTGCTGGACAAGAAGTTCGGCGCTCCGACGATCACCAACGATGGCGTGACCATCGCCAAGGAGATCGAGCTCACCAACCCGTACGAGAACCTCGGTGCGCAGCTGGTCAAGGAGGTGGCGACGAAGACCAACGACGTCGCCGGCGACGGGACCACCACCGCCACCGTGCTCGCCCAGGCGATGGTCCGTGAAGGTCTGCGCAACGTCGCCGCCGGGGCCAACCCGGCCGGCCTCAAGCGCGGCATCGACGCGGCCGCGCAGAAGGTCTCCGACTCTCTGCTGGCCAAGGCGGCAGAGGTGGCCGACAAGGGCTCGACCGCGCAGGTCGCGACGATCTCGGCCCAGGACGCCACGATCGGCGAGCTGATCGCCGAGGCGATGGAGCGGGTCGGCCGCGACGGCGTCATCACCGTCGAGGAAGGCTCCACCCTGGCCACCGAGCTGGAGGTCACCGAGGGCCTGCAGTTCGACAAGGGCTTCATCTCCCCGCACTTCGTCACCGACGCCGAAGCGCAGGAGGCGGTGCTCGAGGACGCGTACATCCTGATCACCACCCAGAAGATCTCCTCGATCGAGGAGCTGCTGCCGCTGCTGGAGAAGATTGCCCAGGACGGCAAGCCGCTGCTGATCGTCGCCGAGGATGTCGACGGGCAGGCGCTGTCCACCCTGGTGGTCAACGCCGTACGCAAGACCGTGAAGATCTGCGCGGTCAAGGCCCCCGGCTTCGGCGACCGGCGCAAGGCGATGCTGCAGGACATGGCGGTCCTGACCGGCGCCGAGCTGATCGCCCCTGAGCTGGGCTACAAGCTCGACGCGGTCGGGCTGGAGTCGCTGGGCCGGGCCCGGCGGATCGTGGTCGACAAGGACACCACCACGGTGGTCGACGGTGCCGGCAACGACTCCGAGGTCGCCGACCGGGTCACTCAGATCCGCAAGGAGATCGACGCGTCCGACTCGGACTGGGACCGGGAAAAGCTCGCCGAGCGGCTGGCCAAGCTCTCCGGTGGCATCGCGGTGATCAAGGCCGGGGCCGCCACCGAGGTGGAGATGAAGGAGCGCAAGCACCGCATCGAGGACGCCATCGCCGCGACCAAGGCCGCGGTCGAGGAGGGCACCATCCCCGGTGGCGGCGCGGCGCTGAGCCAGATCGCCGCCGTGCTCGACGACGACCTCGGCTTCGACGGCGACGAGAAGGTCGGCGTGTCGGTGGTCCGCAAGGCGCTGCACGAGCCGCTGCGGTGGATCGCCCAGAACGCCGGCTACGACGGGTACGTCGTGGTCGGCAAGGTACTCGAAGGCGACTGGGGCCACGGTCTCAACGCCGCCACCGGTGAGTACGTCGATCTGGCCGGGGCCGGCATCATCGATCCGGTGAAGGTGACCCGCAACGCGGTCAGCAACGCCGCGTCGATCGCCGGGCTGCTGCTCACCACCGAGAGCCTCGTGGTGGAGAAGCCGGAGAAGGCCGAGCCGGCCGCCGGCGGCCACGACCACGGGCACGGCCACCAGCACGGTCCCGGTTTCTGACCGGAAGTTCCACCTGCTCCACCCTGGATCCGCGTGATCAGTACGGCCGAGGGCGCACTCCGCCCGAGGTTTCTGATCACGCGGATTCTGCGTATCGTCGGCGGTACCAATGCGCCGTCGACCCGTACGGTGCCGGACAGATGGGTTGGACGTGATGACGCCGGAGCCGACGGTGCCGGACGCGACCGGGCCGGAGCCGACCGGGCCGGAGCCGACCGGGCCAGCTGCGCCGACCGAACCGCCGGGCCGCCTGCCCGGGCCGCTCGCGGCGCTCGCCGGGGTGGCCGCCGCCGCGCTCGCCCTGGGCCTGGCCGAGCTGGTCGCCGTCGGCACCGGCGCCCGCTCGGCACCGCTGGTCGCGGTCGGCGGGGTGGTCGTCGACACCGTCCCCGAGCCGCTGAAACAGTTCGCCATCGACGTGTTCGGCGTACACGACAAGACCGCGCTGCTGATCGGCACCGGCGTACTGCTCGCCGGGTTCGCGGCCGTGATCGGGGTGCTGGCCGCCCGCCGGCTCGCCGTCGGCTTCGCCGGCATCGCGGTCTTCGGCGTGATCGGCGCGGTGGCCGCGCTCACCCGGCCCGGCGCCGGGCCGGCCGCCGTCCTGCCGGCGGTGATCGGCGTGTCCGCCGCCGCGCTGCTGCTCTGGGCGTTGCTCGCCGGCCCGCTGCGGCCGGCCGCAGCCGCGTCGCCCGCCGAACCGGCGTCGATACCGGTGCGGCCCGGTGCCGGCACCGCCGACCGGCGCCGGTTCCTGTCCAGCGTCGGCGTGTCGGTCGGCGCCGCCCTGATCACCGGTGCCGGCGGTCGCTGGCTGGCGCAACGCCGGGGGGTGGCGACCGCCCGGTCCGCCGTGACGCTGCCCGCCCCGGTCGACGCCGCGCCGCCGCTGCCTTCCGGTGTGGATCCGGCGGCGCCGGGGCTGAGCCGGTACGTCACCACCAACCGTGACTTCTACCGGATCGACACCGCGCTGGCCGTTCCCCAGGTCGACCCGGACGAATGGCAACTGCGGATCCACGGCCGGGTGACCAACCCGATCACCCTGAGCTACGCCGACCTGCTCGGGATGGACCTGGTGGAGCGGTACGTCACGCTGGCCTGTGTCTCGAACGAGGTGGGCGGGGATCTCATCGGCAACGCCCGCTGGCTCGGCGTACCGGTGCGGGACCTGCTGGTCGAGGCGGGCCCGCTGCCCGGAGCCGACCAGGTCGTCGGCCGGTCCGTCGACGGCTGGACCTGCGGCACCCCGACCGAGGCGCTGCTGGACGGGCGGGACGCGCTGCTCGCGGTCGGGATGAACGGTCAACCGCTGCCGGTCGAGCACGGTTTCCCGGTCCGCATGGTGGTGCCCGGCCTCTACGGCTACGTCTCCGCCTGCAAGTGGGTCACCGAGCTGCAGTTGACCAGCTTCGCCGACTTCGACGCGTACTGGGTGCCGCGTGGCTGGGCGGCGGAGGGTCCGATCAAGACCCAGTCCCGGATCGACACCCCCCGGGTCCGCGCCGAACTGTCCGCCGGCACCGTGCCGGTGGCCGGGGTGGCGTGGGCCCCGCACCGGGGCATCAGCGGCGTCGAGGTACGGGTGGACGACGGCCCCTGGCGGCCGGCCGAGCTGGCCCCGGCGGTCTCCGCGGACACCTGGGTGCAGTGGGTCTGGCAGTGGCCGGCGACCTCGGGTGAGCACCTGCTGCAGGTCCGGGCGACCGACGGGACCGGCGCCACCCAGCCCGAACTACGCCAACCGGTCGCCCCGGACGGGGCGACCGGCTGGCACTCGGTCCGCGTCACAGTCCAGTAGGGATGTTCGAAACCGTGGCCGTGGTCAGGCGGTGGTGGCCGAGTCCGCCGGCTGCGGCCTGACGGCGGTCGATTCCGGCCGGCGCTGAGCCGGTACGGTCGACTTGTGCGGCCGGCCCAGCCGGGCCTCCAGCCGTTGCACGTCGACCCGGCCGCCGCGGCGGTCAGCGAGATCTTCCCAGCCGAGGGCGATCAGCCGGAGCCGTTCCGACTCGCTGAAACCGCCCCACACCCCGTACGGCTCGCGCACCGACAGGGCGTGCGCGGCGCACTCTGCGCGGACCGGGCAGGTCCGGCAGACCGCCTTGGCTCCCGACTCCCGGCGGTTGCGTGACGACCCTCGCTCACCGTCGGGGTGGAAGAACTGGGCGCTGTCCCGGCCACGGCAGGCACCAAGAATCTGCCACTCCCACAGGTCGACGATCGGTCCGGGCAGTCGGCGTACATCCGACATCTGCACCCCTCCTTCCGCGCGGCTCCTGCGGACACTTCGTGGTAGGACCAGGCGGCCGGCCGCGCAAGCGCTCCGGTCCTTCGTGTCACCGGGGTACCCGGGAGTCCCACTGCTCAATCACCCGTGCCGGAACGGGTGGGATCACCCGGGTCGGAACCTGCGCGCGATAGCCGGTCGGCGACGTGGCCACCGGTCCTGAACTTTCATCTTTTTTCGTGGCGAAGCGCATGAGTGAGCGTGCCTCGCGTGATCTGCTGCTGGCGGGAGAGGGGAGTCACAAGTGCGCAAGGTGCTCGTGTGTGTGCGAACAGTAGTTGCAGCTCAGAACATCACCGCCGCTGCCGCCCGGCTCGGTCTCTCCGCCGCAGTACGAACAGCGGTCTCTGAACCGGAGGTGATGCTGCGGCTCGCCGAACGCCCAGCGGAGATCGTACTCGCCGACACCGCCCTGGCCCGTCCGGACAGCGCCAGCTTCACCCGCCGGGTACTGGCCCGCTCGCCGGGCAGCGTGATCGTGCTGTTCGGCGGGGAGGACCCGCAGGTGGCGTCGGCCGCGCTGGCCGCCGGCGCCCGCGGGCTGCTGCGCGGCACCGACGACCTGGTCACCGCCGTGGCGAAGACCCTGCTGCTGCTCGCCGCGCCGGGCCGCCGTACGCCGGCACTGCTGACCGAGCAGTCAGCAGCCGCACCGGCCCCGGCGGTGACCGCCACTGTTGGTGCCGCTGGCGCGGCGACTCATCACCCCGGGGCCGCCGCCGCTGGTACCGACTCCGCCGGACAATCGGTCACCGGCGCCGCCGAGCAGACGGCTGCGGCCGCTGCCGGCGTGGATCCGGCCACCGGCCCGAACGTGGTGCCGAACCAACGCGACGACGCAGCCGCGACGGCACCGGCCGCCGACACCGCCGACGCACCGGCGCCCGTCCCGCACCCCGACGGCGCGTCGACCGACAGCGCACCCAACGGCAGCGCACCCAATGGCGGCGTGGCGCACGGTGCCGGACCGGACGGCGCCCAGCCGTCGGACGGTCGAGTCACCGCACTACGCCGGATCGGGCTCACCGAACGCGAACTCCAGGTGCTACGCGGGATGGCGGAAGGCAAGAGCAACGGCGAGATCGGCCGCGACCTGTTCGTCTCGGAGGACACCGTCAAGACCCACGCGCGACGACTGTTCCGCAAGCTCGGCGCACGGGACCGGGCGCACGCGGTGGCCACCGGATTCCGTACCGGACTGGTCGCCTGACCGACCTTAGCCCGGCCGGCCCTGGTCGTCGTCCGCCTCGTCCCGCAGGGTGTCGTGCACGCCGTCGGCGTACCCCCGGGCGTACTCCCAGCTCACGTAGTGGTCCGGGTCGGGGTTGAAGGCCGGCTCGTGCACCCTCGGCCGGCCGGAGTCGAGCAGGTGGCGCAGATTGCCGCGCAGCAGGTCCCAGTCGAAGTAGTGCGGCTCCCGGCAGTCCTCGCAGTCGATCACCAGCCCGCGGATCCCGACCGCGCCGAGCAGCGCCCGGTAGACCTCCAGGTCGGCGAGGTCCTCCAGCACGTCCTGCCGTTCGGCGGGCGTCAACGAATCCGGCTCGCCGGCCTCGGCGGGATCCTCCAGCCCGGCTGCCGGATCGGCGGGGTCGCCGCTGAACGGATCGATCGGCTCTTCGTGCACCCCTCCACCGTAGTCCCACCCGTACCGGCTGCGTGGGCCCCACCCGGTCTGGCTGGCCGCGCAGGTGGCGCGCCCGGCCGGTCCGGCGGTGGGTACGATGAACCATCGCACCGCAAGACGGGGCGAGCCGGTCAACCGCCACCCACGCCGGGCCGCCTGCCGACCCGGCGCCTGGGCATCAGCCGCCGCCGGCCGCAGGCGAACCGTCCGACCAGCTCAGGGGAAAAGTCGTGGAAAACTCGCCCACCCACCAGCCCGTCGTCGACAGCACCGCCAACGGCGGTCACGTGCCCCCGGTCCCCGCCGCGTTCGGCGGCCACGTGCCGGAGATGCCCGCCGGGTCGGCCCGGGCGGTGCCGCTCGGGTTGACCTTCGACGACGTGCTGCTGCAGCCCGCCGAGTCGGACGTCATCCCGAGCCGGGTCAACACAGTGACCTCGATGACCCGCAACGTGCAACTTTCCGTACCGCTGCTGTCCAGCGCAATGGACACGGTGACCGAGGCGCGGATGGCGATCGCGATGGCCCGGCAGGGCGGCATCGGCGTACTGCACCGCAACCTCTCCGCCGACGACCAGGCGATCCAGGTCGACCTGGTGAAGCGCTCCGAGGCCGGCATGATCACCAACCCGGTGACCTGCGGCCCGGACGACACCCTGCGGCACGTCGACACGCTGTGTGGCCGGTACCGCATCTCCGGTGTCCCGGTCGTCGACGAGCAGGGCGCCCTGGTCGGCATCATCACCAACCGCGACATGCGGTTCGAAACCGACCAGAGCCGCCCGGTACGCGACCTGATGACCTCGATGCCGCTGGTCACCGCCCCGGTCGGGGTGGCCAAGGCGGACGCGCTGGCCCTGCTGCGCCAGCACAAGGTGGAGAAGCTGCCCCTGGTCGACGACGCCGGCCGACTGCGCGGGCTGATCACCGTGAAGGACTTCACCAAGAGCGAGCAGTACCCGGACGCGACCAAGGACGACGCCGGCCGGCTGCGGGTGGCCGCTGCGATCGGCGTCGGCGACGACTCGTACAAGCGGGCCCGGACCCTGGTCGACGCGGGCGTCGACGTACTGATCGTGGACACCGCCCACGGCCACCAGCGCGGGGTGCTGGACATGGTGCGGGCCCTGAAGCGGGACACCGAGGTCGACGTGGTCGGCGGCAACGTCGCCACCTACGCCGGTGCCCGCGCGCTGGTCGAGGCCGGCGTGGACGCGGTCAAGGTCGGGGTCGGCCCGGGGGCGATCTGCACCACCCGGGTGGTCGCCGGGGTCGGTGTACCGCAGGTCACCGCGATCATGGAGGCGGTCCGGGCCTGCCACCCGGCCGGCGTTCCGGTGATCGCCGACGGCGGCATCCAGTACTCGGGCGACATCGCCAAGGCGCTGGTCGCGGGTGCGCACACGGTTATGCTGGGCAGCCTGCTCGCCGGCTGCGAGGAGAGCCCCGGCGAGCTGCTGTTCATCAACGGCAAGCAGTTCAAGTCGTACCGGGGTATGGGGTCGCTGGGCGCGATGCAGTCCCGTGGCCAGGCCCGCTCCTACTCCAAGGACCGCTACTTCCAGCACGACGTGCTCAGCGACGAGAAGCTGGTCCCGGAGGGTGTCGAGGGCCAGGTGCCGTACCGTGGACCGCTGGCCACCGTCGTGCACCAGCTGATCGGCGGGGTCCGGCTGGCCATGGGGTACGTCGGCGCCGAAGGCATCGACGACCTGCACCAGCGCGGCCAGCTGATCCGGATCACCGCGGCCGGTCTGAAGGAGAGCCACCCGCACGACATCCAGATGACCGTCGAGGCCCCCAACTACCACACCCGCTGACCTACGCCGTCGACCTGCCCGCGCGGTGGCCGAGCCGCCGGGCGGTCGACCTGTCCATGACGGAGATATGCCATGCGTGACGTGGTCGAGATCGGGCTGGGCAAGACCGCGCAGCGCGGCTACCACCTGGACGACATCGCCATCGTGCCGAGCCGGCGGACCCGGGACGTCGACGACGTCTCCACCGCGTGGCAGCTCGACGCGTACCAGTTCAAGATCCCATGCGTGGCGCACCCGTCGGACGCCACGATGAGCCCGGCCAGCGCCGCCAAGTTGAGCGAGCTCGGCGGGCTCGGTGTACTCAACGTCGAAGGGCTGTGGACCCGCTACGAGGACCCGAGCAAGGTGCTCGGCGAGTTGGCCGCGCTGGACGACGACGACCCGGCGACCCAGCGGCTGCAGGAGGCGTACGCCGAACCGATCCGCCCCGAGCTGATCGCCGAACGGGTCCGGCAGATGCGGGCCGGCGGCGGTACGGTCGCCGCCCGGGTGTCACCGCAGCACACCCTGGCGCTGGCCCCGGTGGTGCTGGACGCCGGCGTGGACATCCTGGTGATTCAGGGCACCCTGGTGTCTGCGGAGCACGTCTCCACCACCGACGAGCCGCTGAACCTCAAGGAGTTCATCGCCGACCTGGACCTGCCGGTGGTGGTCGGCGGCTGCACCGACTACAAGACGGCGCTGCACCTGATGCGTACCGGCGCGGCCGGGGTGATCGTCGGAATCGGCGCGGACGAGTGGTCGACCACCGACTCGGTGCTCGGTATCCGGGTGCCGATGGCCACGGCGATCGCCGACGCGGCCGCCGCCCGCCGCGACTACCTGGACGAGACCGGCGGCCGGTACGTGCACCTGATCGCCGACGGAGACCTGCAGACCTCCGGTGACATCGCCAAGGCGCTGGGCTGCGGTGCCGACGCGGTGATGCTCGGTGAGCCGCTGTCGCTGTGTGCCGAGGCCCCGGCGGCCGGGGCGTGGTGGCATTCGGTGGCCAGCCACCCGAAGCTGCCGCGCGGCGCGCTCGGGGTGGCCGACGAGCCGCTGGGCACCATGGAGCAGTTGCTGTTCGGGCCGGCCGACTCCCCGGACGGCCAGCAGAATCTGTTCGGCGGGCTGCGCCGGGCGATGGCCAAGTGCGGCTACCGCGATCTGAAGGAGTTCCAGCGGGTCGGTCTGGTCCTCGACCGGTGACCAGCCGCTGTCCGTCGTTCGCGCTGCGGCGGCGTACGTCCGGTGTCGCCGCGCTGCTCGCGGTGGCGCTGGCCACCGGTGCTGGCTGCGGCGTACTGCCGGAGCCGGTCGACCGGGGCGACGACAGCTCGACGGGTGGTTTCCAACCCGGCGCGGCCGGCATCGGCGACCCCTACTTCCCGACGTACGGCAACGGTGGCTACGACGTGGCCGGCTACCAGTTGACACTGCGCTACGACCCGGACAGCGAGCGGCTCGACGGCACCGCCACGATCACCGCCACCGCCACCACGGATCTGTCCCGGTTCAACCTTGACCTGGCCGGGCTGGTCGTTGACGCGGTCATCGTCGACGACACCCCGGCCGGGCACAGCCGCGACGGCAACGAGCTGGTCGTCACCCCGGCCACCGGGCTGGCCGACGGTACGCAGTTCACCGTGGTCGTCGACTACGGCGGCCGGCCCGAGCTCCTGACCAGCCCGGACCTGGGCGCGGGCGGCTTTCACGTGACCGACGACGGAGCGATCGCGCTCGGCCAGCCAGAGTCGGCCAGCACCTGGTTTCCGGTCAACGACCACCCGCTGGACAAGGCGACCTTCGACATCGACGTCACCGTTCCGGACGGGCTGGCCGCGCTGAGCATCGGCGTACCGGGGCCGACCAGCAGCGCCGACGGCTGGACCACCTGGACCTGGTCGGAGTCCACCCCGCTGGCCAGCTACCTGACCACCCTGGTGATCGGCGACTACCGGGTGGAGCGTGGCACCCACGCCGGTCGGCCGATGGTGACTGCCGTTTCCGCCGATCTGCCGGAAGGTGGCCCGGCCGAGCAGGCGATGGCCCGCACCGGTGAGATCGCCGACTACCTGGAGTCGGTGTTCGGTCCGTACCCGGTCGACGCGTACGGCGGCGTGGTGGTGAACGACGACCGGATCCGCTACGCCCTGGAGACCCAGTCCCGGCCGGTGTACGGCGATGTGTTCTTCGACTCCGGGCCGGTCACCTGGGTGGTCGCGCACGAGTTGGCCCACCAGTGGTTCGGCAACAGCGTGTCGATCCGGCACTGGCGGGACATGTGGCTGAACGAGGGTTTCGCGACGTACGCGGAGTGGTTGTGGTCCGAGCACGACGGTGCGGCCACCGTCGACGAGATGTTCGACCGCGAGTACGAGCGGATCGACTGGGCCAGCCCGGCCGGTGACCCCGGCCCGGCGGGGATCTTTAGCCAGTCGGTGTACAAGCGGGGCGGGCTGACCGTCCACGCGCTTCGACGGACCATCGGTGACGACGCGTTCTTCCGCCTGCTCCGCACCTGGACGGCCGAGCGCCGCAACGGCAACGCCAGCACCGAGGAGTTCGTCACGGTCGCCGAGCGGGTTTCCGGCCAGCCGCTGCGGGAATTCTTCGATGCCTGGCTGCAGGGCGACACCGCTCCGGCCAAGCCCTGACAGCTGATGGACGGGCGGGCCGGGCGGGCAGCCGGGCTCGCCCGTCATCAGAGTCCTTCCGTGGATACTCCGGCGTTGCGGCCGGGGAGGAAACGGAACCCCCGCGGAGCGGGACAGGGAAAGTCGATCCGCGGCCGAGGCGGATCGGTGTCCACCGCACACCAACCCCACGGTTCACGACCGAATCGCTAGGCTGTCGACTGTGTCCAGGACCGTGAAGCGGGCGTTCAGGTACCGCTTCTACCCCACCCCGGAGCAGGCGGCCGAGCTCGCCCGGACTGCGGTGTCTCACTGTGCAGCCGCCGGAAGTGGGACGCGAGGCTGTCACGGGCGTCCTGCGGGCGTCGTCCTCGGAAACCGCCGATACCGGGTCGTCCCGATGCTCGATCTTGATCAACAGGTGCTCAGGCACCTGGTTGGCGGCATAGACCATGTGCGCATTGTGATGGCTCGATCGCTGGACCGCAGCCCTGCCCCGCCGGGATCGGCCCGCACGACGGTCGATCCGTCTCGGTGCGGCCCTACTAACCGTTCGGGTCCAGGCTCTGCTGGTCGTTCGGGTCCAGGGCAGCACGCGCCTTGTCGCGGCTGGGGTACCCGCAGAGTTCGACGAGGTTGCCGGTCGTTGCGACGAAGGCCTCGTAGATGTCGTCGTCGAAATGGTTCAGCCAGTCACCGGCCTTGCCCTTGCGGTAGTGCGCCGTCGGCCCGGTCTCCAGGCGATTCTTGCGCATCCGGGAGAACCCGTGCCGGTCGAGCAGCGCCGCCAACTCGGCCGGAGGTAGAGCAATCCCGCAGTGCCGCATCAGCTCCGCCACCTCGTCCGCCTGTCGCTCGCCGGTCAGATTCTCGTATCGGAAGAGACGGAACGTCTCGGCGCTGGGTGCGACCACCCACGACCGCAGCGCGGAGAAGAGGTTTTTCTCCGCGAGGTGGTTGATGACGTACAGCAGGCCTTCCTTGCGGGGCTTCTCTCTGAGAATCTTCCGATGGTGCAGGACGTCACCCATCGGGGTGTGCGAGTTCCGCAGCGAGAAGTAACTGGAGACGACGATGTCGCGCGGGTCCCGCATCACAAAGATGGCCCGGTACCTCTCCGGCTTGGGGATCGCTTCGAAGCGTTTGTAGCCGACGAAGAGCGACGAGGCCACCCGGCCGGGCGGGATGGCGTCAGGGTAACGCCGCCGGTGGACTCGCTGATCGAAGGGCAGCAGACCGGAATACTGATACACGACCGGGTCGCTGAGGATGGCCTTCACCCACTGGCTGCCCGTCTTGCGGACCGTGCAGTGGTAGATGTTGTCGTATTCGCAGCGGGCGACCACCGGGATCGTCAGCCGGCTTCTCACGATCCGCGTCTCGAGCATCGTCCACCGCACCGCCACCCGCACGTTGCTGGGCGTGTGGTGCTTGGCGAAGGTGAAGGTCCGTTTGATCAGTGTCCTAGCCCTGTCTCTGCCCGCAGCCGGTCCCTGCCCGAAGCGGATCCTGCCCGAAGTGGACGACACGCATCAGCGGATGCCGCGCATCTCAGCCTGAGATGATAGTACGCACCCCAGCCTGAGATGATGATGGACGTGGACCGCCCGGTCAACCTCGGAGCTGCCCGTGAATCTCTTCATGCTGAGCGTGTCGACCCGGGAGTGGGCAGCGGAGGCCGATGCCGGACCGGGCACGCGGCGCAGCTCGCTTGTAGCAAGCGGTCACACAAGCGGGCGGCCTGGCCCACCCTGCCTGTACTGCGCACTCGATACGCGAGCTCGAGGTGGCCGGGCTGGTGACCTCCCGGCGTGGCGGCGGCACCCGGGTCGCGGCCGCGCCGCCCGCCAGGCCCGGTCCGGATGAGATGCTGCGTCACCACGCTGCCGCGTTCGTCCACGAGACGCGTCAACCCGGCGGGGACGACAGTCAGATCATCTCGGCGGTCGCCCGAGCGCTGGAGGCTTAGACGCATGACCTCGACGCGCAGGTCCGGTAGTCTGCCGCCCAGGAGTTGGGCCGGCTCAAAGGACGTCGAGAACGGCGCGTAGCAGCCGGTTGACCTCGACCAACTCGGCTGGGCTCAGCCGGCCGACGCGCTCGCCGATCGCCTTCTCGGCGTCAACGGCACGCAGTTGGTCCAGCATGAGTCGGGTTGGCTCGCCGCGCACGGTGACCTCGGGCCGGAACACGTACGGGTGGGCTGAGGTGGAGGTAGGAGCGACGATCGTCGTTGACAGGTTGAGATCGTCGGACTGCACCACCACGGCGTACCGCGCTCCTTTTTGCTCGTGACCGACGGCGTCGCGGGGTGCGCGCAGCCGGTAAACGTCACCACGCACTGAGCTCGTCCATCTCAGCCTGTACCCGGCGAACCTCCGCGAGGTCGTCGATGTTGCCACGAGCGTGCTCCGCGTCGGCCCGCATCTTCGCCCTCAGCGCCTGGTCGGCGTGCTCATCTAGAAGCCGCGTGATGACCTCGTCAATCGGCGCGTCACCGAACTCTTCCGTGCGGGTCCGCATCAGCCGGTCGCGAGTGGCCGTGCTGACCCGGATCGTCGTCGTCGCCATGCAGAGAATTCTACGTATCAGGCTACTTCTCGTCTACACCACAGGTCTACTTCCTCCGGCTGCTTGCCGATCCGCTAGCGGATGGATCGGCGGGTCGGCTGGTGGTGCAGCGGTTACCAGGCGGTAATGATGGCGGGATGCGGTACGACGTAGTCGTGATTGGGTCCGGGTTCGGCGGCAGCGTCGCCGCGCAGCGGCTCGCCGAGAAGGGCTACTCGGTGCTGGTGCTGGAGGCCGGTCAACGCTTCGCCGACCACGAACTGCCGCGCACCTCTTGGCGGGTGCGACGGTTCCTGTGGATGCCGGCGCTCGGCTGCTACGGAATCCAGCGCATCACCCTGCTGCGCCCGGCCGCCCGACGCGGAGCAGCCCGGGTACGCGCAGGAGGAACAGGTACAGGGGAGACACCTACGGAGGAGAGTAGCGGCCGGGCCGGGGTGCTGGTGCTGTCCGGAGCCGGCGTCGGCGGCGGGTCGCTGGTGTACGCCAACACGCTCTACGAGCCGCCGGACGACTTCTACGCCGACCCGCAGTGGTCCGGCATCACCGACTGGCGGGCCGAACTCGCCCCGCACTACGCCCGCGCAAAGCAGATGCTCGGCGTCGTCGACTATCCGCGTACCACCGCCGCCGACGGGGCGATGCGGGCGGTCGCCGACCGGATGGGCGCCGCCGACACGTTCCGGTCCACCCCGGTCGCCGTCTACCTCGGTCGTCCCGGTGAGCGGGTCGCCGACCCGTACTTCGGTGGGGCCGGGCCGGACCGGGTCGGCTGCACCCACTGCGGTTCCTGCTTGACCGGTTGCCGGGTCGGTGCCAAGAACTCGCTGCCGAAGAACTACCTGTGGTTCGCCGAACGGGCCGGAGCGCACATCCGGCCGCTGACCACGGTCGTCGGGCTGCGGCCGGGTCCGGACGGTGCCGGCTACCTGGTCGACGTACGCCGTACCGGTGCCTGGGTCGGCGGCCGGCAGACGATCACCGCCGACCAGGTGGTGCTCGCCGCCGGGGCGCTCGGCACCCAACGGCTGCTGCACGCCGCCCGCGCCACCGGCGCGCTGCCGGCGATCTCCGCCCGGATCGGCACCCTGACCCGGACCAACTCGGAGGCGATCCTCGGCGTGTCTGTCCCCCGCCGGGCCGCCCGCCGCCGCGCCCTCGACTTCACCGACGGGGTGGCGATCACCAGCTCGTTCCACCCGGAGCCGGGCACCCACGTCGAGCCGGTGCGCTACGGCGAAGGGTCCAACCTGATGGGGCTGCTGCAGTCGGCGCTGGTGGCCGGCGGGCCGCGCCGGGTACGCCGCTGGCTGGCCGCGCTGGCCGGCCGGCCCCGGGAGACGGCGCGGCTGCTGTCGGTACGGGACTGGTCGCGGCGGACCATTGTGGCGCTGGTGATGCAGTCGGTGGACAACTCGCTGACCACATACCTCCGACGCGGCCGGCTGGTCGCCGGGCACGGGCACGGCCGACCCAACCCGAGCTGGATCCCGACCGGTCACCGGGCGGTGCGGCTGCTCGCCGACGAGATCGGCGGCATCCCGGGCGGCGCGGTCACCGAGCCCTTCGACGTGCCGATGACCGCCCACATCCTGGGCGGGGCGGTGATCGGGGCCACCCGCGCGGACGGCGTCGTCGACGCGTACCACCGGGTTTTCGGTTGTCCGGGCCTGCATGTGGTCGACGGCGCGGCGGTGCCGGCGAACCTGGGGGTGAACCCGTCGCTGACCATTGTCGCGCTCGCCGAGCGGGCGATGGCCCACTGGCCGGTCAAGGGCGCACCGGACCGCCGCCCGCCGGCGAGCTGAGCCGCGACCCTGAACCATCGTCGGGACGGTTCGGCGACGGTCGGTAGGCTCCGGAGCATGAGCACGCCGCGTCCGGTCCTGGTGGTGGACTTCGGAGCCCAGTACGCCCAGCTGATCGCCCGTCGGGTGCGCGAGGCCAAGGTCTACTCGGAGATCGTCCCGCACGACATGCCGGTGGCCGAGATGATGGCCAAGGAGCCGGCCGCGATCATCCTGTCCGGCGGCCCGGCCAGCGTCTACGCCGACGGTGCCCCGCAGGTCGACCCGAAGCTGTTCGACGGTGGGGTGCCGGTCTTCGGCATCTGCTACGGCTTCCAGGCGATGGCGCTGGCGCTCGGCGGCACGGTCGCGCACACCGGCAACCGGGAGTACGGCGGCACCCCGCTGGCCGCCCGCCCCGAGGCCGCAGTGCTGCTGCGGGAACTGCCGACCGAGATCCCGGTGTGGATGAGTCACGGTGACTGCGTGACCGCCGCGCCGGAAGGGTTCACGGTCACCGCCGGTTCGGCCGGGGCGCCGGTCGCCGCGTTCGAGGATCTCGCCGGCCGGCGGGCCGGCGTGCAGTTCCATCCGGAGGTGGGGCACACCGCGCACGGCCAGCTGATGCTGACCCGCTTCCTGTACGACATCGCCGGCATCGAGCCGACCTGGACGCCGCAGAACATCATCGACGAGCAGGTGGCCCGGATCCGCGAGCAGGTCGGTGCCAAGGAGGTCATCTGCGGGCTGTCCGGCGGGGTCGATTCGGCGGTCGCCGCCGCGTTGGTGCACCGGGCTGTCGGCGACCAGTTGACCTGTGTCTTCGTCGACCACGGGCTGCTGCGGGCGGGGGAGGCCGAGCAGGTCGAGTCGGACTACGTCGCCGCGACCGGGATCAAGTTGAAGGTGGTCGACGCCACCGACCAGTTCCTCGGTGCGTTGGCCGGAGTGACCGACCCGGAGCAGAAGCGCAGGATCATCGGTCGGGAGTTCATCCGGGTCTTCGAGGCGGCGGCCCGCGAGGTGGCCGCCGCCGGTGACGTCGAGTTCCTGGTGCAGGGCACCCTCTACCCGGACGTGGTGGAGTCCGGCGGTGGCACCGGCACCGCCAACATCAAGTCGCACCACAACGTCGGCGGGCTGCCCGACGACCTGCAGTTCGCCCTGGTCGAGCCGCTGCGCACGCTGTTCAAGGACGAGGTGCGGGCGCTCGGCCGGCAACTCGGCCTGCCGGAGGCGATGGTCTGGCGGCACCCGTTCCCCGGCCCGGGTCTGGCGATCCGGATCATCGGCGCGGTCGACCGGCCGCGCCTGGACCTGCTGCGCGCCGCCGATCTGATCGCCCGCGAGGAGCTGACCGCCGCCGGGTTGGACCGTGACGTCTGGCAGTTCCCGGTGGTGCTGCTGGCCGACGTGCGCAGTGTCGGGGTGCAGGGCGACGGGCGCAGCTACGGTCACCCGGTGGTGCTGCGTCCGGTGTCCAGTGAGGATGCGATGACCGCCGACTGGTCCCGGCTGCCGTACGAGGTGATCGGCCGGATCTCCACCCGGATCACCAACGAGGTGCCCGAGGTGAACCGGGTGGTGCTGGACGTGACCAGCAAGCCGCCGGGCACCATCGAGTGGGAGTGAGCTGACTGGTCAGTCGGTGGGACCAGCCCTGTGCGGCCGGGTCGGTTCGGTGCCGGGCCAGGGTGGCGCGGTCGGCGGCTCCTCCGGCATCAGGAACCAGATCACCGGGTAGGTCAGCGCGGCCAAACCGCCGGTCAGTACGGTGGCCACCGCGAAGATCACCCGGACCAGGGTGGGGTCGGTGTCGAAGTAGCGGCCGAGGCCGCTCGCGACACCGGCGATCATGCGGTCCGTGGTGGGTCGCCGAAGCTGCTTGTACGGGGCCTGAGCTGTGGGGTTCTGGGAGGTCGTCATGCTTCAACGGTCCGCGCGGCGGTCCTCGGCGACCTCGGTGACCTCCCGGATCAATACCCTGATCCGTCCCGGAATGCGGCTCTAGGTAGTCAAGCAGTTACCTAGAATACTGTCGCCAATCTGACAGTCGTCCGCGCCGACTGGCCACTTGCGGGCAGAATTCTGACTCGTGACTCCCGCCCTAGAGCCGCTTCGCAGGATCGCGGCATACGCTGTCTGTGCCGATTCGGAGGACCGGGTTCTGCTGGTCCGCGCCTCTCCGCGCTCCGGTACACCCGGGGTGTGGTCGCTGCCGGGAGGAGCAGTGGACCACGGGGAGGATCCCAACCACACCGTCGTCCGGGAGACCGCCGCGGAAACTGGCATTTCGGTCGCGGTCACCGGGTTGCGGGACGTCCTCGCCGACATGCGCTCCCTTCCCCGGCGCGGCATCACCCTGCACACCGACCGGTTGATCTACGACGCGTCGATCCGTGGCGGACAGATCTGCCACCGGATCAACCAGCCCACCGACCTCGCCCGGTGGTGCAGTCTGGACGAGGCGAAACAGTTGCCGCTGCGTCCGTTCACCGCCAGCGCTCTCGGCCTGCCGCCGGAGACGATCGACCTGCGGCCGGACACCGCTCCCGACTTCCCGTCGTTCTACGCCGTACCGGGGCCGGACGGGCTGCACCGGGCGCAACGGTTCGCGGCGTACGCGGTCGCCACCGACCCGGCCCGGCGGGTCCTGCTGACCCGGATCGCGCCCGGCTACCCGGGTGCCGGTCGGTGGCATCTGCCCGGCGGTGGCACCGACTACGGCGAGCAGCCCGGCACGGCGCTGATCCGCGAGCTGGTCGAGGAGACCGGCCAGCGTGGCCGGCTGGTCCGGCTGCTCGGCGTGGCCAGCCACCGGGACGCGGCTTCGCTCGGTCCGGAGGGTTACCCGATCGACTGGCACGGGGTGCGCGCTTTCTACCAGGTTGAGGTGGACCGCCCGTCCCTGCCGATCGTCACTGACATCGGTGGGTCGACCTCGGAGGCCCGCTGGTTCGCCCGGACGGATCTGGCAGCCATCCGATCGGAGCTGACCGAGGTGACCGCCGAGGCGGTCGGAGCCGCCCGGCTGGTCTGACCCTGACCCCGGCGGTGCCTCCGACGCTCGGCGGCGCCGCCGGGAAGGCGTGGTCGTGCTGGCTCCAGCTAGCACTGCTTGCTTGAGCTAGCGTATCGCAGTGAGTAGGTGACCGGTTTGGCCCGGACGAACCGGCATAACTCAGACTGATCTCTCGCCATCCCGCGTCGGCTGTGCAATGGTGTAGGCCGCATAATCGGGCGTCCGGCGCAAGTTGCGCGGGACGACCGACCGATGATGGAGGGATCCGTGGCGAGAGCCCCGTGGCGGCGGCGGCGCACGACTGATAGTCCCCGGCCGGCAGGACGTCGATGGGCGGGCCGGGGATGGACCGGTCCGCTTCGTCGTAGTGGCAGTCTGGCCCGCCAGGTCCTGCTGGTGCGGGTCGGCCGAAGCGGCCGCGACCGGCTCCGGTTCGGCCGGCGGTCGGCGGACTCCGTCGGACGATACCGGGTCGACCCGCTGACGGCGGCCGAGATCGCCACGATCGCTCCGCTCAGCCCGGCGGTCGGTCCGGTCGGTCCGGCACCTGCAACCGGCGTCGAGGACCACCCGATCACCCCCGCCGACCACACCGCCACGGCGGTCAGCCGGCCCAGCGGGCTGCGGCCGGCTCCCGTACCGCTGCTGCCCGGCACCCCGACAGCGGCCCGGCGGGCCGGATTCGTGCTGGTCAACTCGACCACGCTGGCCAGCCTCACGCTCGGCCTCACCGCCATCTTTCTGGCCATGGAAGGCGATGTCCGCACGGCTGCGGCCTGCCTGATCGCCTGCGTGGTCTTCGACGGACTCGACGGGGCGCTGGCCCGCCGGTTTGGGGTGGCGAGCCCGTTCGGCGCGCAGATGGACTCACTCGCCGACATGTGCTCGTTCGGGCTGGCCGCCCCGGTCGTCGTCTACGCCTCGCTGGCCGGCTCGGTGTCCACCACCGCCGCGGCGGTCGCCTGCGCCCTGGTCGCCGGCTGCGCAGCGATCCGGCTGGCCCGGTTCAACGTGTCGCCGTGCGACGGCCGGTTCTTCACCGGCGTACCGACCACACTGGCCGCCGCCGTCCTCGGTCTCGGCGTGCTGATCGACGTCCCGATCCCCGGCGGTGCGCAGTTGGCGGTCGTGGCGCTGCTGGCCTTCGCGATGGTCTCCAGTTTCCCGTACGCGAAGCTGGCCCGGCTGATCAAGCTGCCGCCGTGGCTGTGGGTCGTGCCGGTGGTCGGCGCGTTGATCGACGCGCGGCTGACCTTCGGCCTGACCGTGCTCGCCTACCTGGTGAGCGGGCCGTTGCTCTGGCTGCACCAGCGGCGGGCCACCTGACCCAGGGTCAGCGCCAGCGGGCGATCACCGAGCTGCCACCGGCCACCCGGTCACCCGGCCCGACCAGCGCCTCGGCGGCGTCCGCCGGCAGGTAGACGTCGGTGCGTGAACCGAACCTGATCAGCCCGAACCGCTCACCCTTGGCGAGCAGGCTGCCAACCGGGGCGCGGTGCACGATCCGTCGGGCCACCATCCCAGTACGCTGCGCAACGATCACCCGCCCACGGGGGGTCTCCAGCACCGTGTACGCGGCGACGTTGTGCTCGGCGGCCGGCTGCATCGCGGCGGCGAAACCTCCGTCGGTGACGAAGTGGTCGACCACCCGGCCGGCGACCGGACTGCGGTTGACGTGCACGTCGAGCACCGAGAGGAAGACCGCGATCCGTAGGAACCCGGTGGCACCGAGCCGTTCGTCGTGCACCCGTTCCACCGACAGCACCCGGCCGTCGCTCGCCGCGACCACGGCGGCCGGGTCCTCCGGTACGTCGCGTTGCGGGTCGCGGAAGAACGCGGCGACCGGACCGGCGGCCAACGCCGGCAGCAGCCAGAGCCGGCTCTTCGGCCGGGCCAGCCGGGTCGCGGCGGCCAGCCCGAGGGCGATCCCGGCGGCGGCCACGCCGCTGGAGTCGATGTGCATCCCCCGGGTCAGCGGAACGCTGCTGGTCCGGAACGCCGGCCCCAGCTTGGCGGCCCGGTCGACCGGTGCCGGGGTGAATCGCAGCCGGTGCACCCGCAGCGGCGGGACGTTGCGCAGCACCAGGTCGCTGCCGACGCCGAAGAGCGCCGCCTGCCGATCCAACTCGGCGGCCGCACCGGAGGTGCCGCCCGGCAGCGCCGCGGCGGCCACGGACAGTACGGCGCCTTCGGCGAGGTACTTGCCGTAGCCGTCGATCATCGTGCGGGCCTGTTCACCACTTCCGGTGAGGACGGCTCCGACGATCAGCAGATCGGCCGGGTCGGCGGCCGACACCGTCTCGATTACCCGGACCCGTTCGTCGACCCACGGGCCGTGACCGGCGATCTCCGCCCGCAGTTGTGCCGTCTGGTCGACGCTGCCCGGCACCACGGTCATCGTGTCGCCGGGCAGCAGTGCGTCGATGGCGGCGTCGACCACCCTCGCTCCCGGAACCACCCCGACCAGCAGGACGTGCTTCGCCACGTTGTCCCGGGCGAGTTCGGCGGTCAGCGCCCGGGCGGCGCGCTCGCCGATGTCGACGCGGGTGCGAAGCACGGAAGCGACTGGTACGGGGGTATCGGACATGGCGGACGGGCTCCTCGCGGCAATGGTGGGACGCGGACCCAGCATAGGTGCACCACCGGTGGGCTGCAGCGGGCCGTCAACCACCCGACCCGCTGGGCCGGGTGGCCGGCTCGGCGGCCGTCGGGGAATCGGACGTCGGCTCGTCGGGCGCGGGCTCGTCGGGCGCGGGCTCGCCGGGCGCGGCGGTGACGGGCGTCCGGGCGTGGGCGTCCGCCGGTCCGGCGCTGTGCTCGTCAACGTCCGCCGGCCCGTTGTCCTGGCCAGCGGTGCCAGCGGGAGGTTCGCGGCGGCCGGACCGCAGAGCACCGACCAACCCGAGTACGCCGATCAGGATCAGCCCGCCGGCGACGATCCAGCCGACTCGAGGCAGCGGTACGTTGACTGACTGGGCGATCAACCACCAGCCGGCGATCAGGAGGAAGATCAGCCCGAAGGTGAGGGAGACGCCGTCGGTGCGATGCCGTTTCATCGGATGACCTCCAAGTCGCCAGCGTTGATTTCGATCCGCAGGGTGAGCCGGCCGCCGCCGGTGCCGTCCGATCCGAGGTCCTCCACGACGCGGCTGCCCTGCTCGAAGCCGTCCCAGCGGTGGCCGAGCACGGACGCGTTGCCGGCGTTCATGTCGGTCTCGGTCCGGACGTCGACCTCGTCCGGCAGGTAGACGCGGAGTTTGCCGAACGACAGCGAGACGGTTAGGTTCTTCTGCCGGTCGGTGAAGTCCACGTTGCGCAGGTCCAGTACGGCGTCGCCGAATGTCGCCGCGTACCGCGAATCCACCTGGCCGTAGGATGCCGGTTTCCACACCACCGGCTCCGACGTGGCCTCCTTGGCCGACTCGACGAGGCTGGAGACACCGACCGCTGCGGCAGCCGTCAGACCCAGCGCGATGAGCCAGCGGGCCCGGCCGATCCAGGCCCCGACCAGCAGCCCGACCGCGATCGTGGCGAGTACCGCCGCGAAGTAGGCCGAGGGTGGCGTAGGCGCCAGGTCGGTCAGGTCGAGCGCGGCGACCAGCCCGAGCACCACGAAGATCATCGAAAAGGTGATGGTGCCCAGCCGGGACCGTTCCTTGCGGGGCCGTGGTGCGGCCGCTGGCGGTGGTGGCACTGGGTACGGCGGAACCGGAGGCGGTGGGGGGAACTGCCCTGGTGGCCCGCTACGACCGGCGTACGGGCCGTAGGGCGCGAACGGGGCCCGGTAGCCCCCGGCCGGTGGCGGCGGACCAACCGGCGGGTACACCGGCAGCGGGCGGGTCGGCGGGTCGTCCGGCCGCGGCTGGGCCAGCTGCCCGACGGCGACCGGTACGGCTGCTCCAGCTGCTCCCGCTACCGGCGCGGGTGGCGGTGGTGGGCCGTACCCGTGCGGTGGTGGTGGGCCGTATCCCGGCGGTGCCGGCGCCGGGGGTCCGGCCGGTCGCGGGCCGTTCTCCCGGAAGCTGCGGTTGAGCAGCAACGCGCCGCCGATCAGCACCGCCGAGCCGAGCAGGACGGCCCGGAACCCGTCGGTGACGATGAAGCCGAACATGACAGCGGCGAGGATGCCGATCACCAGTACGACGACCGGTGAGGTGCTCGACCGGCCCCGGCCCAGCAGCCCTTCCACCGGCGAGGTGCTGTCCCCCTCACTCGGGGTGGCCAGCCACACCACCAGGTACACCAGGATGCCGATGCCGCCGAAGAAGCCGAGCACCGCCAGCAGCACCCGCCACAGGACCGGGTCGGTGTTCGTGGCCCGGCCGATAGCCCCGCACACCCCGGCCAGGTACCGGCCCTGACGCGGCCTGATCAATCCGTACCGCGAGGCGAGGGCCTCGGCCTGTGGTGGCGGTGGCGGCCAGCTGTACCCGGGGGCGTCCGTCGGCGGGGCCGACGCGGTCCCGTCGGCCGACTCGCCCGCTGTGCCGGGCTGCTGTACCGACTCGTCCGCCGGGCCGGGTTGCTGTGCCGACTCGTCCGCCGGGCCGGGTTGCTGAGCCGGTCTGTTCGCTGGGTCGGGGGGCTGAGCCGGTCCACCTGGCTTGGTCGGGTCGTCGGTCATACTTGTGATCCTCCGTGCCCGGCTGTCCGACCCGCCTCGGGAATCGACCCTGACGCCACCCTGACTTTCCAGACGGTGGTTGTCCGGGACGTCCCCGTGGTCGCGCGGGTCGTCGCCGTGTGACGATCGAATCCACCGGCCGAACTCGCCGGCCGAACTCACCGCCACCGGGCGCCGGCCGGATCGGCCGTCAGATCGTCCACGTCCCATCCGCCGAGGAGGCAGCGATCACTACCGCGATCGAGCCGCCACGTCTGTATCGCAGTCGCGAGCAGCGGGTGGTCGCCGGAGTCGCCGCCGGGATCGCCCACCACCTGCGACTGCCGGTGGTCGGCGTACGGGTGGCGTTCGTCGTACTGATCGGGTTCAGCGGACTCGGCGTGCTGCTCTACGCGGCGTTCTGGGCGGTGGTGCCACCAGCGACCGCCGGACCGCCGAAGCGTCGCGACCTGGGCGAACTACTGCCGTTCGTGGCGATCGGCCTCGGTATCATCCTGATCCAGGTGCTGGTCTTCGAGTCCAGCGGGGTGAGTGCCACCGCCGGCTGGCTGGTGGCGGTCATCGCGGTCGGGACCGGGATTATCTGGCACCAGTCGGCACCGGAACGGCGGCGCGCCTGGCGGGAGACCCTGCCGCAGGTGCCGTGGCTGGGTGCGGTGGTCGACGAGAGTGACCGCCGGGCCTTCCTGCTGCGGTTCATCGGCGGCGGGCTGCTGGTGGCGGTCGGCGTGATCGGGGTGGCCGCGGTGTATTCGCCCCGGGGCGACTTCGCCGCTGTCGTCAACGGCGTCATCTTCGCCCTGGTCGGTCTCGCCGGCGTCGGGGTGGTCACCGCCCCGGTGCTGTGGCGGACGTTCAACCAGTTGCGCGCCGAGCGGGAGGGCCGGGTCCGGGAGCAGGAGCGGGCCGAGCTCGCCGCGATGATCCACGACCAGGTGCTGCACACCCTGGCACTGATCCAGCGCAACGCCGGTGACCCGAAGACCGTGCAGCGGCTGGCCCGGGGCCAGGAGCGGACTCTGCGGAACTGGCTTTACAAGCCGACGGCCTCGCCGACCGAGCGGTTCGCGGCGGCGTTGGAGCAGGTCGCGGCCGAGGTGGAGGACACTTTCGGATTGTCCGTCGAGGCGGTCGTGGTGGGTGACCGGGGCACCGACGAGCGGGTCGGAGCGTTGGTGGCGGCGACCCGGGAGGCGCTGGTCAACGCGGCGCGGCACGCCGGGGTGCAGACCGTGTCGCTGTACGCGGAGGTGGAGCCGGAGCAGCTCAGCGTCTTCGTCCGGGACCGGGGCGCGGGCTTCGACCCGGCCCGGGTGGGGGAGCACCGGCACGGGGTGCGCGGCTCGATCGTCGGCCGGATGCGCCGGCACGGCGGTCGAGCCGAGATCATCAGTACGCCGGGGTCGGGCACCGAGGTCCGGCTGACGCTGCCGGTCGGGCCGGAGAGCCGGCAACCTGGAGAGGATGGCAGACATGAGTGAGCCGACCGGCCAGCCGGCGGCGGGTGGGGCACCGGGGCAGCCGGACGGACGGCGGTTGCGGGTCTTCCTGGTCGACGACCATGCGATGTTTCGCACCGGGGTCCGCGCCGAACTCGGTGCCCACGTGGATGTGGTGGGCGAGGCGAGCACGGTGGCCGAGGCGGTCAGCGGGATCGCCGCGGTCGGCCCGGACGTGGTGCTGCTCGACGTACACATGCCTGATGGTGGGGGACGGGCGGTGCTGGACGCGGTGCTGCGGGGCTCCGGCGTGGCGCGGCCGTCGGTGCGGTTCCTGGCGCTGAGCGTCTCGGATGCGGCGGAGGACGTGATCGGGCTGATCCGGGCGGGCGCCCGTGGGTACGTGACGAAGACGATCTCACCGGACGATCTGGCGGCGGCGATCCAACGGGTGGCCGACGGGGACGCGGTGTTCAGCCCCCGACTGGCCGGGTTCGTGCTGGACGCGTTCGCCTCCCGGTCGGACGCGCCGGTGGTGGATCCGGAGCTGGACCAGCTGACCAACCGGGAGCGGGAGGTGCTGCGGTTGCTCGCCCGGGGCTACGCCTACAAGGAGATCGCCAAGGAGCTGTTCATCTCGATCAAGACGGTCGAGACCCACGTCTCCAACGTGCTGCGCAAGCTGCAGATGTCGAACCGGTACGAACTGTCCAGATGGGCGGCGGACCGGCGGCTCATCTGACCGACCAGCGGACTTGCTCTATCTCCCGGATGGTGGGAACCTGGTTGGCGACCCATTCGGAGTCAATCAAGGCGGGCCTGGTTGTGGCCTCGCGGTGGGTCTGCTGCGGACTGATGGTAATCCTGAGGTTACGAGCCGGCAATTGCCGCCAATCCGGCATCCGGGCACCTCGGACAAGTGGTGGCTAATCGTATTGACTTGACATCCGAACGTGATGGAGGGGTCGCGGGGAAGGTCACACGAGGGCGTTTCTACTCTGCGGTAACAAGGGTTGTACAGTGGTTAGATGCCCAGGTCAGGGCGGTTCCGAGCGACGGTTGAGTGATCTTGACTGGAGTATCGGGGCCGTCCCGTCCGCGTATCACCTTGATAACGGCACCTTCACGCAACGGGCTACCTGGTGTCACAGTGTCAGTCACCTCACACCCCCCCGTGAGCGCCCTGAGGAGGCTCTCCCATGCGTGGGAAAACCCTAAAGATGGCGGTCGCAGCGACCGCCATCGCTCTGTTCGCCACCGCTTGCAGTAGCGACGGCGAAGACACCACGGAGAACAACAACTCCGGCGGTACGCTTCGCATCTATGCCTCGGAGCCGGCGTTCCTGCTGCCGTCCGCTGGTGACGACGAGCCGTCCATCCTGGTCATCCGCCAGCTCTACCGCGGTCTGGTCAAGTACAACGCCGAGACCGGTGAGCCGGAGAACGACCTCGCCGAGTCGATCGAGTCCGAGGACAACAAGACCTGGACCGTCACGCTCAAGGACGGCCACACCTTCGACAACGGTGAGCCGGTCAACGCCGACGCCTTCATCCGGGCGTGGAACTACACGGCGTACGGGCCCAACGCCCAGAACAACGCGTACTTCATGAAGCGCATCGTCGGCATCGACGAGGTCAGCGGCGAGGAGCCGGCGGCCGAGGAGCTCTCCGGCCTGCAGAAGGTCGACGAGCTGACCTTCACCGTCGAGCTGAAGGAGCCGTTCGCCGGCTTCCCGGCGATCGTCGGCTACTCCGGGTTCTTCCCGATGGCCGAGGCCTGCCTCGCGGACACCGACGCCTGCAACGAGACCCCGATCGGCAACGGTCCGTACCAGATCGAGGGCAGCTGGGAGCACGACCAGCGGATCCAGCTGGCGCGCAGCGAGACCTGGGCCGGTGAGGACAAGGGCGCGGCCGACGTCCTGGACTACAAGATCTACGCCGATGTGGACGCCGGCTACGCCGCCTTCCAGTCCGGTGAGCTGGACGTGATGTACACCATCCCGCCGGCGCGGTACCAGGAGGCCAAGCAGCAGTACGGCGACCGGATGTACGAGGCCCCCGGCGACAGCTTCACCTATGTCGGCTTCCCGACCTACGACGACCGCTTCGCCGACAAGCGGGTCCGGCAGGCCTTCTCGCTCGCCATCGACCGGCAGGGCATCATCGACGCCGTCTTCGACGGCCGGTTCACCCCCGCCGAGGGCGTCGTGGCACCGACCTTCGACGGCTACCGCCCGGGTGTCTGCGAGTACTGCACCCAGGACGTCGACCGGGCCAAGGAGCTGCTGGAAGAGGCCGGCGGCTGGGACGGCGAGCCGCTGGTGCTGTGGGCCAACGCCGGTGCCGGTCACGAGCAGTGGCTGCAGGCGGTCGGCGACCAGCTGAAGGCCGCGCTGGGCATCGACTACGAACTGAAGGTCAACCTGCAGTTCCCCGAGTACCTGGCGACCGCCGACGACAAGAAGTTCACCGGCCCGTTCCGGCTCGGCTGGGGCCCGGACTACCCGGTGGTCGAGACCTACCTCTACCCGCTCTACGGCTCCGGTTCGGACAGCAACAGCTCGGGCTACAACAACCCCGACTTCGACGCGCTGATTGCCCAGGGCGACGCCGCGGCGGACCTCGAGGCGGCCATCCCGTTCTACAACCAGGCCGAGGACCTCATCGTCGAGGACATGCCGGTCATCCCGATGTGGTTCAGCAAGATCGCCGCGCTGTACGGCGAGAACGTGGACGAGTTCCACTGGAACAAGATCTCGGACGCTGAGTACGGCAAGATCACTCTGAAGAACTCCTGACCTGCGAGTCTGACTGATCAAGTCGTAACGCGACGTGGCGGCAACGGGAACTCCCACGAGGGGGCCTGTTGCCGCCACGTTTAGCGCCGAGAGGAGACCCCCCAGATGGGGCGCTACGTCATCCGACGGTTGCTCCAGTTCATCCCCACCGTGCTGGGCACCATGTTCCTACTGCACTACGTCACGTCGCTGGGCATCCAGTTCAGCGGCAACCCGGTCCGGGCGATCTTCGGCGACCGCAGGCCGACCGAAGCGCAGCTCGCCGCCATGACCGAGAAGCTCGGCTTCGGCGACCCCTGCCTGGAGCAGCCGGGCAACCCGTGCTTCGGTCTGTTCCTCGACCGCCTGCAGGACATCTTCCTGCGCTTCGACTTCGGCATCAACCTGCAGCAGGAGCCGGTCACCGAACTGGTCTCCCGGGCCCTGCCGCACACCCTCAAGCTGGTGCTCATCGCCATCGTCTTCGAGGCGGTCATCGGCATCTTCGCCGGCGTCCTGGCTGGCCTGCGTAACGGCAGCTTCTGGGACTACCTGGTGAAGATCTCCACAGTCTTCATCATCTCCGTGCCGATCTTCGTCCTCGGCGTCGTGGTCCGCCAGTACGTCGGCGTCGAGTTCGGCAACGTCCTGCGCGGGCAGGACTGGATACCGGAAGTGATCTCCCGTGGCGTCTTCGGCGCCGGGTTCATCGCCGACTACCCGACCGCCAGCCTGGTCATCCCCGGCATGGTGCTCGGCGCGGTCTCCCTGGCCACCACCGCCCGGCTCACCCGGACCAGCATCATGGAGAACATCCGGGCCGACTACGTGCGTACCGCCAAGGCCAAGGGTCTGGCGAACCGGCGGGTCATCGGCGTGCACACGCTGCGCAACTCGCTGATCCCGGTGATCACGTACCTCGGTGTCGACATCGGCTCGCTGATGGGCGGCGCGGTGGTCACCGAGCGGATCTTCAACGTACGCGGTATCGGATCGTTGGTAGCCCAGGCCGCCACCTCCGGTGAAGCCTCGGTGGCGATCGGCGTGGTGACCATGCTGGTCATGGTCTTCCTGCTGGTGAACCTGCTGGTGGACCTGCTTTACGCGGTCCTCGACCCGAGGATCCGCTATGAGTGATCGCAATGGACCGAACATCCGGCCCGGTGCCGTGTTGATCCACGGCGGACCGAGCGTAGCGAGGTGCCACCATGAGTGACCCGACCCATCCCACGGCCCCCGCCGGCGGCACCGAGGTGGCACCACCGCCACCCGACCCAGCTCCGGCTCCGGCCACCACCGAACGCAACGCCAGCCTGTGGGCCGACGCCCGGCGGCAACTGCTGCGTGACCCGGTCTTCATCGCCGCGTCGATCTACGTGCTGCTGGTCGCGTCGATGGCCGCCTTCCCCACCCTGTGGACCCGGCAGGACCCGCGCGCCTGTGACGTCCAGCGGACCCGGATCGCGCCCAGCTGGGAGCACCCGTTCGGGTTCAACAACCTGGGCTGCGACTACTACTCGCACGCCATTCACGGGGCCCGGCCGTCGCTGCAGATCGCGATCTTCGCCACGCTGGGCATCGTCCTTCTCGGCGGCACCGCCGGGCTGCTCGCCGGCTACTTCGGCGGCTGGGTGGACGCGATCATCTCGCGGATCACCGACATCTTCTTCTCGCTGCCGTTCCTGCTCGGTGCGATCGTGTTCCTGACCGTGATCAAGCAGCAGAACGTCTGGACGCTGGCCGCTGTCCTGATCGTGCTCGGCTGGACCACCATCGCCCGGATCATGCGGGGCAGCGTGCTGTCCTCCAAGGGCCTGGACTACGTGCAGGCGGCCAAGGCGATGGGGGCCGGGCACGGCCGGCTGATGTTCCGGCACATCCTGCCGAACGCGATCGCCCCGATGGTCGTCTACGCGACGATCACCCTCGGTGCGTTCGTCTCCGCCGAGGCGACGCTGACCTACCTCGGCGTCGGCCTGCAGCCACCGGAGGAGTCCTGGGGCATCATGATCTCCCAGCACCAGGTCTACTTCCTGGACCACCCGTGGCTGCTGCTCTTCCCGTGCGGGCTGCTGGTCGGCACGGTGCTCTCCTTCATCCTCATGGGCGACGCGCTGCGCGACGCCCTCGACCCGAAGCTGCGGTGAGGTGAGCCATGGCGACAGACAGAGACATCACCGCCACCATCGACGCACTACCCGGGCTCGACGCCAGCGCACCGCCGCTGGAGGTCAACGACCTGCAGGTCGAGTTCCGCACCCGCAACGGCATCGCCCGCGCGGTCAACGGGGTCAGCTTCTCATTGCAGGCCGGCGAGACCCTGGCCATCCTGGGTGAGTCCGGCTGCGGCAAGAGCGTCACCGCTCAGGCGATCATGGGCATCATCGACTCGCCGCCCGGGTTCGTCACCGGCGGCGAGATCAAGTACCGGGGCGTGGACCTGCTCAAGCTGCCCGAGTCGCAGCGGCGCAAGATCAGGGCCAACCGGGTCGCAATGATCTTCCAGGACGCGCTGTCGGCGTTGAACCCGGTGTTCACCGTCGGCTTCCAGCTCTCCGAGCTGTTCCGCAAGCACCGGGGGATGTCCCGGGCCGACGGAAGGGCCCGGGCGGTCGAACTGCTCGACCTGGTGAAGATCCCGGCCGCCAAACAGCGGATCAGCGACTTCCCGCACCAGTTCTCCGGTGGCATGCGCCAGCGGGTGATGATCGCCATGGCGTTGGCTCTCGACCCCGAGGTGCTGATCGCCGACGAGCCCACCACCGCCCTCGACGTCACCGTCCAGGCCCAGGTGATGGCCCTGCTCGCGGAGCTGCAGCGGGAACGCAACATGGGCCTGGTGCTGATCACCCACGACATGGGGGTGGTGGCCGACGTCGCCGACCGGATCTCGGTCATGTACGCCGGTCGGGTCGTCGAGGAGGCGCCGGTGCGGGACATCTACGCCTCGCCGGCCCACCCGTACACCAAGGCGCTGCTGGAATCGATCCCCCGGATCGACCTCAAGGGCCAGGAGCTGAACGTCATCAAGGGCCTGCCGCCCGCGTTGACGAACATCCCGGCCGGCTGCTCGTTCAACCCGCGCTGCCGGTACGCGCAGGATGTCTGCCGGGCCGACCCGGAGCCGCCCCGGTTCGCGCTGGCCCCGAGCCGGACCTCCGCCTGCCACTTCTGGAAGGAGGTCAAGGGCGATGAGTGACGTTGTCCTGGAGACCAAGGACCTGGTCAAGCACTTCCCGCTGACTCAGGGCATCCTGTTCAAGCGGCAGATCGGCGCGGTCCGCGCGGTGGACGGGATCAACCTCCAGCTGCACCGGGGCGAGACGCTCGGCATCGTCGGCGAGTCCGGGTGCGGCAAGTCCACCCTGGCCAAGTTGCTGGTCGGGTTGGAGACCCCGTCGTCCGGCTCGATCATGGTGCACGGTGCGGACATCGCCGGCCGCAGTGGCACCGAGATGCGCCGGGCCCGGCGAAACATCCAGCTGGTGATGCAGGATCCGTACACCTCGCTGAACCCGCGGATGACGGTCGGTGACCTGATCGGTGAGCCGTTCGAGATTCATCCGGACGTGGCGCCGAAGAGCGACCGTAGCCGCCGCGTCCAGGAGCTGTTGGAGCTGGTCGGCCTCAACCCGGACCACATCAACCGCTACCCGCACCAGTTCTCCGGCGGGCAGCGGCAGCGGATCGGCATCGCCCGGGCGCTGGCGCTGCGCCCGGAGATCATCCTCTGCGACGAACCGGTCTCCGCGCTGGACGTGTCGATCCAGGCTCAGGTGATCAACCTGCTGGAGCAGCTGCAGAAGGAGCTGGGGCTGTCGTACATCTTCATCGCCCACGACCTGTCGGTGGTGCGGCACATCGCGCACCGGGTCAGCGTGATGTACCTCGGCAAGATCGCGGAGATCGGCACCGAGGAGGAGATCTACGAGCGGCCGACCCACCCGTACACCCAGGCGTTGCTCTCCGCGGTCCCGCTGCCCGACCCGACGGTACGCGGCCTGCGGGATCAGATCGTGCTGGAAGGCGACGTGCCGTCACCAGCCGACCCGCCGTCGGGCTGCCGGTTCCGGACCCGCTGCTGGAAGGCGCAGGACATCTGCGCCGCCGAGGAACCGACCCTGACGGTACGGGCGACTTCGGCGCACCCTAGTGCCTGCCACTTCGCCGAGGTACGCGACGTCGTGCACGTCACCGAGTAGTCCCGGCGCCGGCCCGCTCGTCGCCTCACGTCACATCGACGCCTGGCAGGAGCGGGCCGGCCGGCCTTCGTGGGTCCCGGCCGGTGTTTCACAGCGGGCCGCGGCCTGCCCGCAGCACCAGCAGCGCCAACTGGGTGCCGTCGGCACCCAGCTCCGACCGGTAGCGGTCGACAATCTCACGTTCCCGGGAGAGCACCAGCCGGGTGCCGCCCGAGGCGATCCGCACCGCGCCCACCTGCTTCGACAGCTCGGCCCGTTCCTGCCAGAGCGCGATCAGAGCGTCGTCGATCTCGTTGATCCTGTTCCGGATGGCCAGGATGCGATCGGCCGCCTCCGGCGCGTCCGTCCCGGTCTGGTGCCGACCGTCGGATCGCCCCGCCGAGCCGGTCGCGCCCGGTTGGCTCGCCTCCTCGGCGGTGCCGGCCGGTGGCGTCGCGCTGCTGTCGGCGGTGTGCGCAACGGCGTTGGTCCCCATGTCCTGCCTCCTGGACTGTCCGGCCCCGGTGGACGCGGAAGCCGGAACGCGAAGTGCCCCGGGCTCTCGCGAGAGCCCGGGGCACTTGTAGGTCTGATGATCAGGCGCGACCTACGGCAGCCGGACTCCCGGAACCGTAGCTAACGAAAAATCGTGCCTGGCGGATCACGCTACGAGTATGCCCAGGCCGGTGACGCCAGCGCAAGAATCCGCCATCCTCTGGGAAGACACCCAGCGCGCCGACGGCCTGAGCGTGGCGGGCCTGAGCGTGCGATCCGGGCTGGCGGGCGGCGCGGGCGGCGCAGGGCTGTCGGTCGTGCGGCATAGACTCGCCGTGCGATGCATCCACTCTTCGAAACCCCAGCGGCCCCATCCGCACCTACCCCAGATCGGGACGGTCCGTCGGCCGGACCGCCCCCGGTCGAGCCCGGTGTGGCCGGCCGAGGGCCAGTTGAGCCAAATTTGGCCGGTGCCGCGCTGCTGACCGGGCTCAACGGCCCGCAACGGGAGGCAGTCACCCACGCCGGTGGCCCGCTGCTGATCGTGGCCGGTGCCGGTTCCGGCAAGACCAAGGTGCTCACCCACCGGATCGCCTACCTGCTCGCGGCCCGGCAGACCCACCCCGGTGAGGTCCTGGCGATCACCTTCACCAACAAGGCGGCCGGTGAGCTGAAGGAGCGGGTCGGCAACCTGGTCGGGCCGCGGGCCCGGATGATGTGGGTCTCCACCTTCCACTCCGCCTGCGTGCGGATTCTGCGGGCCGAGCATGGGCACGCCGGGCTGAAGTCGACGTTCTCCATCTACGACGCGGACGACTCGCGGCGGCTGATGCAACTGGTCGCCCGGGAGCTCGACCTCGACCCGAAGCGCTACCCGGCCCGGGGGCTGGCCACCCAGGTGTCGAACCTGAAGAACGAGCTGGTCGACCCGGAGACGTTCACCGACCGGGCGGCCGGCCCCAACGAGCGGGCCCTGGCCGAGGCGTACACGCTCTACCAGCGCCGGCTGCGCGAGGCGCACGCGCTCGACTTCGACGACCTGATCATGACGACGGTGCACCTGCTGCAGGCCCACCCGCACGTGGCCGGCAGCTACCGGCGGCGGTTCCGCCATGTGCTGGTCGACGAGTACCAGGACACCAACCACGCGCAGTATCAGCTGGTCAAGGAGCTGGTGGGGGACGGTTCGGACGACGTACCGCCGGGGGAGCTCTGCGTGGTCGGCGACGCCGACCAGTCCATCTACGCCTTCCGGGGCGCCACCATCCGCAACATCCTGGAGTTCGAGCGGGACTTCGCCCAGGCCCGCACGATCCTGCTGGAGCAGAACTACCGCTCCACCCAGACGATCCTGACCGCCGCCAACGCGGTGATCACCAACAACGCCGGTCGCAAGCCGAAGCGCCTGTGGAGCGACCAGGGCGACGGCGAGCGGATCGTCGGCTACGTCGCCGACACCGAGCACGCCGAGGCGGACTGGGCGGCCCGGCAGATCGACCGGTTGTGCGACGACGGCGCGGCCCGCCCGGGCGACGTGGCGGTCTTCTACCGCACCAACGCCCAGTCCCGGGTCTTCGAGGAGGTGTTCATCCGGGTCGGCCTGCCGTACAAGGTGGTCGGCGGGGTGCGCTTCTACGAGCGCAAGGAGGTCCGCGACGCGCTGGCCTATCTGCGGGCGGTGGTCAACGCCGACGACACGGTGAGTATCCGGCGGGTGCTCAACACGCCGCGTCGGGGCATCGGCGACCGGGCCGAGGCGTGCGTCGAGGCGCTGGCCGCCCGCGAGCGGATCTCGTTCGGTGCCGCGCTGCGGCGGGCGACCGAGGCACCGGGGATCTCGACCCGGGCGGCGAACGCGATCGCCGACTTCGTGGCGCTGCTCGACGGGGTACGGGAGCAACTGGCCACCACCACCCCGGAGGAGGCGTTGGAGTCGGTGCTGCTGCGCTCGGGTTACCTGACCGAGCTGGAGGAGAGCCTGGATCCGCAGGACGCCGGCCGGGTGGAGAACCTGCAGGAGCTGGTCAGCGTGGCCCGCGAGTACACCGAGCGGGTCGAGGCGTCCGACGAGCCGGCGACTGTCGCCGGCTTCCTGGAGCAGGTCGCGCTGGTCGCTGACGCCGACCAGGTGCCCGACGACGACCCGGACCACCAGGGTGTGGTCACCCTGATGACCCTGCACACCGCCAAGGGCCTGGAGTTCCCGGTGGTCTTCCTGACCGGCCTGGAGGACGGCGTCTTCCCGCACCTGCGGGCTCTCGGCGACACCGGGGAGCTGGAGGAGGAGCGGCGGCTGGCGTACGTGGGGATCACCCGGGCCCGGCAGCGCCTGTTCCTGTCCCGGTCGGTGACCCGGGCTGCGTGGGGGCAGCCGGCGTACAACCCGCCGTCGCGGTTCCTCTCCGAGTTGCCGGCCGAGCTGGTCCGCTGGGAGCGGACCGAGGCGGCGTACACCTCCTGGTCGGGCACGGGTGGCGGGGTCGGCGGGCGGTCGGCCGCCGCGGACCGGTCGCCGGTCGCGCGCGGCGGCGGCTTCGCCGGCGGTACGCCGAAGGCCGCCCGCCTCGCTCAGCGACTCGGGGTGGATCCGAGCCGGCTGAGCACCGCCAGCGAGCTGCCCACCGCGCCCAAGGTGACGGTGGGGGAGCGGATCAACCACCAGCGGTACGGGCTGGGCCGGGTGCTGGCGGTGCAGGGGCACGGGCCGGGAGCCAGGGCCCAGGTCGACTTCGGTGACCAGACGATGTGGCTGGTGCTGCGGCACGCGCCGATCGAGAAGATCTGACCCGGCCCGTACCGCAGCGGTCAGCAGCCCAGGTCGACGCCGCGTTCCCGCATCCACGGGGCCGGGTCCACCTGGCTCCACAGCCCGCCGACGTGCACCTCGAAGTGCAGGTGCGGGCCAGTGGAGTCGCCGGTGGAGCCCTCCGCGCCGATAGTGTCCCCGGGGGCCACCTGGTCTCCGACGGCGGCGCTGGTCGCGGAGAGGTGCGCGTAGTGGGTGAGCACACCGCCGCCGTGGTCGATCACCACCGAGATCCCGTACCCGGTGTACGCCCAGCCGGCCACCTGCACCGTTCCGGCGCCAGCGGCGAGCACCGGGGTGCCGGCCGGCAGGGCCAGGTCGATCCCGGCGTGCAGCACGCCCCAGCGCTGGCCGTAGCAGGAAGTGATCTGGGCGCCGGGCATCGGGGTGACCCAGTCGGCCGCGCTGGCCGCTGTACTCGGCTGCGCCGCTGCGGTCGTGGCCGAGTCACTGCCGTCACTGCCGTCGCTGCCGGCGTCGTCGGTCTGCCTCGCGGTCTCGTCATCGGTCCCGGTCGGCGCGGCGCCGTCGGCTGCTTCGGTCGGGTCCGCCGGTTGCTCGGTCTCCTCGGCGCGGCTGGTGCTGCTGTCGGTGGGCGCCGGGCCGAAACCGGTCTCGTCCCCGACGCTTTCCGGGGTGGCCGTCGGCTGACGGGTGCTCCGGTCGGCGCGTCCCGCCGAGTCGGCCCGGTCGGCGAGGATCGAGGTCGTCGCCGGATCGGTCGCGGTGGCGTCGGGGGCGGAGTTGAGTGCGGCGGCCGCGCCGCCGATAGCGAGGGCCACGACGGCCAGCACGGTGAGGGCGGTGGTACGGGTCCGGCGGCCGAACTCCGCCACCTGGGCGTGCTTGCCGGGCGGAACCAGCCGGTGCAGCCCTGGTGACCGACGCTGGGTCGAGGGCTCGCTGCGCTCCGTGGGCTCAGGGTGCGACACGGGGGTGACCTCCGTGGTAAGGGGCACGGACCCGGAAATGGTGGTGTGCCAGGCACAGAGGGTGGGTACCGGGTAGCCGGAGAAGTCGGCGGGGACCGCCCGGAGGCCGGACTTTCGTGACTCTCCGTGGTCGGATGGGCTATTTGCTGGCCCGACCGAAAGTGGTGCGGATCACAAAATCCAGTGTGACGCAGGGCACCTTTTCGCTGATCTGAGTGACCGACTGCACAAAAAACCGCTCAGACCGTACAGTCTGAGCGGTTTTCGTCCAGTCACCTGGAGTGTCAGGGCTCGACGACGCCACCGTAGATCGCCTCGACCTGCAGCTTGAGGTCCACTCCCTTGCCCCGCAGCCAGGTGATCGGGTCCTGCGGCTCCGAGTCCACGTGCACCTCGAGGTGCAGGTGGGCACCGTAGGAGTGGCCGGTGTTGCCGACGTCGCCGAGCAGATCACCGGCTTCCACCCGCTGACCGGCGGTGACCCGCAGCCGGGACGCATGGCCGTAGACGGCCTCGGTCCCGTCGTCGTGCTTGACGATCACGCAGTAGCCGTAGCCGCCGTTCCAGCCGGCGAGGGTGACCGTGCCGGCGTGGATCGAGTGGAACGGGGTGCCCTCGGCGGCGGCCAGGTCGACGCCAGCGTGCAGCTTTCCCCAGCGCATGCCGTACGGGGAGGTGAAGGTGTAGCCGCGCAGTGGCAGCATCCACACGTCCGGAGCGGCCTGGGTCATCGAGGTGGCCGGGGTCCGGTCGGCATCCCGGGAGGCGCGCTCGGCATCCTCGGCCCGCTCGCTGATCTGGCTGTCCAGGTCGAGGGCCTGGTCGTCGATCTCCAGGGCCTGGTCGCTCAGCGCGACGCTGTTCTCCAGGTCGGCCAGGGCCGACGGGCTGAGCGTCTTGGCGTCGGGCATCGCGCTCGCCCCGAGGGCGACGACACCCGCGCCGACGACGGCGGTGGTCATGACCGCCGCGTAGCGGCTACGGGGTGGAGTCGGTACGCGGCGACGACCCCGATATCGATCGGGCTCTGACGACAGGCGCTGGCGCACGCACACCCTCCATTGGCGGGTAGTTCGGCGGCGGTGCGAGCATCCGGGGACCTCACTGCGGAACCTGGGATTAACGCTCGTTGGCCGGGTTGGTTCTGGCCGGAGCCAGAGGACAACCGTGGACACGGTAGCCAACCCCTAGGGTCGCCACAACCCGACTCGCGAAAAATTGTTGACGTCCTGCGACCGTCCGTAGTGTATTGCCCGATTTCGTAACCTTTTATCAGGCCGTTCGTTGGTAACTGCTGGTTACATTGAGCAATGCTTATCGTGCGTTCAGTCAGGGTGGATTCGGGGTTGTGGCTCAGGGTCGGCCGGGCTGCCGGCGATGTGCCGAGGTTGGTTAACCTTCGTTAAGGATCGACCGGTCGGCAGGAGGCGCGCAGCGATGGAGACTCGGATCCGGGTGGTGGTGGCGAAGCCTGGTCTCGACGGCCACGACCGAGGCGTCAAAGTGGTGGCCAGGGCGTTGCGGGACGCCGGCATCGAAGTCATCTACACCGGTCTGCATCAGACACCGGAGCAGATCGTCGAGACCGCCATCCAGGAGGATGCCGACGCCATCGGGCTCTCCGTGCTGTCCGGCGCGCACCTGACGCTGTTCCGCGGAGTGCTCGACCTGCTGCGCGAGCGGGATGCGGAGGACATCGTGGTCTTCGGTGGAGGCATCGTCCCCGACGAGGACATCGCGGCACTCAGTGCGCTCGGCGTGGCCAGGATCTTCACCCCCGGGGCGAGCACCGCCGACATCGTCGACTGGGTCCGCGGCAACGTCCCCGCCCAGTGAAGAGGGTGAGAGGCCGGACGCACCCCTCACACGTCCGGCCTCTCCATGCACGATGCCCCGCCGCCACCCCTCGACCGACAGGGCATCGGCCGCTTCCGTCGGCCCCGCGCTGCGTTTCCGACACCTCACTCAACGACACCTGTCACCGGGGGTTACGTCGCCGGCACACCTTATTTTCGGGGCGTGCCGGTGGTCGCGACCGGGTCGCCGTACGGCTGGGTGGGCGGCACGCCGGATGTGTGCAGTTGCGCACACCGCCCGCCCGCCTACTGGCGTCCCAGGGCCGGGTGGTTAGGCTGCGCCAATGGCCGGTCACCGCTCGTGACCGGGAAATCATTTGATTCTGCACGCTGGCGGCGGCGCGACGGCGCGCCGCGGAGACGGAACGGGACGCGCAAACGTGGACCTGTACGAGTACCAGGGGCGCGAGCTGTTCGAGCGACACGGGTTGCCCGTGCTCGCCGGCGGCGTCGCCACCACCCCGGAAGAGGCCCGCGCGATCGCCGAGCGCCTCGGCGGCCGTGTCGTGGTCAAGGCCCAGGTCAAGGTCGGTGGTCGAGGCAAGGCCGGCGGCGTGAAGCTGGCCGAGGACGCCGACGAGGCGGTCAGCCACGCCACCAACATCCTCGGTATGGACATCAAGGGGCACACCGTCGGCAAGGTGATGCTGACGGTGACCGCCGACATCGCCGACGAGTACTACCTGTCGTACCTGCTGGACCGGGCCAACCGTACCTTCCTCTGCATCGCCAGTGTCGCGGGCGGGATGGACATCGAGCAGGTCGCCGCCGAGACACCGGACCGGGTGGCGAAGATCGCGATCGACGCCAACGTCGGGGTGGACGAGGCCAAGGCCGCCGAGATCGTCACCGCCGCCGGCTTTCCGGCCGAGCTCACCGACCAGATCACCGAGATCGCGGTCCGCCTCTGGCAGGCGTTCATCGCCGAGGACGCCACCCTGGTCGAGGTGAACCCGCTGGCCCGGACCCCCGAGGGTCGGGTGCTCTGCCTCGACGCCAAGGTCACCCTGGATGAGAACGCCGGTTTCCGGCACCCCGACCACGAGGCGATGGTCGACCAGTCCGCGGTCGACCCGCTGGAGCAGCGGGCCAAGGAGAAGGACCTCAACTACGTCAAGCTCGACGGCTCGGTCGGCATCATCGGCAACGGGGCCGGCCTGGTCATGTCCACCCTCGACGTGGTGGCGTACGCCGGCGAGGCGCACGGCGGCGTCAAACCCGCCAATTTCCTCGACATCGGCGGTGGCGCCAGCGCTGCGGTGATGGCCAACGGGCTGGAGATCGTGCTCTCCGACCCGGACGTGCGGACCGTGTTCGTCAACGTCTTCGGCGGGATCACCGCCTGCGACGAGGTGGCCAACGGCGTCGTCCAGGCGCTGGCCCTGCTCGAACAGCGCGGAGAGACGGTGACCAAGCCGCTCGTCGTCCGGCTGGACGGCAACAACGCCGAGGCGGGCCGGGCGATCCTCGACTCGGCCGCCAACCCCCTCGTCGAGCGGGTCGACACCATGGACGGAGCGGCCGAGCGGGCCGCACAGCTCGCCGCAGCGGCGTCCGGCCGCCCGGAAGGACAGTGATCGAGATGGCGATCTGGCTGACCAAGGACTCCAAGGTCATCGTGCAGGGGATGACCGGCTCCGAGGGCTCGAAGCACACCCGGCGGATGCTCGCCGCCGGCACCACCGTCGTCGGCGGGGTCAACCCGCGCAAGGCCGGACAGCAGGTCGAGTTCGGCGACACCCGGCTGCCGGTGTTCGCCAACGTCGGTGAGGCGATGAAGGAGACCGGGGCCGACGTCACGGTCATCTTCGTCCCGCCGGCGTACTGCAAAGCGGCGGTGATCGAGGCTATCGACGCCGAGATCCCGCTAGCCGTGGTGATCACCGAAGGCATCCCGGTGCACGACTCGACCGCCTTCTGGGCACACAACACGGCCAAGGGCGGCAAGACCCGGATCATCGGTCCGAACTGTCCGGGCATCGCCTCCCCAGGGGCCTCGAACGCCGGCATCATTCCGGCGGACATCACCCCGGCCGGCCGGATCGGCCTGGTCAGCAAGAGCGGCACGCTGACCTACCAGCTGATGTACGAGCTGCGTGACATCGGCTTCTCCACCTGCGTCGGTATCGGCGGCGACCCGGTCATCGGCACCACCCACATCGACGCGCTGGCCGCCTTCCAGGACGACCCGGAGACCGACACGATCGTGATGATCGGCGAGATCGGCGGCGACGCCGAGGAGCGGGCCGCTGAGTTCATCAAGGCGAACGTGACCAAACCGGTGGTCGGCTACATCGCCGGATTCACCGCCCCGCCCGGCAAGACGATGGGCCACGCCGGTGCGATCATCTCCGGCTCTGCGGGCACCGCCGACGCCAAGAAGGTCGCGCTGGAGGCGGCCGGAGTCAAGGTCGGCCGTACGCCGAGCGAGACCGCCCGGCTGATGCGTCAGGTGATCACCGGCGGCTGACCGGCCACAGCCGATACTGAGCGATCACAGCCGACACAGGGCCGTCGACCGGGAGACCGGTCGGCGGCCGTCGTCGTCTGGTCAGCCGATCGGGTAGTTCCCGGTCGCCCAGAGACTGGCCCCACCGATGATGTTGAGCACGCTCAGCACGATCGCCACCCAGCCCAGCACCGGGGACTTGCGGAAGCGGTTGGCGTCGCGGATCGACAGTGCGCCGAAGACGATGCCGAGGATGCCGCAGCAGAGCAGGCCGATCACGATACCGAGCACGCCCCACAGGGTGCTGCGGTCGCTGCCGGCCGACGCCGCGGCCGGTGGGTACTGGGTCATCGGCAGGGTCCCCCGTCAACTCGACAACCGCCGTCGTCGACGGCGCGGTCCAGCACCGAGCGTACGGCCAAATGACCGGAATGTCGGCAGGTTCGGTAGGTGACCGGCCAGGCCACGGCGATATTGCCGCCGGATCAGTGCGCCCACGTGCCAAAGTAGGCACGATGGCAGCCCACCCCCCGGACCCGCCACGACCGCCGGACGGTACCGCGTCGGTCGACGCCGTTCGGCGCTCAGGCCCGGGCCGCGTCCCCGGTGCTGCCCGCCGTGGCCGGGCCCCGCTGGCCGTCGCGGCCTCGGTGACCACCCTGTGGGCCGCGGTCGTGTCCTACCTGCCGGTCGCGGTGGTGATGTGGCTGATCCGGCTCGCCGAAGGCGACTCGTCGATCCTCGGCGCGGCCCGGATCGGTCTGGCCGCCTGGCTGCTCGGACACGGCGTACCGCTGGACACCTCGACCGGCCCGCTCGGGCTGCCGCCGCTGCTGCTCAGCGCGCTCGCCGCCTGGCGGATCTACCGGGCCGGCGTGCACACCACCCGGGCGGTCGGTGCCCGGCAGCGCGGATCCGCCGGCCGGGCGATCGTCGTCGCGTTTGCCGTCGCGACCGCGTACGGCGCGCTCGGTGCCGCCGCCGCGCACGTCGCGAGCAGCGCTACCACGGCGGTCGAACCGCTGCGGGCCGGGGCCACGCTGGCGGCGTTCGGCGTGGTCGGCGCGTTGCTCGGGGCCGGCCAGACCACCGGAACGCTGCGCCGACTGACGGCGCGCTGCCCCGACCTGCTGCGGCACGCGGCGCGGGCCGGGCTGGTCGCCGCGCTGCTGGTGCTCGGCGCCGGCGCCGCCGTGGCCGGGTTGTCCGTGGCGATCAGCGGTGGGGACGCCGCCGACACCATCGGGGTGTACCGGGCCGGGGTGGCCGGGCAGGCCGGGATCACGCTGCTCAGCACCGCCTACGCACCGAACGCCACCATCTGGGCGACCGCCTACCTACTTGGGCCGGGCTTCGCGCTCGGATCCGACACGGCGGTACGGACCACCGAAGTCACCCTCGGCAGCCTGCCAGCGATCCCGTTGTTCGCCGGGCTGCCCAACGGCCCGGCCGGCGGGCTCAGCGCGGCGCTGCTCGCCCTGCCGGTGCTGGCCGGGATGACCACCGGGTGGGTGCTGGCCCGCCGCTGGTCGGCGGGGTCCGACCGGGGTGGTGCCGGGCTGCCCGGCTGGCCGGTGCTGATCGGCGCTGCCCTGCTCAGCGGGCCGGTGGCCGGACTGTTCCTGGGCGGTGCGGCGGCCGCGTCCGGCGGTCCGCTCGGTGCCGGGCGGCTCGCCGACGTCGGGCCGGTCGCCTGGCAGGTGGCGGTGGTGTCGAGCGCGGTACTCGCGGTCGGGGCGGTGGTCGGCGCGGCGGCGGCGCGGGCGGTGGCGGCACCTCCGGCGGACCGGTCCGCGCCCCGCCAGCGGCGGTCCGCCGCTGCTCGGTCCGCTGCCGCCGCCCGGTCCGGTGCCGGGCAGGGACATCTGGGCAACGGCACAGGGCGCCCCGGACGATCCGGGACGCCCTGACCGGGTCGCGTCACAAAGCCTGGCTCAGATGCTGTTGAACCCGCTGCCGACATCCAGCAGAACGCCGAGGATCGAGTTCGCGATGCCGAGCACCACCCCGATCGCGCCGCAGATCAGCCCGGCCATCGCCTGGCTGCGGTTGTCCGCCAGCCCCTGGTCGACCTTGTTCTTGCCGAGGAAGCCGAGCACCGCGCCGGCGATGCCGACCGGGATGCCGAGCAGCGGGCAGCACACGGCCAGCACCAGCGAGGCGATGCCGACGATCATGCCGATCAGGCCCAGGTTGTTGTCCTTCTGCTGGCCCGGCATGCCGTAGCCGCCGGCGGGGTACGGCATGCCGGGCACCGGCTGCTGCGCGTACGGGTCACCGTAGGGCTGCCCCGGCGGCTGCTGCGGGTACGGCTGCCCCGGTGGTTGCTGGCCGTACGGGTCCGAGTAGGGCTGCCCCGAGGACGGCGGCTGGCTGTAGCCGGGCTGACCGTACGGGTCGGAAGGTGGCGACGAGGTCGGGTCCTGGGGCTGCTGGGGCTGCTGGCCATACGGATCTTGGCCTGGGTAGCCGGGCTGCACAGAGAGCTCCTTCATGGCGACGACGCTCAGGGCGGTCGGAGATCGTGTTCTTGCCCGAGCGTCGGGCAGCGTATCTGGTCAGCGCAAATCCTGCCGCCCGTCGCGCCCGCCCGTTCCGTTGGGCGGGACCTGGGCGGGACCTGGACGGGGCCTCGTCGGCGGCCGGGTAGGGTGCTCGGGTGACCTCGTCTCCGGCCAGACTCGTGGTGCTCGTCTCCGGTTCCGGCACCAATCTGCAGGCGCTGCTCGACGCCACCGAGGACCCCGCGTACGGCGCGGTCGTCGTCGCTGTCGGCGCGGACCGGGACGGGATCGCCGGGCTGGACCGGGCCGAGGCCGCCGGGGTGCCCACCTTCGTGGCCCGGGTCGCCGACCACGCCAGCCGGGCGGACTGGGACGCCACGCTGACCGCCGAGGTCGCCGCGTACCATCCGGATCTGATCGTCTCCGCCGGCTTCCTGAAGCTGGTCGGCGCCCGGTTCCTGGCTGCCTTCGGGGACCGCTACGTCAACACCCACAACTCGCTGCTGCCCGCGTTCCCCGGCATGAACGGACCGCGTGACGCCCTCGCCTACGGGGTCAAGCTGGCCGGTGCCACGCTCTTCTTTGTCGATGCCGGCGTCGACACCGGACCGATCGTCGCGCAGGTCGCGGTCCCGGTCGAGCCGGACGACGACGAGGCCAGTCTGACCGAGCGGATCAAGGAAGCGGAACGGGCGCAGCTCGTCGAGTACGTCGGCCGGTTGGTCCGGCACGGCTGGACCATCTCGCATCGAAAGGTCACCATCCGATGAACCCGAGCATCGACGGCCGCCGCCCGCTGCACCGGGCGTTGATCAGCGTCTACGACAAGACCGGCCTGGTCGAGCTGGCCACCATGCTGCACGCCGCCGGGGTGGAGATCGTCTCCACCGGGTCGACCGCGACCACCATCGCCGCCGCCGGCGTGCCGGTGGTCCGGGTGGAGGACGTGACCGGCTTCCCGGAGTGCCTTGACGGCCGGGTCAAGACGCTGCACCCGCACGTGCACGCCGGGCTGCTGGCCGACCTGCGCTCTGCCGACCACACCACGCAGCTGGCCGAGCTCGGCGTCGCTCCGTTCGACCTGCTGGTGTCCAACCTGTACCCGTTTCAGCAGACCGTGGCCTCCGGCGCCGACCCGGACGGCTGTGTGGAGCAGATCGACATCGGTGGCCCGGCGATGGTGCGGGCGGCGGCGAAGAACCACGCCAGCGTCGCGGTGGTCACCTCGGTGTCGGCGTACCCGCTGATCGAGCAGGCCCTCGCCGAGGGTGGCTTCACCCTGCGGCAGCGGCGCGCCCTCGCCGCCCGCGCGTTCGCCGACATCGCCGAGTACGACGTCGCGGTCGCCGACTGGTGCGCCCGGACCCTGGTCGGCGCGGACACCGACCAGCCGGTGGACTGGCCGGAGTTCGCCGGTACCGCGCTGCGCCGGGCCGCTGTGCTGCGCTACGGCGAGAACCCGCACCAGCGGGCGGCCCTCTACCTGGACCCGGCGGTACCGGCCGGGCTGGCCCGGGCCGAGCAGTTGCACGGCAAGGAGATGTCGTACAACAACTACGTTGACGCCGATGCCGCCTGGCGGGCGGCGAACGACTTCACCGCCCCGGCCGTGGCGATCATCAAGCACGCCAACCCGTGCGGCATCGCGGTCGGTGTCGACGTCGCCGAGGCACACCGCAAGGCGCACGCCTGCGACCCGGTCTCCGCGTACGGCGGGGTGATCGCGGTCAACCGGCCGGTCACCGTCGAGCTGGCCAACCAGGTCGCGGAGATCTTCACCGAGGTGGTGGTGGCCCCCGGGTTCGACCCGGCCGCGGTCGAGGTGCTGGCCCGGAAGAAGAACCTGCGGCTGCTGCTCGCCCCGGCGTGGCAGCCGGCGGCGGTTGAGTGGCGGCAGGTCACCGGCGGCCGGCTGGCGCAGACCGCCGACCGGATCGACGCCGCCGGCGACGATCCGGCGAGCTGGCGGCTGGCCACCGGTGAGCCGGCCGACGCGGACCTGCTGGCCGACCTGGGCTTTGCCTGGCGGGCGGTACGCGCGGTGAAGAGCAACGCGATCCTGCTGGCCCGCGACGGTGCGACCGTCGGGGTCGGGATGGGCCAGGTCAACCGGGTCGACGCTGCCGAGTTGGCGGTACGCCGGGCCGGTGCCGGCCGGGCCGCCGGTGCGGTGGCCGCCTCCGACGCGTTCTTCCCGTTCCCGGACGGCCTGCAGGTGCTGATCGACGCCGGGGTACGCGCGGTGGTGCAGCCCGGTGGTTCGATCCGGGACGACGAGGCGACCGCGGCGGCGAACGCCGCCGGGGTCGCCATGTACCTGACCGGCACCCGGCACTTCTTCCACTGACCGGCTGGCCGTCGTCGTGTCGCTGCAGCAGCGCGTCGAGGAGCGGATCGTCGGGGCCGACTGGGCGCTCGACGAGTTCGACCGGGTGCACTTCGACCGCTGTGAGCTCGTCGACGTCGACCTGACCGAGGCGGTGCTGACCGGCTGCGTCTTCACCAACTGCGTACTGGCGAACGTGCGGGTCAACGCGGCCCGGCTGACCCACTGCGCGCTGCTGCACTGCGTGATTCGACGGTCGTCGTTCTTCGACGCGACCTTTGCCGACTGCAAGCTGACCGGCACCCAGTTCCTCGACTGCACGCTGCGCCCGCTGCACGTTGACGGCGGGGACTGGGGGTTCGTGCTACTGCGCGGCCAGGACCTGACCGGGACGAAGCTGTCCGGGCTGCGGCTACGGGAGGCCGACCTGACCGAGGCGGACCTGAGCCGGGTGGATCTTTCCGGGGCGGACCTTGGCTATGCCCGGTTGACCAGCGCGAAGCTGCGCGGCACGGATCTGCGTGGGGCGGATCTGGCCGGGGTCGAGCTGCGCGGCCTCGACCTGACCGGGGCGCGGATCGACCTGGCCCAGGCGGTGCAGGTCGCGGCGGCGTACGGCGCCGACGTGCGACCCTGACCGGCTGGTCCGCGCGAGGTGCCGACCGGGGTGGATCGGGCGACGTGAGACGATCGGTGACGTGACGGCGACAATTCTGGACGGCAAGGCGGCGGCTTCCGCCATCAAGGACAACCTTCGTGCCCGGGTCAAGGCGCTCGCGGAGCAGTCGGTGGTGCCCGGTCTCGGCACCGTGCTGGTCGGTGAGGATCCCGGCTCCCATGCGTACGTCAACGGCAAGCACCGCGACTGCGCCGAGGTCGGGATCGCCTCGATCCGGCGGGACCTGCCCGTCGACGCCAGCCAGGAGCAGGTGGAGGCGGTGGTCGCCGAGTTGAACGCCGACCCGGCCTGCCACGGCTACATCGTCCAGCTGCCGATGCCGAAGCAGATCGACACCCAGCGGGTGCTGGAGCGGGTCGACCCAAACAAGGACGCCGACGGGCTGCACCCGGTCAACCTGGGCCGGCTGGTGCTCGGCTTCGACGCGCCGGTCGCCTGCACTCCCCGGGGCATCGTCGATCTGCTGCGTCGTAACGAGATCCGGCTCCGGGGTGCGGAGGTGGTGGTGATCGGTCGGGGTACCACCGTCGGCCGGCCGCTGGGGCTGCTGCTGACCCGGCGCAGCGAGAACGCCACGGTGACGCTGTGCCACACCGGCACGCTCGATCTGGGCGACCACACCCGGCGGGCGGAGATCGTGATCGCCGCCGCTGGCGTGCCCGGTCTGGTCACCGCTGAGATGATCACGCCGGGGGCGACGGTCATCGACGTCGGCATCACCCGGGTGCTCGGCGAGAACGGCAAGGGCCAGTACACCGGTGACGTGGCACCGGACGTGGCCGAGGTGGCCGGTGCGCTGGCACCGGTGCCCGGCGGGATCGGCCCGATGACCCGGGCGATGCTGTTGACCAACGTCGTCGAGCTGGCGGAACGCGGCCTCGCCGACCGGTGAGCCGGTCGGCCAGTCGACCGGTGTGGCGGGCGGCGACGTCGGCGTGGCGGGCGTGAGGTGGGTCTCCGGGCGCGCCCCTGACCCGCTCCGCCGTTACCTGGCTGATACGGTCCCGACAAATTCGCCCGGTAGCAGGGAGTGAGACGACAATGGGCAAGAAGGTCACCGTCGTCGGGGCCGGCTTCTACGGCTCGACGACCGCGCAGCGCCTGGCCGAGTACGACGTCTTCGACACCGTCGTGCTGACCGACATCATCGAGGGCAAGCCCGAGGGACTGGCCCTCGATCTCAACCAGTCGCGGCCGATCGAGGGCTTCGAGACCAAGGTCGTCGGTGCGACCACCGGGGTGGACGGCTCCGGCTACGAGGTGATCTCCGGCTCGGACGTCGTCATCGTCACCGCCGGCCTGCCGCGCAAGCCGGGGATGAGCCGGATGGACCTGCTGGAGGTCAACGCCAAGATCGTCCGCGGCGTCGCGGAGAAAATCGCCCGGTACGCCCCGGACGCGGTGGTCATCGTGGTGTCCAACCCGCTCGACGAGATGACCGCGCTGGCGCAGATCGCCACCGGGTTCCCGCGCAACCGGGTGCTCGGGCAGGCCGGCATGCTGGACACCGCCCGGTTCTCCCACTTCGTCGCCGAGACGCTCGCGGTACCGGTGGCGACCGTACGCACGCTGACCCTCGGCTCGCACGGTGACACCATGGTGCCGGTGCCGTCACGGTGCACCGTGAACGGCAAGCCGCTGACCGAGCTGCTGCCGGCGGACAAAATCGAGGAACTGGTGGTCCGGACCCGCAACGGTGGTGCCGAGGTTGTCGCCCTGCTCAAGACCGGGTCGGCGTACTACGCGCCGTCGGCGGCGGCGGCCCGGATGGCCAAGGCCGTGGCCGAGGACTCCGGCGCGGTGATGCCAGTGTGCGCCTGGGTCACCGGGGAGTACGGAATCGACGGCGTCTACCTGGGCGTGGAGGCTGAGCTCGGGGCCGAGGGCGTCCGTCGGGTGGTGACCACCGACCTGACCGGTACGGAACTGGCCGCGCTGAAGGAGGCCGCCGAGGCGGTCCGGGCCAAGCAGGCGGACGTGGCCGACCTCTGAGCCGTACGGGCGTGACGATCGGGGCGGGCATCCAGGTGCCCGCCCCGACGTGTGCCGCGCCTCGTTCGTCCCGCCCGCTGCGCACCGGGTTCGGCAATCCAGTACGCTCGTACTGCTAATACGAGTTTCCGAGAGGAGCGCCGGTCGATGGCGAAGATCAAGGTAACCAACCCGGTCGTCGAGCTCGACGGCGACGAGATGACCAGGATCATCTGGAAGCAGATCCGGGAGCAGTTGATCCTGCCCTACCTCGACGTCGACCTGCACTACTACGACCTGTCGATCCAGTACCGCGACGAGACCGACGACCAGGTGACGGTGGACGCCGCGAACGCCATCAAGCAGCACGGCGTCGGCGTCAAGTGCGCGACCATCACCCCGGACGAGGCCCGGGTCGAGGAGTTCGGCCTGAAGAAGATGTGGCGCTCCCCGAACGGCACCATCCGGAACATCCTCGGCGGCGTGGTGTTCCGCGAGCCGATCATCATGTCGAACGTCCCCCGGCTGGTGCCCGGCTGGACCAAGCCGATCATCATCGGCCGGCACGCGCACGGCGACCAGTACAAGGCCTCTGACTTCGTGGTGCCCGGGCCGGGCACGGTGACCATCACCTACACCCCGGCCGACGGCAGCGCCCCGGTCGAGATGGAGGTCGCCAACTTCTCCGGCGGCGGCGTCGCGATGGGGATGTACAACTTCGACGAGTCGATCCGTGACTTCGCCCGCGCCTCGCTGCGCTACGGTCTGGACCGCGGTTACCCGGTCTACCTGTCGACCAAGAACACCATCCTCAAGGCGTACGACGGTCGGTTCAAGGACATCTTCGCCGAGGTGTACGAGGCCGAGTTCGCCACCGAGTTCGCCGCCGCCGGGATCACCTACGAGCACCGGCTGATCGACGACATGGTCGCCGCCGCGCTCAAGTGGGAGGGCGGCTTCGTCTGGGCCTGCAAGAACTACGACGGTGACGTGCAGTCGGACACCGTCGCCCAGGGCTTCGGCTCGCTGGGGCTGATGACGTCGGTGCTGATGACCCCGGACGGTCGTACGGTGGAGGCGGAGGCCGCGCACGGCACGGTCACCCGGCACTACCGGCAGTGGCAGAAGGGCGAGAAGACGTCAACCAACCCGATCGCGTCGATCTTCGCCTGGACCCGGGGCCTGGCCCACCGCGGCAAGCTGGACGGCACCCCGGCGGTGACCGAGTTCGCCAACACGCTCGAGCAGGTCTGCATCGAGACCGTCGAGGCGGGCCAGATGACCAAGGACCTGGCGCTGCTGATCGACCGCAACGCTCCGTGGCTGACCACCGACGAGTTCATGGCGGCTCTCGACGGCAACCTGGCCAAGCGGCTGAGCGCCTGAGTAGCTGAGCGCCTGAGCTCGCGGCCGGCACCGTCACCGGTTCCTCCGGCGGATCGTTGAACAGGGTGGACGTGGTGCCAGTCGCGTCCAAGGGGATCTTCCGGTGGCGGTCGCCCTGAGCAACATGACGCCAACGGTCGATCCTCGGCTGTGAACCAGCAGCCTGCCGTCCCTTCCCTGCGGGGGGTCCTGTCCCGGGCCCCCCGCAACCATGTCCGGTCTGGTCAGGCGTCGCGCAACAGTGCCGCCGCCTGTTCGGGCCGGACGTCGTTGATGAACACACCCATCGCCGATTCCGAACCGGCCAGGTACTTCAGCTTGTCCGCCGCCCGCCGGATGGTGAACACCTGCAGATGCAGGTAACCCAGCTCCCGTTCGTGACGTACCGGGGCCTGATGCCACGCCGCGATGTACGGTGTGCCCTGCCGGCTGTCGAAGAGCCGGTCGAAGCGGCGCAGCACGTCCAGGTAGAGCGGCCCGAAAGCGTCCCGTTCGGCGTCGTCCAACGCGGCGATGTCCGGCACCCGGCGGTGCGGTGCCAGGTGCACCTCGAACGGCCAGCGCGCTGCGGCCGGCACGTACGCCGTCCACCGGTCGTTCGCCGCCACCACCCGCACCCCGGCCGCCCGCTCGGCGGCCAGCACGTCCGCGTACAGGCTCCGCCCGCCGGTCGCCTCGGCGTGCCGTCGGGCGGCGGCCAGCATCGACCGGGTACGCGGCGGCACGAACGGGTACGCGTAGATCTGCCCGTGCGGGTGGTGCAGGGTGACCCCGATCTCCACGCCCCGGTTCTCGAAACAGAACACCTGCTCCACCGCGTCCAGCGCGGACAACTCGGCGGTCCGGTCGGCCAGCGCGTCAACGACGGTGCGGACCCGGGCCGGGGTCAGCGAGGCGAACGAGGTGCCGTGCTCGGCGGTGAAGCAGACCACCTCGCAGCGCCCGAGACCGGGCCGGGGCGGGGTGAACGGCGTACCACCGGGGTAGCCGGCGGTCCCGTCACCCACCCGGTCGCTCAGCGCCGGAAACCGGTTCTCGAAGACCACCACGTCGTAGTCGTACGCCGGAATCTCGCTGGACCGGCCGGGTCGCGACGGGCAGAGCGGGCACTGGTCGGTCGGCGGCAGGAAGGTCCGGGTCTGCCGGTGCGCGGCGATCGCCACCCACTCGTCGGTCAACGGATCGTGGCGAAGCTCCGAGGCGGGTGGCGGGGGCGGCAGCTCCCGCCGGTCCGGGCCTTCCCGGACGGCGTCGTCCCGCTCGTCGAAGTAGATGAGTTCCCGCCCGTCGGCGAGCCGTACCGCATGGCGTTTCACGACGCTGAGTTCCTATCGGTGTGGGACGGCGATCGACAGCTCGACGCCGTGTCCGGCCAGGACGTCGCGGGCCGGTGCGGGTAGTCCGGGGTCGCTGACCACGACCTGGGCCGTGGCCAGCTCTGCCATCGAGGAGATGCCCACGACGTCCCATTTGGTGTGGTCGGCCAGCACCACCAGGCGGGCCGCCGCCGTGATCAGGGCGCGGTTGGTGTCGGACTCCATCAGGTTCGGGGTGGTGTAGCCGGCCCGTTCGCTCATCCCGTGCACACCGAGGAAGAGCAGGTCCACGTGCAGGTCGCGGAGGGCGGTCACGGCCACCGGCCCGACCAGCGCGTCCGACGGGGTACGCACCCCACCGGTGAGGATCACCGTCTGGTCGCCCCGACCGTCCCGGTAGAGCACGTCGGCCACCGGGATCGAGTTGGTCACCACCGTCAGCCCGGGGACGTCGACCAGCCGGCGGGCGAGCTCCACCGTGGTGGTGCCGGCCGACAACGCCACCGCCCCGCCGGCGACGACCAGCTCGGCGGCGCGTGCGGCGATCGCCGCCTTTTCGGCCTGCTGCCGGGCGGACTTCGCCACGAACCCGGGCTCGTCGGTGGCCCCGGGATCGACCGGGGTGGCCCCGCCGTGCACCTTGGCCAGCAGCCCCCGGTCGGCGAGGACGTCCAGGTCCCGGCGGATTGTCATGTCCGAGACGCCGAACTCGACGGCCAGGTCGGTGACCCGTACCCCGCCTGCGGCCCGGACCCGGTCCAGGATCGCTGCCTGGCGCTGCGGCGCGAGCATCAGCACCACGTCCTGCTCCCACCTGCTCGCACTCAATCCAACAGATGCGAACACTATCGCGCAGGTACGGTCGAACGGAAGTGCGCCCGGCCAGGTAGGTGCCTGCGCAGGGTCGGGTCAGCGGAACGCCTCCGCCACCGCGCTGCGCCAGACCGGCGGACGGCCGAGCCAGGCGGCGAGGCGCGCGTCGTGCGGGGCGTAGTGGTCGGCCAGCTCCCGACGGGTACGCGCACCGGGCGGCTCGACCGGCAGTCCGTCGAACGGTGCGCCCGGTGCTCCGTCGACCAGGGCCGGCGGTTGCGTCGGCGGCGGTAGCCACGGCTCCTCGTTGAGCCTCGGCAGGCCGAGGAAGTCCAGTACCTCGCCGTACACCTTGGCCGGCGTGGTCCACAGCCGTTCGGCCTCCACCAGGCAGATCCGCTCCCGGCCAACCTGAGAGGCCAACCGATCCAGGTAGGTGGCGTACTCGCCGCGCTGCCGGTACGCGTGGTGCTGGTGGGCGAAGCTGCGGTACCCGGCCTCCACCCCGAGGCGTTCCTCCTGCCCGCGTAGCCGGGCGGACTCCAGCGCCAGCGCCCGGGCGAACGATGGCTCCGGCTCGTGCCCGGCAAGCCGTTCCACCCGGAAGTGCGACCACGCCCGGTCCACCGGATCGCGGACCAGCACCAGCAGCCGCACGTCTGGTAGATCCCGGGCGATCCGCAGCGCGGCGTACGGGTGGTAGAGGTAGTAGGTGCTGGTCTCGAATGCGCTGGCGGTGCCGCCGTGGCGTCGCTGCAACCGGCGGGCGGTGCGCTGGCGGGGAAAGTGCCCCCGGTACCAGTCGATGCCGCGCTCGTACGAGGTGTCGAAGAAACTTACTCCGTCACGCCGGGCCGCCCGCAGCACCAGCGGATGAGCGGCCAGCATCCGGTGCAACCCGGCGGTCCCGCACCGGTGCCCGCCGCAGATCAGGAACGACGGCAGCACCCGCCTCGGGGCCGTCCACCGCCCGTACGACCAGGACCGGGTGGGCACGATCCGGCGTAGCGGCTCCGGGATCCGACTGCGTAACGGCATGTCGCCCTCTCCTGTCCTGCCTGGACGGCTGTGCTGTCGGGCCAGCGCGAATCGCTGTTTACCGGATAACGCTGCTGCTACCCGGACAAGAGTGGCTTCTCGCCCGACTTGCCGTCATCTGCAGAAAAGGCGACAAAGGAGGATTTTGTGGGTCAGGCCGGCTTCAGTCGCGGCTCCACCCAACCCGTTTCGGTGAGGTGTTGCAGCACCGTCTGCACGCCCTGCTCGATGCTTATCTCACTGGTGTTCAGCACCAGGTCGGCATCAGTCGGCTCCTCGTACGGATCGTCAATCCCGGTCATCCCGGTCAGCTGACCGGCCCGCGCCTTGGCGTACAGCCCCTTACGGTCGCGGGCCTCGCAGACCTCCAACGGGGTCGCCACCCAGACCAGCAGGAACCCGGCCCCGGCGTCGTTCGCCATCTGCCGGGCCACCGCCCGGGCCTGGGCGTACGGTGCGATCGGGCAGCAGATCGCCACCCCGTGGTGCCGACCGACCTCGGACGCGACCCAGCCAATCCGACGGACGTTACGGTCCCGGTCCGCCTTGGAGAACGTCAACCCGGCGGAGAGTTCGCGGCGTACCACGTCCCCGTCGAGCAGCGTGACGGTCCGGTCGCCGCTCTCCCGCAGCGCGTCCGCCACCCCCCGGGCGATGGTCGACTTGCCGGAACCGGACAGCCCGGTGAAGAACACCACCAGGCCACGATGCCGGCGCGGCGGCCGGGCCCGGGCCAGCTCCCGCGCCACCGCCGGCGGGGTGTGCCACTCCGGCAACGGAAAACCCCGGTCCAGCAGGTCGTCGATCTCCTCCTGATCGAGCGCCAGCCGCCGGTTGCGCGGCGGGATGTCGTCGCGCCAGCGCCACTGACCGTCCCGGTTGTCGTAGGCCAACTCCCGGGGCACCAGCACCCTCGGGCCGCCGCCGGAGAGCATCTCGCCGGTGGAAAGCAGGTGGGTGACGCCGTACGCGGCCGCCACCCGGGCGCGCAGCAGCGCGTCCCGGATCTCGTCACCGTGCCGGGTCAACGGCACCGCTACCAGCGTCGCTGGCGGCATCCGGTCCCGGGCCGCGAAGACACTGCGGACCAGCACCTCCGGCGGCAGCCCGCTGACCCCGCCGTCGGCGACCGGGATCAGGATCAGCAGATGCGCGGCGAGGGTACGGGCGGCGTGCGCGATCTGGGCCAGCTGCGGGCGGTGCAACGGGCGGTCGGCGATCACCCCGAGCACCCGGCCCGGGGGCAGCAGCGCACGTACCTCCGCCGGGCTGCGACGCAGCCGCTGGAACGGTCCGCCGGTGCCGTCGCCGAGCCGGCGCACCCGGCCGCCGACCGCCGAGAAGCCGTCCCGGCTCGGCCAGGCGTCGACGATGTCCAGCGCGGCCACCGGAGCACCCTCCGGGTCGGTGAGCACCAGCACCCGCAGCAGCGGATTCGTCAGGTCGAGCCCGGCGACCAGGTCGGCCGGCACCTCCAGGGTGACCGGCACCGGCCAGGCGGTGCCGTCGGCCAGCCGGCCGCGACTACGCAACGAGGCAAGATCGGCGCGGGTGTGGAAGCCGGTCAGCGGGGCGTACGCCTCGGACAGGATCAGCTCAAGGTCGGCCAACTCGAACGGCCGCGGCGTGTACGCCGGCGCGTCCCGCAGCACGTCGTCAGGCAGCACCCAGCCGTCGGTCATCACACCCCCAATGGATCGAACTCACAGTTTCGCAGCAGGCCGGTCGTCGGTCGAGACTGGCACGGCGAGTTCTGCCACCATCGCGGGATGTCGACCATCGTCACCCGATGTCGACGTCTCGTCCGGGGCCGAACCAGAGCAACGCTTGCTTCCGGGTCCGGCGGTGTCACCCCTAATGGCAGGGCATGGGTAGCTCCTCAGGGAACCTCCAGGGGGAAACCCCATCCCACGACGTGCCGGCAGTCCATACGCTGACCGGGTGACTCTCATCGCAACCGATGCGCTGACCAAGACGTACGGCGGGCGGGTGACGGCCCTGGCCGACCTGACCGTCGAGGTCCAGCCCGGCATCGTCGGCCTCGTCGGGGCCAACGGCGCCGGCAAGTCGACCCTGATCAAGATCCTGCTCGGCCTGCTCGCCCCGACCAGCGGACAGGTCCGGGTACTCGGACTGAACCCCACCACCGACGCCGACGCGGTCCGCGCCCGGGTCGGCTACATGCCGGAGAACGACTGCCTGCCGCCGGACCTCAGCGCCGCCGAATTCGTCACCCACCTGGGGCGGATCAGCGGTCTGCCGCGCGCGGCGGCCCGGGAACGGGCCTCCGAGGCGCTGCGCCACGTCGGGCTCTATGAGGAGCGCTACCGGCAGATCGGCGGCTACTCCACCGGCATGAAGCAGCGGGTCAAGCTGGCCCAGGCGCTGGTGCACGACCCCGACCTGCTGCTGCTGGACGAGCCGACCAACGGCCTGGACCCGGCCGGCCGGGACGCCATGCTGGCCCTGGTGCACCGGATCGGCGCCGAGTTCGGCATCTCGGTGCTGGTCTGCTCGCACCTGCTCGGCGAGGTGGAACGGATCTGCGACTCGCTGATCGCCATCGACGGCGGCCGGCTGCTGCGTTCCGCTCAGCTTTCCGACATGACCACCGCCAGTGACGTGCTGGCGATCGAGGTCAGCGAGGGCACCGAGGCGCTGGCTGCCCGGCTGGCCGCGGCCGACCTGCCGGTCAGCCGGGAAGGTCAGCTGCTGCTGGTGCCCGCCGAGACCGGCTCCGACGTGTACGACCGGATCCTCGCCGCAGTCGTCGAACTCGACCTGCCGCTGCACCGGCTCGACCAGCGCCGGCACCGGGTCGCCGAACTCTTCGCCACCACGGAGGACTCCCGTGTCAACGTCTGACCAGCTCACCGCCGCCCGGGGCGCCGGGCCGACGCCGGCCGGCCCGGCCGTCGCGGGCACCACCTCGAACGGCGCGCCGGGCGGCGTCATCCACGACATCGGCTACCAGCGCTACACGGGGGTCCGGCTCGGTCGCCGGCACGTCGTCGGCGCGCTCTACGCGCACAGCCTGCGCACCGCGTTCGGGCTCGGCCGCAGCGCCAAGGCCAAGATCTTCCCCTGGTTCATCGTCGGCGTGGTGGTCGCCGCCGCCGCCGGCCTGGTGGCCGTCCGCGCCCAGATCGGCCAGGTGCTGCTCAGCTACGCGCAGTTCGCCGACACGATGAGCTGGCTGGTGATCTTCTTCGTCGCGGTGGTCGCCCCCGAACTGGTCTCCCGCGACCTCGGCAGCGGTGTGCTGCCGCTGTACTTCTCCCGGCCGCTGCGGCTCGTCGACTACCCGCTGGCCAAGTTCGCCGCCCTGGCCACCGCCGTGTTCGTGCTGCTTGGCGCGCCACAGCTGGTGATGTTCCTCGGCGGCGCGTTCACCACCGACGCCGGCTGGTCCGGGGTGTGGGACGAGGTCACCGACCTCGCTCCAGGCCTGGCGTACGCCGTGCTGTGGGCCGGTGTGTTCAGCGCCATCGGGCTGGCGGTCGCCTCAGTCACCGGCAAGCGGGCATTCGCCGCCGGTGGGATCGTCGCAGTCTTCCTGATGACCACCCCGATCGGCGGGGTGCTCTCGGTGCTGCCGTCGGTCACCGCCAATCAGCTCGCCGGTCTGGTCGCCCCGTCCAGCCTGGTGCAGGGCACCGGGATCTGGCTGTTCCGGGACGCGCTGGTAACCGAAGCCGGCACGGGTCTGGACACCGGCGGTTTCGGCCCGCTGTACGGGCTGGTCACTGTCGTCCTGATCGCCGGCTGCATCGCCGCCCTGATCGCCCGCTACCGGAAGGCGGCCCGTCGATGACCACCTCGACCTCGACCCCGAGCTCCACCCCGGCCGCCGCGGCCCCGGTTACCTCCGCCGCCGGCACCGGCACCGGCACCGCCGGCCGCCCCGCCGCGATCGAGCTCGCCGGGGTGTCCCGCTGGTACGGCAACGTCGTCGCGGTCAACGACGTCAGTATGGCCCTCAACGCCGGAGTCACCGGCCTGCTCGGCCCGAACGGCGCCGGTAAGACCACGCTGCTGCACATGATGGCCGGTTTCCTGCCGCCGTCGCGGGGTGCCGTCACCGTCGACGGTGAACCGACCTGGCGCAACCCGGGCGTCTACCGCAACCTCGGGCTGGTCAGCGAACGGGAGGCCGTGCACGGCTTCCTCACCGCGTACGAGTTCGTGCTGGCCAGCGCCCGGCTGCACGGGTTGCCCGACCCGGCGGCCGCCGCCCGGCGGGCGATCGAGCTGGTCGAGATGACCCCGGCGCAGGACCGGCGGATCGGCACCTATTCCAAGGGGATGCGCCAGCGCACCCGGGTCGCCGCCGCCCTGGTGCACGATCCGACGGTGCTGCTGCTCGACGAGCCGTTCAACGGCATGGACCCGCGCCAGCGGATGCACATGATGACGCTGCTGCACTCGCTCGGCGACGCCGGCCGGACCATCCTGTTCAGCTCGCACATCCTGGAGGAGGTCGAGCAGGTCTCCGGCACCGTCCAGGTGATGGTCGCCGGCCGGCTGGCCGCCTCCGGCGACTTCCGCAGCATCCGGCGGCTGATGACCAACCGGCCGCACGTGTTCGCCGTACAGTCCAGCGACGACCGGGCCCTGGCGGTGGCACTGCTGCGCCACGACTCGGTCACCGGCGTCGACCTGACCAAGGGCGGTGGGATCACCGTACGGGCCGGTGACTACGGCAGCTTCACCCGCGCCCTGCCCCGGATCGCGCTCACCGAAGGGATCCGGGTGCACCGCCTGCTGCCGTCGGACGAATCCCTGGAGAGCGTCTTCTCCTACCTCGTGGAGGCCTGAGAGCCGTGAACTCGACCGTCATGTGGATCACCGCGCGCGGGCTGTTCGGCCGCCGCCGGTTCCTGCTCCTGCTGCCGCTGCCGGTGCTGGTGATCGCCCTCGCCGTCCTGTGCCGGTGGTTCGGTGTCGCGCCGGGCAACTGGGCCCAGCCGGTCCTGATCGCGCTCGGCCTGGCCGTGGTGCTGCCGGTGGTGGCGCTGATCGTCGGCACCGGGGTGCTCGGTTCGGAGATCGACGACGGCACCATCGTGCACGTACTCAGCAAGCCACTGCCGCGCTGGCAGATCGTGCTGCCGAAGCTCGTCGTCGCGTTCGGTGTCACCACGCTGACCGTCGCGGTGCCGCTGTACGTCGCCGGGGTGCTCGCCGAATCGGTGCGCCTCGGCCTCGCCCTGGCCGCCGCGAGCGCCGCCGGAGCGCTGGCCTACTCGGCGCTGTTCGTGGCGCTGAGCCTGGTCACCCGCCGTCCGGTGCTGCTCGGCCTGGTTTACGTGCTGATCTGGGAAGGGCTGCTGGGCAACATCGTCTCCGGCACCCAGGTGCTCTCCGTCCAGCAGTACGTGGTCACCTTCGCCGACCGGCTGGCGGCCACCACACTGTTCGACGGCCAGGTGTCGGTCACCGTATCGGTGATCATGACCGCGGTGATCGCGGTGCTGTTCACCCTGCTCGCCATCGATCGGCTCCGCTCGTTCAGCGTGGCCGGCGAGACCAGCTGAACCGACCGTACCGAGCGGTTCGCATCGGGGGGTGCCCGTGCCGGCCGACCAGTCTCCCCGCTGGTTGGCCGGCCCGGCCACGTCAGCCCGTGTTGCGCATGCCGGCGGCGATGCCGTTGACCGTGGTCAGCAGGGCCCGCTCCAACGCGGTGTTGTCGCTCGGCGCCCGCCGGGCACCCGGTGCGGTCGCCACCGTCCGCGTCGCCGCCCCCGAGTCGCGGTACTGCCGCAGCAACGCCACCTGCAGGTGGTGCAGCGGCTCCAGGTAGGTGTCCCGGACCGCGAGGGTGCGCTGCAGCACGTTGTTGTTCTGCAGCAAGCTCGACGACCCGGTGATTGCCAGCACCTCGCGTACCGTCCGCTCGTACTCCTCGGTGATCTTGTCGAAGATCGGCTGCAGCGGACCCGGCACCAGCGTCTCCACGTAGCGCCGCGCGATGCCCAGATCGGTCTTGGTCAGCATCATCTCGACGTTCGACAGGAACGTGCGGAAGAAGTGCCACTGCTCGAACATCTCGCCGAGCACGTCGGACAGGCCGGCCTCACGGGCGGCGGCCAGCCCGGAGCCGACCCCGAACCAGCCGGGCACGATCTGCCGCGACTGGGTCCAGCCGAACACCCATGGAATCGCCCGCAGCCCACCAAGCCCGGCGCCGGTGTTCGGCCGCTTCGCCGGCCGGGAGCCGATGTTGAGCGCGCCCAGCAACTCGGTCGGGGTCGCCGCCCAGAAGTACGCCGGCAGGTCCGGGTCCTCGACCAGCGAGCGGTAGCAGGCGTACGCCGAGTCGGAGACCACGTCCATCGCCGCGTCCCAGTTCTCCAGCAGCTCCAGCGGCTGGCGCGGCTCGGTGTGCAGCAGCGTCGCCTGCAGCACCGCCGCCACGGTCAGCTCCAGGTTTTCCCGGGCCAGGGCGGGGATCGTGTACTTGTCGGAGATCACCTCGCCCTGCTCGGTCACCTTGATCGAACCGTCCAGGGTGCCGTACGGCTGGGCCAGAATCGCCTCGTGGGTCGGCCCACCGCCCCGGCCGACGGTGCCGCCTCGGCCGTGGAACAACCGCAGGCGTACGCCGTGCCGGGCCGCGACGTCCCGCAGCGCCCGCTGCGCCCGGTGAATCTTCCACTGGCTGGTGGTGATGCCGGCCTCCTTGTTGGAGTCGGAGTAGCCCAGCATCACCTCCTGCACCTCGCCACGCGCGGCAACGATCGCCCGGTACGCCGGCAGCGACAGCAGCTCGTCGAGCAGGTCGCCACCGGAATCCAGCTCGGCCGGGGTCTCCAGCAGCGGCACGAAACCGACCCGGGCCAGCCCGTTGTGCACGTCGACCAGGCCGGCCTCGCGGGCCAGTACCGCGGCGGCCAGCACGTCGTCACCGCCCAACGTCATCGAGATGATGTACGACTCGACGACCTCCGGGCCGAACCGCTGCTGCGCCTCGCGGATCGTGCCGAAGACGTTGAACGTCTTGCGCGCCGACTCGGTCAACGGAACATCCATGCTGGACAGCGGACGCCGGCCGGTCAGCTCGTCGGCCAGCAGCTTTGACCGCTCGGCCCGCGACAACGAGTTGTAGTCGGTGACTTCGCCGACCCGGGCGTACATCTGGGCCAACACCGCGTGGTGCGCCTCGGCGTGCTCGCGCACGTCCAGTGTCGCCAGGTGCAGACCGAACGCCGACACCGTGCGGATCGCCGACGCCAGTTTGCCGACCGCGGTCAGCTGACCCGAGTTGCGAGCCAGCGACGCGCGCATCAGCTCCAGATCGGACAAAAGCTCGTCGGAGCCGCGGTAGTCGCGGCCGGGCACGTGCGCGGTGCCCCGGTTGAGCCGCAGCCGGGTGTTCGCCAGCTTCGCCTTCACACACCGGGCCTTCAGCCGGTACGGCTCCTCCGCGTTGGTGCGCCGGAACCGGGGCGCCACCTCCGGCAACGCGTCCAGGTCCTTGGCCAGGCTGGCCGACAGGTCCAGCGATACCCCGCGCAGCCGCCGGGACACCGACACCTCGTTGATCAAAGCGTCCATCGCCTCGTCGGTGGCCTGGATGCCGTGCTCGTGCTGGATCATCAGCACGTCGCGGGTCACCGCCGGGGTGACGTACGGGTTACCGTCCCGGTCGCCGCCGATCCAGCTGCCGAAGGTCAACGGCCGTGACGTCGGTGAAGTTTCAACGCCCAATTTGCGCAGCGTGTCGGCGAGGTCGTCGAGTACCTGCGGGGCGGCGTCGGCGTACAGGTCACGCAGGTAGTAGACGGCGTTACGGGCCTCGTCGGTCGGGTCCGGGCGGTCCAGCCGCAACTCGTCGGTCTGCCAGAGCAGGTCCAGCAGCTCCGCCAGCCGGCGGCTGCTCGCCGAGGCGTGCTCGCTGGCCCCGTACAGCACCGCCTCGGACATCTCCACGTCGAGCTCGTCGGCGACCGCCCGCAGCTTCGACAGGATCGACCGGCGGGCCGCCTCGGTCGGGTGGGCGGTGAACACCGGGCGGACCGCGAGCCGGCGCGCGGCGGCGGCGATCTCGTCGGCCGACACTCCGCGTGCGGAGATCAACGTCGCGGCCTTGTCCAGCCAGCCACCCTCGGTGGCCCGGCGGCGGCGCAGGTCCCGGGCCCGGTGCACCTGCTCGGTGATGTTCGCCAGGTGGAAGTAGGTGGAGAAGGCGCGGGCCAGCTTCGTACCCGTGGTGACGTCCATCGCGGCGAGCCGGGCCGCGGCGGCCTCGGCGTCACTACGCACCTGGGTACGGATCTCCTCGACCAGGTCGAGCAGCGGCTGGCCCTCCTGCCGGGCCAGCGTTTGGCCGAGCAGGGTGCCGAGCCGGCGGATGTCGGACCGCAGCGCCGCGTCCGGTCCGTCCTGATCCTGACCGCTGCCAGCAGCATCGGTGCCGGCCTGCGCGCTGCCGGCCTGGGTGGCGCCGGGTTGCTGGGCGTTTGCGGGTTGGGTGGCGGCGAGTTGCTGGGCGTCGGGCATCGGGTTTGCGGACAGCTCAGTCACTAGGCGCTCCTCACGCGAGTACGAAGGACGGCGCTGTCCGACAACTTGGATGTTATCGGCGATCCCCCCGGCCACGGGGAAACTGGTGAGTCTTGTCTCAACGTTCGGCGTACCGTCCTGGAAGGTCCCTTTCTAGGTGGCCATGCCGTCCCGGACGACGTGGCTGAGTTCGATGAACCGTTTCTCGGCCGGTGTGCCCATGTCGGGCGAGGTTAGTGGGTGAGGGCGGATCGGCGGGCGGATAGGCTGGTAGGCCTGACCCCCCTCCCGGACCGGGCGTGGGGGTTGTCGTCGCGTGTGCGCCCCAAGCGTGCACCGCCGCACAGCAAGGCGTATCCCACCGCGAAGGTTGTGACCATGACCGCGCTCGCCGGCCTGCTCAGCGCCGCTCTCGCCGATCCCGCCCTGACCCGGGTACGGGATCTGGCAAAGATCGCCACGCCAGGAAAAGACGGGCTGGACGTCACCGCGCCGCCGGCGCTGCGCCCGTTCACGGTCGCTGCGGTGGCCGCCGAGGCGCAGGTCGGCGGGGCGGGGCGACCGGTGCTGGCGGTCACCGCGACCAGCCGGGAGGCCGACGATTTGGCCGCCGCCCTCGGTGAGCTACTGCCGGCCGGGCAGGTCGCGGTCTTCCCGAGCTGGGAGACGCTGCCGCACGAGCGGCTGTCGCCGCGTTCGGACACCGTCGGGCGGCGGCTCGCCGTGCTGCGCCGGCTGGCGCACCCCGACGCGGACACCGGACCGACGGCCGGCGACGGCAAGTCCGGCGACGGTACGCACGGCGAGAGACAGCGGCAAGGGCCGCTGCGGGTGGTCGTGGCGCCGGTCCGCTCCGTGCTGCAGCCGCAGCTCAAAGGGCTCGGTGACCTGGAGCCGGTCCAGCTGACCGCCGGAGGCAACTCCGGTGGCGGCCTGGAGGACATCGTCGACCGGCTGGTCGCGATGGCGTACGCACGGGTCGACCTGGTCACCAAGCGCGGCGAGTTCGCGGTCCGCGGCGGCATCCTGGACGTGTTCCCGCCGACAGACGAGCACCCGTCCCGGGTCGAGTTCTGGGGCGACGACGTGGAGGAGATCCGTACCTTCGCCGTCGCCGACCAGCGCACCATCGAAGCCGTCGACCGGCTGTGGGCGCCGCCGTGCCGGGAACTGCTGCTCACCGGCCCGGTACGCCAGCGGGCCGCCGAGCTGGCCCAGCAGCATCCCGAGCTGGGCGAGATCCTGGACAAGCTGGCCGAGGGCATCCCGGTCGAAGGCATGGAGTCCCTCGCCCCGGCTCTGCTCGACGGCACCGACAGCATGGAGCTGCTGCTGCACTGCATGCCGGCCGGCACCCACGTACTGCTCTGCGACCCGGAGCGGATCCGGACCCGGGCGCACGATCTGGTCCGTACCTCGGCGGAGTTTCTCGAAGCCAGCTGGGCCGCGGCCGCCGTCGGTGGCCAGGCCCCGATCGACCTGGGCGCGGCCGCCTTCCGCACCCTGGCCGAGGTACGCGCGGTGGCCGCCACGCTCGACCAGCCGTGGTGGACGCTGTCCCCGTTCGGGCTGACCGAGGCGGAAACCGACGCAACCTCTGACATCGCGCCCTGGGAGGACGCGTCGACGCCGGTGAGCGTCAGCCCGGACACCGGGGACGCGGTGGTGCTGACCGCCACCCCCGCGCCGCTCTACCACGGGGAGACCGCCCGGGTCGTCGACGACCTGAAACGCTGGACCGGCGACGGCTGGTCGGTGGTGCTGGTCTTCGAGGGGCACGGGCCGGCGCAGCGGTCAGTCAGCGTGCTGCGCGACGCCGGTCTTGGCGCGACGCTCGTCGATGCTCTGTCGACCGCACCGACCCCCGGCGAGCTGGTCGTCACCTGCGGCAGCCTCGGCAACGGCTTCGTCGCCGAACGGGCTCGGCTGACGATCGTCACCGGCGCCGACATCAGCGGCGGCCGAGGCACGTCCACCAAGGACATGCGCAAGATGCCGAGCCGGCGGCGTAACACCATCGACCCGTTGGAGCTGCGCGCCGGCGACCACGTGGTGCACGAGCAGCACGGCATCGGCCGCTACGTCGAGCTGGTGCAGCGCAAGGTCAACGGCGCCGACCGGGAGTACCTGGTCATCGAGTACGCGCCGGCCAAGCGCGGCCAGCCCGGCGACCGGCTGTTCGTCCCGACCGACCAGCTGGACCAGCTGTCCCGCTATGTCGGCGGGGAGCAGCCGACGCTGCACAAGATGGGCGGCTCGGACTGGCAGAAGGCCAAGACCCGGGCCCGCAAGGCGGTCCGGGAGATCGCCGCCCAGCTGATCCAGCTGTACGCGGCCCGCAAGGCCGCCAAGGGGCACGCCTTCGGCCCGGACACCCCGTGGCAGCGGGAGCTGGAGGACGCCTTCCCGTACACCGAGACCCCGGACCAGCTGGCGGCGATCGACGAGGTCAAGGGCGACATGCGGCAGTCGACCCCGATGGACCGGCTGATCTGCGGCGACGTCGGCTACGGCAAGACCGAGATCGCGGTACGGGCGGCGTTCAAGGCGGTGCAGGACGGCAAGCAGGTGGCGGTGCTGGTGCCGACGACGCTGCTCGCCCAGCAGCACTTCAACACGTTCGCCGAGCGGATGGCCCAGTTCCCGGTCGAGATTCGGCAGCTGTCCCGGTTCGCCACCCCGAAGGAGACCGAGCAGACGCTGACCATGGCCGCCGAGGGCACCGCCGACATCGTCATCGGTACCCACCGGCTGCTGCAGTCGGCCACCCGTTTCAAGGCACTCGGGCTGATCATCGTCGACGAGGAGCAGCGGTTCGGGGTGGAGCACAAGGAGCACCTGAAGTCGCTGCGTACCTCGGTCGACGTACTGACCATGTCGGCGACGCCGATCCCGCGCACCCTGGAGATGGCGATCACCGGCATCCGGGAGATGTCGACGATCGCCACCCCGCCGGAGGAGCGCCACCCGGTGCTGACCGCCGTCGGGGCGTACGACGACAAGCAGGTCGCCGCCGCGATCCACCGTGAGCTGCTCCGCGACGGCCAGGTCTTCTACCTGCACAACCGGGTCGAGTCGATCGACAAGGCTGCGCGGCGGCTGCGCGAGCTGGTGCCGGAGGCGCGGGTCGCGGTGGCGCACGGCCAGATGGGTGAGGACGCCCTGGAGAAGGTGATGGTCGGCTTCTGGGAGAAGGAGTTCGACGTCCTGGTCTGCACCACGATCGTCGAGTCCGGCATCGACATCCCGAACGCGAACACGCTGATCGTGGAGCGGGCCGACCTGCTCGGCCTGGCCCAGCTGCATCAGATCCGCGGCCGGGTCGGCCGGGGTCGGGAGCGGGCGTACGCCTACTTCCTCTACCCGCGTGAGAAGCCGTTGACCGAGCACGCCCACGAGCGGTTGGCGACCATCGCCCAGCACACCGAGTTGGGCGCCGGCATGTACGTGGCGATGAAGGACCTGGAGATCCGGGGCGCCGGCAACCTGCTCGGCGGCGAACAGTCCGGCCACATCGAGGGCGTCGGGTTCGACCTGTACGTGCGGATGGTCGGCGAGGCGGTGCAGAACTTCAAGGGCGAGTCGCCCGACGACGCCGAGGCCGCCGAGGTGAAGGTCGACCTGCCGGTCGACGCGCACCTGCCGCACGACTACATCGGGGTGGAGCGGCTGCGGCTGGAGATGTACCGCAAGCTTGCCGGGGCCCGCGACGCCGCCGCGCTGCAGGAGGTCGTCGCCGAGATGACCGACCGGTACGGCGAACCACCGGCGCAGGTCGGCAACCTGGTGGCGGTGGCGAGGTTCCGGCTGCTGGCCAAGGCGTACGGGCTGACCGATGTGTCGATGCAGGGCAAGCATGTCCGGTTCGCCCCGCTGGTGCTGCCCGACTCGAAGCAGCTGCGGCTCAAGCGTTACCACCCGGACTCGGTCTACAAGTCGGCCGCCGACCAGGTCAGCGTGCCCCGGCCGACGACCCGGCGGATCGGCGGCGAGCCGCTGCGCGACCAGGCACTGCTGGACTGGTGCGCCCAGTTGCTGCGTGACGTGCTCGGTGACCCGCCGACGACGGGTGCCGTACCGTCGACGGACAGTGCCCGGGTCGGTGCACCGGCCGGCAGGGGTGCGTGAGAGAGTGTCGTCCATGCAGCGTGTCCGTCGCCTGGCGTCGATCACCGTCATTGCCCTGGTCGGGGTCGCCGTACTGTCCGCCTGCCGGTCGCAGCCCGGGGTCGCCGCCTATGTCGGCGACGAGCAGTACACCGAGGAGCAGGTGACCAGCCTCATCGACGATATGGCCGACCAGCTCGGCGAGCAGGCCGGCCAGCAGGGTGCCCCGCCGCTGCCGACTCGGCAGCAGGTAGTCAGCGCTCTGGTGCTCGCCGACGTCTGCGCCCAGCTCGATGTGCCGAGCGGCGCGCAGCCGGTCTCCCCGGAGCAGCTGGGCCTGCCGCCCGCATCGGAGTACGGGCAGACGGCTTCGCAGGCCTGGAACTGTATCGTCGGCCTGCAGGCCGGCGGCCAGGTGCAGCCGACCCAGGAAGAGCTGTTCGACCTGGTCGAGAAGGGCCGGGCCGCTGGGGTGATCCCGGACGAGGTCACCGACGAGGAGGCCGCCGGCCAGCTCGACGGTGAGCAGTTGCGCTCCTCGCTGGCCGCCCGCGACGCGCTCGCCGACGCGGTCGCCGGGCAGGACGTCACGGTCAACCCGCGGTACCGTCCGCTGGAGTTTCCGGTGCTCAGCTTCCAGGCCCCTCAGGGCAACGTGGTCGCGGTCGGCATCCCGCTCGGTGGCGGCGACTCGGGCACGGTCTCCGAACGTCAGTGACCGCCCGGATCGTCCTACTGGTCACCTCGCCCCGGCTGCCGGCGGGGCTGCTGACCGCGCAGGCCTGGGACATCGTACGCCGGTTTCCGGTGTTCGCTGGCTTGGACAGTGAGCTGGCCACGGCGGTCAGCGTCGCCGGTGGCACTGTCACTGTGCCGGTACCGGAGTCGGAGTCGGTTGAGGAGACGCTGCTGGCGGCGGCCGCCGAGCACGGTACGGCGGTGTGGCTGGCCGGTCCGGCCGGTGACGAGGACCTGGCCCGCCGGCTGGGTCTGCGGCTGGCCCGCGAGCCCGCCCTCGCCGAGCTGGAGCTGATGTACGGCTCCTGGGATCCGCCCGGCGCCCGGCTGCTCGACGCGGTCGAGGTCATGGACCGGCTCGTCGCACCGGGCGGCGATCCGTGGAAGCGGCAGCAGACCCACGACTCGCTGGCGCGGTATCTGCTGGAGGAAAGCTACGAGGCGTACGACGCGATCTCCGCCGGTGACCTGGCGGCGCTGCGCGACGAGCTGGGTGACGTGCTGCTGCAGGTGGTGCTGCACGCCAGACTCGCCCAGGAGCTGCCGGACGGCGAGCGCTGGGACGTCGACGACGTGGCCGGCGGCCTGGTGGCGAAGATGATTCGCCGCAACCCGCATGTCTTCGCCGGTGTCGCGGTGGCCGACGTCGATGAGATCGTCGACAACTGGGAGCGGATCAAGGCCGCCGAACGGGCCGCGTCGGGTGTCGCTTCCGGGGTGGGCGGCGCTCCGTCACCGATGGACGGGATCGTGCTCGCCCAGCCGGCGTTGTCACTGGCCGACAAGGTGCTGCGGCGGGCTGGACGCGCTGGGGTCGACGTACCGCTGCCGCAGCCGGACGCGGCCGACCTGAAGCCGGACGGTGCGGCGGATCCGTCGACGCGGCTCGGCGCGCGGTTGCTTGCGCTGGTCGCGCAGGCCCGAGCCGACGGCCTGGACGCCGAAGGCGCGTTACGCCGGGCAGCCCTCGCGTACGCCGCCGCCGTCCGCGCTGCGGCCGGGTGACGGCGGTGGTGTGGCATCACCGGTCGGCACCGTCACCGGTCGACGGCTCGGAGGCCTCCGGGCGCAGCCGGATGCCGATCAACTCCAGGGTGAGGAACGTGACGACGCCGAAGAAGAGCGCGATGTCGGCGACGTTGCCGATGAACCAGTCGAAGTACGCGATGAAGTCGACTACGTGGCCCTGCCCGAACGACGGCTTCCGGAACACCCGGTCGAGCAGATGGGTGAACGCCCCACCCAGCACCAGGCCGAGCGCCGTTGCCCAGGCCCGGGAGCGGGCCCGCCACGCGAACCAGGCGGTCACGCCGACACCGATCGCGGCGGCGATGGTGAAGATCCACGTGGTGTTCTCGCCGAAGGAGAACGCGGCACCCGGGTTGTAGATCAACTGGATGCCGAGGGCGTCGCCGACCAGCGGGATCCGCTCGCCCCGGGTCAGCGTCGCCTCCGCCCACATCTTCGTCAGCTGGTCGACGACGAGCACCGTGGCGGCGATGCCGAAGGCGAGCCATGGGGCGCGGCGGGTCCACCGTTGCCGCCGAGGCGCGCGTGCTGCCGTACCGCCGTCGGTCGGTTCGTGGATGCTCTCGTCGGTGCCGGCCTGCTCGTTCATGATCGGTGATTCTCCCACCGCTGCCCGGCAGTTGACAGCCGCGTCGACAGGCTCTGGCGAGCCTCGCCGAGGAGGAGTGGTCGGAGTACGCCACAGGTGGGTCGTACTCCTGATTCAGCTGGTCGAAGAGATGTACTCGCGGGCGTCGAAGAACTCCTGGGTCCGGAACTGGTCGAGGACATCGAGGACGACCGGTAAGGCGTAGCCGGTGGATGCCTGCGGTTCTGCCGGACGGCGAGCACCACGGAGACGGTGAGCGAGACGACCGACAGGATGATCGCCGTGATGTTGGTCAGGGTCTCCGCCTGCACGACTCAAGCCTAGGTGGACGGTGCAATTGGCAGGTCGGCTGATGTTGCGAATAGCTACCAAGAGCGTGGGAAGGGGATACCGTTGGGAAGATGTTCCGGCGGGCTTCCCGACTGCGGAGGGTTCGTGGTGTCGCAGTTGTGGTTGTGGTCCTTCGTGGTGGTCGCGCTCGGTGCCGTGCTGTACTTCGTCCGCTGGATGCGCGAGCCCAAGGGCGTCCCGGTCGTCGTGTACCTGCTCGCGATCGTCATCCTGATCTGGTCTGCCATCTGGCACGCGGTGATGGCGCTTGGAGGCGCCCTGACCGCGGCCGGCGACCACGCCGTGCACTGGGGGTACTACGCCGACTGGATCGTCACCGCCCCGTTGCTCGGCTACGCGCTGGTGCTGGTCGGAACGCATGCGTCGGCCGGCAGGAGGACCGACCTGGCGGCCCTCGTGGTAGTGACCAGCGTTCCCATGATCTTCTGCGGACTGGTTGGTGACCTGGCGCTCGAACCGGCCACGCGATACCTCGCCTACGGAGTCGGCGTCCTCGCGCTTGCGGCCAACTTCGTGGTGATCTGGGGGCCGCTGCGCAGAGCGGCAGCTCAGCAGCCGGACCAGATGCGGACTCACTTCAACCAGTTGGCCGTGCTGCTCAGCGCCCTGTGGCTCGGCTTCACCCTGGTCTGGCTGGTGGGACCAGCCGGTCTCGGCGTGTTCGACGAGCCCACCACGACAGCGGTGTTCGTGGTCCTCACGGTGCTGATGAAGATCGTGTGGAGCGCGCTCGACCTGAGGCGGCTGCGGTTGCTCGCCGACCGGGGCAACCTGCACGTCACGCATTGACTGCCGACCGTTGGCTGCTGAGTCGGGCCGGGTGGGTCGTTGTACCGGCGTTCGGCGCGGTGCTGCTGATCCATCTGGCTGTGCTGAACCACTCGACACCAGCGGTCGATTCGCCGCTGCCGTTGCTGGTGGGGCTGCTACTCGGCCTACCCCACGGCGCCGTCGACCATCTGGTGCCGGCCTGGTTGAGACCCGCCAGCGACGGCTGGCGGCCACGAGTGAGCCTGCTCGTCGGGTACGCCTGCCTCGCTGTCCTCGTCTGGTGGATCTGCCACCGCTTCTCCGGCCCGGCGCTCGTCGTGTTCCTGATTGTCGCGGTCGTCCACTTCGGCACCGGCGACGAGGCGTTCCACCGGCAACGGGACGCGCGACGAACACCGACTCGGCCGTACGCCGTGCTCGCCTACGGAGCGCCGCCGGTGCTGCTGCCGTTGACGCTCTGGCCGGACCACGTTGATCCGCTGCTGGAGAGCATCGGCGCCGGTTCGGCGTACCTGCTGAACAGCGAGGTCCGGGTGAGCGCCGTCGTGCTTGCCGGCGCGGCGGTGGTCGCCACCATGGTCAACGACCTACGGGCTGGCCGGCGCGGCGACGCCGGATACCTCGGGCTGCTGATCGCCGTGTTCGTGCTGGTGCCGCCTGGGTGGGCGTTCGGCACCTACTTCGCGGCGGGTCACTCGGTGCGGCATGTGGCCCGGCTGCTGCTGGCCGACCCCGGCAACGCTGCCACCCTGGCCGCCGGCCGGCTCGGTCCGGCACTGCGGCGGTTCGCTGCCCAGGCGGCGATCCCTACCGGAGCCGTGCTGGCTGTCCTGGTGCCGTTCGCCGTTTCGGCCACGCCGCAGGTGGGGCTGTCCACCGGCTTCGCGGTGTTGGCCGGGCTAACCGCACCGCACGCCCTGCTGGTGCTCTGGCTCGACCGGCGCGGCGTCGACTACCTGGCGCGGGAGCTGCCGGGCCGGCAAGACTCGACCCAGCCCGATGGCGAGGCCGGCCGCGACGATCAGTACGCCGATGAACACGCCGGCACGGCGCGGCCGGGACCGGCCCGGTCGGGGCGGCGGTCGACGTTCCACTCCGAGCCGGCGCAGCCCGGTGAACCAAGCCAGGAACGCCACCACGGTCAGCATCACCGCCAGGTAGCCGAGCGCCGCCGACGGTGACCTGCCGGGCGGGGGCCGCCAGCGAGCCGGGGCGCGTAGCGAACCAGCGCGGCCAGCGGCAACGGTGGCAACGGCGTACCGCAGGGCCTGGCCTGGTGCTGGTCGAGCTGGACCGGACCCGGGCAGGGCTCACTGACCAGCTGACCGGTGCGCGGCGATCGCCGGCTCGCCGCCGGCACCCGACTGCCGTCCACCCGCAACTTGGCCGCCGAGCTGATGGTCTCCCGAAGGGGCGAGGCGTATGAGCAGTTGTCCGCCGAGGGCTGGTTGCTGGCCCGACGGGGTGCCGGCACCACGGTCGCCGCGACCCCGCCGCGCCCGGCGGCTCAGCACACCCCACCGGACCCGCCGCGAGGACCACTGCACGGACCGGGGACCGGGTGGCGGTGCTGCGGCTGCGTACCGGCCTGGCCGGTTACCTGAGCCGGGTCAGGGCCGCCCGGACCGACCCGGCCCGGCTGTTCGTCACCACCGGCGCCGTGCAGGCATTCGATTTGCTCGCCACCGCACTGCGGGAGCGCGGCGCGACGACGGTCGGCATCGAGGATCGGCGGAGTGGTGCTGGCCCCGCACCGCCGTCACGAGCTGCTCGATTGGGCCCGGCGTACCGGCGGGTTGATCATCGAGGACGGCTACGACGCCGAGTTCCGCTACGACCGGGAGCCGGTCGGTTGCCGGCAAGGGGTGGCACCGGACCAGGTGGCGTACATCGGCTCGGTCAATATGGCCCTGGTGCTGGAGCTGCCGGCCGGGGTCGACGACGCGGCGCTGGCCGTGGCCGCGGCTCGGCCCGGACCGGTGCTCGGCTATGCCGCGCATTCACCGGGCGAACTGGAGTCGCCGGTCCGGACACTCGCCGGGTTGATCGGCGCATAGCGTCGGTGGGATGGCCTAGGGTCGGTGGCATGGCGTCGTTCGTACCTCTGGCTGAACGCATCATCGACGCGCTGCTGGCCAGCGATCCGGTCCTGGCGTCGTCGGCCGGTGACCACCGCTACGACGACCGGTTGCCGGACCTGTCCGTCGATGGCGTCGCCGCCACCGCGACGATGCTGCTGGACGCTACCAACGCGCTCGCCGAGGTGGACGCGGACACACTGTCCGCCCAGGAGCGGGTGGATCACGCGATCCTGTCGTCGATCGTCGACCGGCGGCTGTTCGAGCTGACCGAGGTGCGTGCCCGGGAGTGGAATCCGCTGGTTTACAATCCGGGGCCGCTGCTGCACGGGCTGATCGCCCGCCCGTTCGCGCCGGCCGCGCAGCGGCTGACCAGCCTGGCCGGACGGCTCGGCGCCGTACCGGACGTGCTGGCCACCGCGCGCGAGACGCTGCGCGGCGTGCCGGCGATCCACGCGGAGACCGCCGCCGGCCAGTTCGCCGGCACCGCCGCGCTGGTCCGAGACCAGGTGCCGGGGCTGCTGGCCGAGGAGCCGGGGCTGCGGGACAAGGTTGAGCCGCTGGCGGCCGAGGCGGCGTTCGCGTTGGACGAGTTTGCCGGCTGGCTGCGCGACAGCCTGGACCGCGACGTCGACCGGCGGGACCCACGGCTGGGCCGGCGGCTGTGGGAGGCCCAGCTGTGGCACACCCTGGACACCGAGCTGACCGCCGCCGACGTGCTGGACCGGGCCTGGGCGAATCTGGAGCGGGTGACCGGCGAGATCCGGGCGGCGGCGGCGGAACTGACCGGTGGGCCGGCCACCGACGACACGGCACGCGCCGCGTTGGCCCGGCTGGCCGCCGAGCATCCGGACGACTCGTCCATTGTGTCGCTGGCGCAGACCGCGATGCGGGAGACCACCGAGTTCGTCGCCGCCCACGATCTGGTGTCGATGGTGGACGACCGGTGCGTGATTCAGGAGATGCCGGAGTTCGCCCGGGGCGTCGCGGTGGCCTACTGCGACCCGCCTGGGGCGCTGGAGCGAGCCGACGTGCCGACATTCTACTGCATCGCGCCGACGCCGACGGATTGGCCCGCTGAGCGGGTCGAGTCGTTCTACCGCGAGTACAACGACCACATGGTGCGTAACCTGACCGTGCACGAGGCGATGCCGGGGCACTTCCTGCAGTTGGCGCACGCCCGCCGGTTTCTCGGCACCACCCGGGTGCGGGCGGTCGGCCGGTCCGGGCCGTTCGTCGAGGGCTGGGCGGTGTACGCCGAGGAGATGATGGTCGACGCCGGGTTCGGTGGCCTGCCGGTACGGCTGCAGCAGTTGAAGATGCAGCTGCGGATGACCATCAACGCGATCCTGGACCAGCTGACGCACTGCGCGGAGCTGCCGCAGGCCGAGGCGATGGCGCTGATGACCGGTCGGGGCTTCCAGGAGGAGGGCGAAGCGGCCGGCAAGTGGCGTCGAGCGTTGCTGACCTCCACCCAGCTGTCCACGTACTTCGTGGGCTACGCCGAGGTGGCGCAGGTGGCGGCGGCGCGGCCAGCCGGCGTACCGGCCCGGCAGTGGCACGACGCGATGCTGGCGCACGGCTCCCCGCCGCCGCGGCATCTGCCGGCGCTACAGGAATGCGGGCCGGTGCTCCGGCCTTCAGGCCGGGGGTGAAGGCCCGCGCTGGGCGGCCCGCGCTGGGCGGCCCGCCAGGGCCCGAGTAGTGCTCTGACCTGGCCGGTTTTGCTGCTCGATGTACTGCTTCACGATGCCCGGTGGCGGCGGCCGACGGAGCCGGCAACGTACGAGCCCGACCAGAGCTTGTTGGCCCGGTGGTAGTGGCGCACCAGGTCGGGAGGTGCGGATACCGTCGAGTTGTGGCATAGGCCAACTTGGTGTCGTGTGTTTCGTGCGGCTCCGGTACCGGTTCCGGGGCTGTCCGGCGCCCGGCCAGCGGGTCGCGCTGGCGAAGGTGTTCGGATGTGCCCGGGTGGTGTTCAACTACGGGCTGCGCGTCCGGCAGACCGCCCGCGGGCAGGGCCTGCCGTACGTGTCGGGACGCCGAGTTGTCGAAGTGGGTCATCACGTGGGCCAGGGCGACTCCGGAGCGGGGCGTGGCTGGGCGAGGTGTCGGCGGTGGTGTCGTGGCAGGCCCTCGCGGACCTGCACACCGCGTACCGCAACTTCTTCACCCGCGATTCCCGGTTCACGGTGCTGGACAACGGTCGTCTGCGGCCGCCGAAGATCGGCGGCCGCACGGTCCGCTGGGGCTGACGCACTTCGCGGTCATGCCGGACGGCACGAAGGCCGCCGTTTAGGGCGGCAAGGCTGTCAATGCCGATCTGACCGGCCGCCGCCCCGCTGGTGTTCGATCAGCCAGCGGGAGATCGAGTACGTTGCCGGCAGCTCGGCCGGCAGGTCGTTCAGAGCGAACCACCGGGCCTCGGCGATCTCCCGGCCGTCGACGACCGGTTCGGCGTCCGGCCCGGCGCGGGCGGTGAAACCGGCGAGCACCACGCCGGGGCCGGACATCGCCCACGGCTGGCTGCCGAAGTAGGCGATGTCGTGCACAGCCAGCCCGACCTCCTCGTCGACCTCCCGGTGCACCGCCTCCTCCAGGGTTTCGCCGGCCTCGACGAAGCCGGCCACCAGTGCCCAGATCGCGGTGGCGCCGTAGGCGTGGCGGACCAGCAGCAGCTCGGCTGCGCCGACGTGGGTGGTGCGGGTGATCGCAGCCAGGACGGCGGGGGAGAGCTGCATCGGTACGTACAGATTGCAGCCGGGACAGCGGCGGGCATGCTCGCCGGGAACGTCGGCCAGTTCGGTGGCGCAACCGCCGCAGAACCGGTGGGTACGCCGCCAGGTAATCACCTGCAGAGCGCGTCCGGCGAGCGCGGCGAGTGGCTCACCCAGCTCACCGGCCATCGCCGGCCAGCTCCGCCAGCCGCCGAGCTGATCGTCGACGGCGGGCAGGCCGGCTGCCCACACCCGGGCGCCGTCCAGGCTGCCCAGCGGCACCCACTCGGTGCTGGCCGGTAGATCGGCCACCGACGGTAGTCCGCCGTTGGCGCCGACCAGCAGTCGGCGGCCGGCCACCACCAGGCACGGATCGGCCGGGTCGGCGCCCCGGCCCACCCGGGCATCGGGAACGAATCTGCTGGGCGGGGTTGGATCGCTGGGCGGGGTTGGATCGGCCACGGGCGGCCCGTTACGCGGGGCCGGGGCGACGGTCGACGGACCGCGCTCCGTGGGGGAGCGTGAAGGCGGTCTCGTCGGCAGTGTCACTGTACCGGCTTATCGCGAATTCGACGGTCTGTCCATCGACCACCCCGCTGAAACTGCCCAGCGCGCCTTCGGTGGTGACACACACGTCGAATCGGGACGCCGCCGCCCCCTGCACCTGGCTGACCTGCACACAGGTGGCGTGTCGGCCGGCGATCGTGGTGTCGTTCTGGCTCACCACGGCCGCCGGATCCAGCGCGGTGGCGTTGAGTAGCGTGATCACCACCGGTGGGGTGACCAGGCCTCCGGCGTTGGCGTCGGTGAACAGCTCCGGATCTGGTTGGGCGGACGGGGACGGCCCGCTGGTCAGGGTGCAGACCGGCGGGGAGTCGTCGGTGTCACACTCGGTGGTGGTCTCGTCGGTGACGATCAGCTTGCCGCCCGGGTAGACGTACGCCGTACGTTGTGGGGTCTGCGCCTGCACAATGCTGGCACTGGCCCCGCCGACCAGCTGGTACTCGGCCGAGTAGGTCAACGCCCTGGCCCCGTCGAGTCGGGCGGCCAGCTCGTTGACCAGGTCGGCCGGCTCGATGGTCTGGCCGGCGTCGGCGATGGTCTGGCAGCCGGCGACCAGCAGCAGCGTGCCGGCGGCGGTGGCCGCTGCGGCGCGGCGGAACCGGTTCTCCGTTGCACGCATGGTGACAGGGTGACCGATCCTGTCCACCTACCGCAAACCGATTGACATCAATGTCAGTAAATGAGATCGATGCCAGATCCGGGTGGTTCCCGACGCGTACATCCCGCGTTTCGGAAGCCAGCGCCCGCAACGTCACCGTCGCCCGATACGCTGCCACCGGAACGGTCGGCCGCACCGTCGCGGCCTTGCGGGACTTGATCACGAGGAGCGACACAGTGGCTACCATCGAGGGAATCGTCGCCAGGGAGATTCTCGATTCGCGCGGCAATCCGACCGTCGAGGTCGAAATCGGGCTTGACGACGGCACCATCGCCCGCGCTGCGGTGCCGTCCGGCGCGTCCACCGGGGCCTTCGAGGCGATCGAGCTGCGTGACGGCGACGCGGACCGTTACTCCGGCAAGGGCGTCGAGCAGGCGGTGGCCAACATCGAGGAGCGCATCGTCGACCAGCTGGTCGGTTTCGAGGCGAGCGAGCAGCGGCTGATCGACCAGAAGATGCTGGATCTGGACGGCACCGCGGACAAGTCCGGGCTGGGCGCGAACGCCATTCTCGGCGTTTCCCTGGCGGTCGCGAAGGCCGCCGCGAACAGCGCCGAGCTGAGCCTCTTCCGGTACCTCGGTGGGCCGAACGCCCACCTGCTGCCGGTGCCGATGATGAACATCCTCAACGGCGGTGCACACGCCGACTCCAACGTCGACGTGCAGGAGTTCATGATCGCCCCGATCGGCGCGCCGACCTTCCGGGAGGCGTTGCGCTGCGGTGCCGAGGTCTACCACAAGCTCAAGTCGGTGCTGAAGAAAAAGGGCCTGGCCACCGGCCTCGGTGACGAGGGTGGCTTCGCCCCGGACCTGCCCACCAACGCCGCCGCGCTGGACCTGATCGCCGAGGCGGTCGGCGCCGCCGGCTACCAGCTCGGCACCGACATCGTGCTGGCGCTCGACGTCGCCGCCACCGAGTTCTACCGCGACGGCGCGTACGTCTTCGAAGGCGCCGGCAAGACCTCCGACGAGATGGTCGCCTACTACACCAAGCTGGTCGGCGAGTACCCGATCGTGTCCATCGAGGACCCGTTGGGCGAGGACGACTGGGCTGGCTGGTCGGCGATGACCGCCGCGCTCGGCGACCGGATTCAGATCGTCGGCGACGACCTGTTCGTCACCAACCCGGAGCGGATCGCCCGGGGCATCGCCGAGCAGGCGGCGAACGCCGTTCTGGTCAAGGTCAATCAGATCGGCTCGCTGACCGAGACGTTCGACGCGGTCGAGCTGGCCCACCGCAGCAACTTCCGCTGCATGATGAGCCACCGGTCCGGTGAGACCGAGGACACCACGATCGCTGACCTGGCGGTAGCCACCGGCTGCGGTCAGATCAAAACCGGCGCACCGGCCCGCTCCGAGCGGGTGGCCAAGTACAACCAGCTGCTGCGGATCGAGGAGGAGCTGGCCGACGCGGCGCGCTACGCCGGGGCCGGTGCGTTCCCGAGGTACCGTTCCGCCTAGTAGCGTCCCGCCGGTTCGACCAGCCCGGTCCTGGTGACCGGGTCCGGTCCGACCGGTCCCGGCGCGCCGACGGTTCGACCAGCCGTCGGCGCACCCGACCGGTCCCGTACAGCCAACCGCCTGGGAGGGGTGTGACGACGGTGCCGCAACGGCGCACACCGAGTGGTCAGGGCCCGGCCCGCCGGCCGGGACAGCCCGGCCGGTCCGGCTCGCGCGGGCCACTGCGGCTCGCCGGCCGCGACAGCGGCTCCCGGGCCGACCAGCGCGGCAGAGCTACCCGGTCGGCGGGTGCCGACCGGGTCGTAGCGCCCCGCTCCGCTGCGGGCCGCTCCGGTGACCCGGGTCGCCCGGCCAGCCGGCGGCCGGCCGCCGGCCGCCGGGTGCCCGGCGGCCCGGTCAAGCGGACCACCGCGCCGCAGCCCAACCGGTTCACCGGCCGGGCGACCGTGCTGCTGGTGGTGCTGGTCGCTCTGGCGCTGGCGTACACCTATCCGGTGCGGGTCTACCTGGCCCAGCAGTCCGACATCGCCCGCATCGAGCAGGCCCAGCAGGCCCAGCGCGAGCGGATCGCCGAGCTCAACGCGCAGGCCGAGCGCTGGCAGGACCCGGACTTCATCCGGATCGAGGCGAAGCGGCGGTTCTACATGGTCTACCCGGGTGAGGTCCCGCTGCTGGTGCTGCACGATCCGGACGGTGCCGCCCGCGACTCAGGCGAGCCGGTCGAGCCGGCCGGTGAGCGCGACGGCCCGGCCGGCCCGTGGTACGACACGCTCTGGTCGAGCGTGCAGGCCGCCGACGCGGAGGGCATCTCTCGGTGAGCGAACCGGTGAACGAATCGGTGAGTGAAGCAGCCGACGAACGTGATCTCGCGGCGGTCGCCGCGCAGCTCGGCCGGCCGCCGCGCGGCACCCGGGCGGTCGCCCACCGCTGTCCGTGTCAACTGCCCGACGTGGTCGAGACGGTGCCCCGGCTCGCCGACGGCACGCCGTTCCCGACCCTGTTCTATCTCACCTGCCCCCGGGCGACATCGGCCTGCAGTCGGCTTGAATCGGCCGGACTGATGCGTAAGTACGCCGCCGAGCTGGCCGAGGATCCCGAGTTCGCCGCCGACTACCGGGCGGCGCACGAGGACTACCTCGCCCGGCGGGAGGCGATCGGCCACGTCCCGGAGATCGCCGGAGTGTCGGCCGGCGGCATGCCGGGCCGAGTCAAGTGCCTGCACGTCCACCTGGGTCACGCGCTCGCCGTCGGCCCCGGCGTCAACCCGGTCGGCGACCGGGTGCGGGAGCTGATCGGCCCCTGGTGGGCCGGCGGCCCCTGCGTACCGCCGTCGGAGTCGGACTAGGTGACCGGCGTGACGGATCCCGGATCCGAGGCCGGCCTGGTCGTCCGGCGGGCCCGGACCCGCGACGTACGAGGCATCCGCCGGCTGATTGACCTGTACAGCCCGGACCGTCGGCTGCTCAGCAAGGCTACGGTCACGCTGTTCGAGGACGTCCAGGAGTTCTGGGTCGCCGAGCAGCCGGCGGACGGGGTGATCGTCGGCTGCGGCGCGCTGCACGTGATGTGGGAGGACCTGGCGGAGATCCGTACCGTCGCGGTCGACCCGCAGTGCCGGGGCCGGCGGATCGGGCACCGGATCGTGACGGAGCTGCTCGCCGTCGCCCGTCAGCTGGGCGTGGCCCGGGTGTTCGTGCTCACCTTCGAGACCAGGTTCTTCGCCAGCTTCGGGTTCGTCGAGATCGACGGGGCCCCGGTGCCGGCCCAGGTCTACGAGCAACTGCTGCGTTCGTACGACGAGGGCGTCGCCGAGTTCCTCGGGTTGGAGCGGGTCAAGCCGAACACTCTCGGCAACACCCGGATGCTGCTGCACCTGCGCTGACGTGCACCGCACCCGCGCCCGACGGCGTCGGCCGCCGGCCCGGCAGCGGCTACGCACCCGGTACGGTGTCCGGTGTGGCGACGCGGGTGGCGGGCATCGACTGTGGCACCAACGCGGTCCGGTTGCTGATCGCGGACCTGCCGGACCCGTGGCAGCCGGCAGAATCCCGGCCCGGCCCGGTCACGGGAGCCGGTTCGCCGGCCGGGTCGGTCGCCGCGCCGCTGACCGACGTGGTTCGTCGGATGGAGATCGTCCGGCTCGGGGAAGGCGTCGACCGGACCCGCCGGCTCGCCCCGGCGGCCATCGAACGGACCCGGCAGGCCCTCACCGGGTACGCCGCCGAGCTGGCCGCGCACGGCGTCGAGCGGGTGCGGATGTGCGCCACCTCGGCCAGCCGCGACGCCGACAACGCCGCCGAGTTCGTGGCGATGGTGCAGGCCACCCTCGGAGTGACCCCGGAGGTGGTGACCGGCGACGAGGAGGCCCGGCTCACCTTCGCCGGGGCGGTCGGTGGGCTGGCCGCCACCGCGCCGGCACCGTACCTGGTGGTGGACATCGGCGGCGGGTCGAGCGAGTTCGTCGTCGGCACCGACACGGTGCACCGGGCGGTGTCGGTGGACGTCGGCTGCGTACGGATGACCGAGCGGCACCTGCGTGCCGATCCGCCGACCGCCGCCCAGATCGCCGCCGCCGGACGCGACATCGCGGCGGCGGTCGACCGGGCGCTGTCGGTGGTGCTCGGGCCGGACCGGTCCGGCCCGCCGCCGACGCTGGTCGGGCTCGCCGGGTCGGTGACCACGGTGGCCGGGATCGCGCTGCGGCTGGACAGCTACCGGGCGGACCGGCTGCACCACGCCAGGATCAGCTACGACCAGGTGGCCGAGGTGACCGCCGACCTGCTGGCCATGCCGGTCGGGCAGCGGCTGCGGATCCCGGTGATGCACCCGGGCCGGGCCGACGTGATCGCCGCCGGCGCCCTGGTGCTGCGGATCGTCATGGAACGCGCCGACGTGTCGTCGGTGGTGGCCAGTGAGCACGACATCCTGGACGGGATCTGCCTGAGCTTGCGGTGACCGGCAGACGTACCGCAGCTCACCAAGAGGCGTACGCCACCCTCCGCGCGCCTTCCCCGGCCCCACGGCGCGTGTCAGGCTACCGGACACGTGCCCCACTGCGCGCCAGCCAACGATGACTGACCGACAGGAGGACCCCCATGGGCGAGATGGTGAGCTACCGCAGCAACGGCGGGACCAGCGAGGGATACCTGGCCCTGCCACCGGCACCCGGGGAGGGCGGCGCGGCGGGCGCCGCACCTGCGGTCATCGTGATCCAGGAATGGTGGGGGCTGGTGCCGCACATCACCGCGGTCGCCGACCGGCTAGCCGAGGCGGGGTTCGTGGCCCTCGCTCCCGACCTCCACCACGGCGTACAGGCGACCGAGCCGGACGACGCCCGCCGGCTGCTGATGGGCCTGGCGATGGACCAGGCGGCCAAGGACATCGCCGGCGCCGCCGAGTACCTCGCCGGCCGGGCCGAGTCGGCGGGCGACACCGTCGGTACGGTCGGCTTCTGCGCTGGCGGTAGCCTGGCGCTCTGGTCGGCCACGCTCACCGGGCGGATCGTCGCCACCGCCGGGTTCTACCCGGCGTTGCCGTGGGAGCGGATGCGTCCCGACTGGGCGGGCTACGCCGGCAAGTCGGCGATGATCCACTGCTCGGAGCAGGACGGCACCTCCGCCGCCGACGGGATCCAGCAGGCCAAGGGCTACATTGAGGCGGCCGGCGGCGGCTGCGTAATCTACGACTACCCTGGCACCCGGCACGCGTTCTTCAATGACGACCGGCCGGAGTCGTACGACGACGACGCGTCGAAGCGTGCCTGGGCGCGGACCTTGGAGATGTTCCGGACCCGACTCGGCTGACGTCACGGCCGGCCGGCCGGTCTCGGTCTCGGTCTCGCGGTGCGCCGTCTGCTGGCCGACCGACGTCGGAAGGAGCCGTGGTGACCGGTACCGCAGCCCACGTGACCAGCGCGGCCCACGTGACCAGCGCGGCGGCGCGGGTGCCGGACCTGCCGACGCTGGACCACACGATTGCCGGCTGCCGGGCCTGCCCGAACCTGGTCGCCTGGCGGGAAGAGGTCGCCGCGACAAAGCGCGCGGCGTTTCGTGACCAGACCTACTGGGGCCGTCCGGTGCCCGGCTTCGGGCCGCCGGACGCCCGGATCGCGATCCTCGGGCTGGCACCGGCGGCGCACGGCGGCAACCGCACCGGCCGGGTCTTCACCGGCGACCGCTCCGGCGACGTGCTGTTCGCCGCCCTGCACCGCGCCGGGCTGGCCAACCAGCCGACCAGCGTCGCTGTCGATGACGGTCTGCGGCTGTCGGACACCCGGGTGGTGGCCGCCGTCCGCTGCGCCCCGCCAGCGAACCGGCCCACCCCGGCCGAACGGGACACCTGTGCGCCCTGGCTGCACCGGGAGATCGCCCTGCTGAGACCGACGCTGCGGGTGGTGGTCGCGCTCGGCGCGTTCGCCTGGGCCGCCTGGTGGCCGGCGATGACCCGGGTGTACGGGCGACGACCGCCCACACCCCGGCCGGTGTTCGGCCATGGGGCACACTGGTCGGGCGGCGGGGCGGTGCCCGACGTGCTGGGCTGCTACCACGTCAGCCAGCAGAACACGTTCACCGGACGGCTCACTCCTGCCATGCTCGACGAGGTGTTCACCGAGGTGAATCGCCTGGCGGGGCGGATTTGACCGGGCCGAGACGACCACTGGAGGACCCGAGGGGGCACCCGCCGGCAATGGATTCCGCGGCTATCCGCAGGCTGTGGCCACTCGCCGCCGTCGCCGTACTTCTCGCGCTGACCGCGGTCGCGGCGGCGAACTCCACCCTGCCGGTCGGCCGCACCGACGCCACCGTCGAACGGGACATCCCCGCGCTGCCGGACTACCAGCAGCCGCAGACGGCGCCGACGTACCAGCCGCCGCCGGACGACTTCGCCGCCGCCGACCAGCAGCAGCTTCCGTCCTGGGTTCCGCTGCTCGCCGGGGCGCTGTGCGGCCTCACCGTGCTGGTTGTCGCCGGCCTGCTGCTGTGGACCCTGCTGCGTGACGTGGTGCGGCGCCGGCCCCGGCCGAACCCGGTCGGTATCCGCCGGCGGAGCACCACAGGGCCCGGCCCGGCCAGCACCGCCGAGGTGGTCGCCGCTGTCGACGCCGGCCTGGTCGAGCTCTCCGCCGCCGACGCCGACCCGCGCCGGGCGGTGATCGCCTGCTGGGTACGGCTGGAGCAGGCCGCCGCCGCGGCCGGCACCCCCCGCCAGATCGGCGACACGTCGACCGACCTGGTCACCCGGCTGCTCGCCGGGCACGAGATCAGCGCCGAGGTGCTGTCGGCGTTCGCGGGCGTCTACCGCGAGGCCCGCTACGCCCGGCACGACGTCGACGAACGGACCCGGGAGCAGGCGCGGTGGGCGCTGCGTCGGTTGCGTACCGAGCTGACCGTCGCGGTCGGCCCCGGCGAAGGCGGGCCGGCCGGTGAGTGACCCGCAGACCAGCATCGACGACCTGCTCTACCACGACGAGGAGGCGCCGCCCCGCGAGCGTCGCGCCCCCGGCCGGGTCCGGTCCTGGCTGACGGCGCTGGCGCTGGCCGCCGCCGGCACCGCTGCCATCCTGCTCGGGCTGCGGCTGTTCGGCCTGACGGTGCCGATCGAGGCGGTCTTCGCTGGCTGCCTCGCGCTGGTGGTGCTGCGCCGCACCGTACGGTCGGTCGCCGCCCCGCCCCCGGTCAAGCTGCGCCGGGTCGGCTCCGACCCGGAGGACGGCAGCTACGTCTTCGGTGGCGAGGACGGCCTGCGGGAGGCGGTCGGCCGGTGGGAGCGCCGGCTGCGGGCCGGTCAGGGCGACGCGGGCCGGTTCGCCGAGGTGACCTTGCCGGTGCTCGGCGAGCTGGTCGACGAGCGGCTACGGCACCGGTACGGGCTGACCCGGGCCACCGACCCACAACGGGCCCGGGAGATCTGCGGGGACGAACTGTGGAACTTCCTGAACACCCCGGCTCGGCGTAAGCCGTCGGCCAAGGACTGCGCGGTGTTCGTCAGCAAATTGGAGAAGATATGAACGACGTGGTGGCGGCCCCGACCACCGAGGTCAGCCGGCTCGCGCACGCCGTACTGGACTCGGTCGGCACCGTGCTGGTCGGCAAGCGGGACGCGCTGGAGTTGGTCCTCGCCGGCATCCTCGCCGGTGGGCACGTGCTGCTGGAGGACCTCCCCGGGCTGGGTAAGACGTTGACCGCCCGGTCGTTCGCCCAGGCGTTGGGGCTGGACTTCCGTCGGCTGCAGTTCACCCCCGACCTGCTGCCGGCCGACGTCACCGGTTCGTTCCTCTACGACCAGCGCAGCGCCGACTTCACTTTCCGGGCCGGTCCACTGTTCACCAATTTGCTGCTCGCCGACGAGATCAACCGGACACCGCCGAAGACCCAGTCGGCGCTGCTGGAGGCGATGCAAGAGAAGCAGGTGTCGGTCGAGGGGGTGACCTACCGGCTGGAGGCGCCGTTCCACGTGCTGGCCACTGCCAACCCGATCGAGTACGAGGGGACCTACCCGCTGCCCGAGGCGCAGCTGGACCGGTTCCTGCTGCGGGTGTCGTTCGGCTACCCCAGCCACGAGGAGGAGTGGGAGGTGCTGCGTCGGCGCATCTCCCGCCGCCAGGAGGAGACCGAACTGGCCGCCGTGGTCGACGCGGCCGGGCTGCGGGCCATGCAGGCGGCGCTGGAGAACGTGGTGGTCGAGGACTCCATCGGCCGGTACATCGTGGCCCTCACCGCAGCCACCCGGGACCACCCGTCGGTCCTGGTCGGAGCGTCGCCCCGGGGTTCGCTGGCGCTGCTGCTGCTGGCCCGGGCCAGGGCGGTGCTCGCCGGCCGGGACTTCGTCGTGCCGGAGGACGTCAAGGAGGTCGCCGCCCCCGTACTGGCACACCGGATCACCCTGCGGCCGGAGATGTGGCTGCGCCGGGTGGATCCGTCGTTCGTGGTCGGCGAGGTACTGGCGCAGACCCCGGCCCCGGCCAGCGGCGCGCTGCCCAGCTACGGCGGCGGGTTCGGCCCACCGGGCAACGCGGCGGCCGGCCGCCGCGGGGCACCGTGACCGGCGGCACCTGATGACCGCCACGCGATGGCAGCCGACCCGGGCGCTGGGCCGGGCGGTGCTGATCACCGGGCTGCTGCTGATCACCGGGGTGATCCTCGGTCGGGTCGATCTGGTCGCCCTGGCCACCCCGTTCGCGCTGGGCACCGCGTACGCGCTGCGCCGCCGGCCGGTCGCCGCGCCGGTGCTGGACCTCGGGGCGGTCGACGCCAACCTCGTCGAGGGCGGTCAGGTCGGTGCCCGGGCCGCCACCGCCAACCCGGCCGACGCCGACTACGACCTGGTGGTGGTACGCGCGTTGGTGTCGCCGTGGCTGCGCATCGACGAGGTCGGGGTGCTGGCGCCGATCTCGATCGACCCGTCACCCGGCGGCGGCCAGCTGCTGGTGCTCGAACGGTTGGCGGCGGCCCGACCCCGGCCCAGCGGTGGGGTGCCGGACCGCCCGTTCGGCCTGGCGGTGCCGACCGGCTCGGCGGCCGGTTTCGAACTGTCCGGGGTGGCGCTGCGCTGGGGCCGGCAGCCGGTCGGGCCGGTCGCCGCGCGGGCGATCGCCTGCGACGGGCTACTGTCCTGCCGGCCGGTGGTCGCCGAACCGGTCCGGGTGCCGGTCTACCCGGTGATCGACCCGTTCAACGCCGACGAGGCGATGCCCCGCGCCGCCGGGCTGGTCGGCGGGCACCGGTCCCGCCGGCCGGGGGAGGGCGGTGAACTGGCCGGGGTGCGCATCTTCGGCCCCGGCGACCGGCTGCGCCGCATCGACTGGCGGGTGTCGCTGCGGGCCCGACAGCTGCACGTCGCCGCGACCCTGTCCGACCGTGACGCCGAGGTGGTGCTGCTGCTCGACGTCCTCACCGAGGTCGGCCGCTCCGGTGGGGTGTCCGGTGGTGCGTCGGTGCTGGACACCACGGTCCGGGCGGCGGCCGCGATCGCGGAACACTACCTGCACCGCGGTGACCGGGTCTCGATGCTGGAGTATGGGCCGACGGCCCGCCGGCTCCGCCCGGCCACCGGCCGCCGGCAGTACCTGACGGTTCTGGAATGGCTGCTCGACGTCGAGGTGCGGCCCACCCCGTACGAACCGTACGACCAGGTCTTCGGCCCGCAGCTGCTCTCCTCTGACGCGCTGGTCGTGGTGCTGACCCCCCTGGTGGACCCGCGTTCGGCGGAGATGCTGGCCCGGATGGCCCGGTCGGGCCGGATCGTCGTCGCCGTCGACACGCTGCCCACCACGGTGGCGCCGCCGCCCCGGCAGGGTCAGTGGACCGAGGTGGCGTACCGGCTGTGGCGGCTGGACCGGGAAAACACCGTCGGGCAGCTGCGCGAACACGGCGTACCGGTGGTGAACTGGGCCGGGGCTGGAAGCCTCGACCAGGTGCTACGGGACGTGGCCCGACTGGCGTCGGCGCCGAAGGCGGTGCTGCGATGATCACCGCGACCCGGGACCGGGTGGCGGCGGTGCGCACCGGATTCACCCGGGTCACCCTCGCGCCGGTACTGCTGCGGGGCGTGGTGGCGGTCACCGCGCTGCTCGCATTCGGGCTCGCGTACCCGGCCGAAGTCTTCCTCGGCCGGGCCGGGCCGGTGCTGCTCGCCGTTGCGCTGCTGCCGGCGTTGGCGCCGCGCGGGCACGCGCCGACGGTGACGATCCTGGTCGGGATCGGCGGCTGGGTGCTCGCCACCACCTGGTACGGGACCCCGGTGCAGCTGTGGCGGCTGTCAGCGGTCGGCGCGCTGCTGTACCTGACCCACAGTCTCGCCGCGCTGGCCGCCGCCGTGCCGTACGACGTGGTGCTGGCCCCCGAGGTCGTGGTGCGCTGGTCCACCCGGGTGGCGGCGGTGCTGCTCGCCTCGGCGGTGCTGGTGGTGCTGCTGATCACCGCAGCCGGCCGGACCGCCGGCCAGCCTTTCCTGCTCGCGGTGCTGGCCGGCTTGGTGGTGGCGGTCGGCGCGGTCGCCCTGCTCGCCACCCTGGGCCGGCGCCGCTGACGTCCGGCGGCGGCCCAGCCGGCTGGCGTGCGGCGGCTCACACGGGCGTGCTCGGTCACATATCTGGCTTTCGAGGCGGCGTCAAGAGGCAACCGGGAGGAAGATGGGCTATGTGAACAGGCAACGGATTCTTGTCGTCGGTGCCGGGCATGTCGGTCTTTACGCCGCCCTGCGCCTGTCCCGCAAGATGCGCCGGGGCGAGGTCGAGGTGATCGTGGTCGACCCGCAGCCGCACATGACCTACCAGCCGTTCCTGCCGGAGGCGGCGGCCGGCAACATCTCACCCCGACATTCCGTCGTGCCGCTGCGCCGGGAACTGCGCCGCTGCCACGTGATCGCCGGGGCGGTGACCAGGATCGAACACGCCCGTAAGGTCGCCGAGGTGCAACCCATCGTCGGTCCGCCCCGGGAGATCGGCTACGACCATGTGATCGTCGCCCCCGGTTCGGTGTCCCGTACCCTGCCGATCCCCGGCCTGCGGGAGCACGGCATCGGGTTCAAGACCATCGGCGAGGCGATCTACCTGCGCAACCACGTCCTGGAACGGCTCGACGTGGCGGCGGCCACCGCCGACGAACAGGTCCGCCGGACCGCGTTGACGTTCGTCTTCGTCGGCGGCGGCTACGCCGGCATCGAGGCGCTTGCCGAGATGGAGGACATGGCCCGGGACGCGCTGCGCTACTACCCCGAGCTGAAGCCGACGGACATGCGCTGGGTGCTGGTCGAGGCGACCCAGCGGGTGCTGCCCGAGGTCGACCGGGACATGGGCGCCTACACGGTGCAGCAGCTGGTCAAGCGGGGGATGGACATCCGGTTGGACACCCGGCTGGAGTCCTGCGTCGACGGGCTGGTGCGGCTCTCCGACGGCGACAGCTTCCCGGCCGACACGATCGTCTGGACGGCCGGGGTGAAGCCGTCTCCGATGCTCGACGCCACCGATCTGCCCCGCGACGAGCGGCGGCGGATCAGCTGCCGGCCGACGCTGCAGGTCGTCGACGGCGACCGGACGGTCAACGGGGCGTGGAGCGCCGGTGACTGCGCCGCGGTGCCGGACCTGACCGGTCCGCCCGGGGCGTACTGCTCGCCGAGCGCCCAGCACGCGGTGCGCCAGGCCCGGACGATGGCCGACAACATCCTGGCGGTGGTCCGTGGGCGGCAGCCGGTCGAGTACCGGCACAAGCACGCCGGCAGCGTGGCCAGTCTCGGCCTGCACAAGGGCGTCGCCCAGGTGTACGGGATCAAGATGACCGGGCTGCCGGCCTGGTTCATGCACCGTACGTACCACATGAGCCGGATCCCGTCGCTGAACCGTAAGGTGCGGGTGATCGTTGACTGGACACTCGCGCTGGTGCTCAAGCGTGAGGTGGTGGCGCTCGGGCAACTGCACGACCCGCGTGAGGAGTTCCTCGGGGCGACCCCGCAGCTCAACCAGCCAGGTGCCGCGCCGGCCCGGGTCAGCTGACCGGCCAGGTCCAGGCGTCGGCCACCCGCTGGCCCGGCCCGAGCAGGTCCTCGGTGGTCTGCCGCAGCTCGGCGGCGTGCGTGGTGCCGTCCATCAGCACCACGCAGTCGGCACCCCAACGGGTCAGGTCACGACGGGACCGGGCACGTTCCTCGTCGGTGATTTCCGGCACCTCGCCGGTCCGGGCCACCTCGGCGAGGATCTTCGACGTCGGCAGCTTGAACGTGCCCATCGAGGCGTCGCCACCCGGGGCGTACGGGCCGATGAAGAACCCTTCCGGCATGCCGAAGTCGATCGTCGTCGCGGTGGCCCAGGCCATCGGCCACGGCTGCGGCGGGGTGGCGGGCGGCACCGGCACCAGCACGCCGCCGGACGGTACGCAGCTCCGCCAGTGGCCGCCGACGATGAACTCCGGCAACGGGTCGCGGTCCATCGCCGGCAGCGGGGCCGGCACGACCGGGAGCAGCGCCACCGCGACGACGGCTGGGACGGCCAGCCGGGCCGGTCGCCAGCCGAGCCGCAACGCCCGGTCGACGGCGAGGGTCAGGATGACGGCGATCAATGGGATCACCGCGAGGGCGAACCGCATCGGCAGCGCGCCGTCCACCACCGGCATCCCGTCGAGCAGGGCGTACGGCCCCGGTACGCCGGTCTTGGCGCCGTCGACGACGATCCGTGGACCGAGTGAGAGCCCCGCCATCAGCAGCGTCCCGGCGGCGCAGGCGACGACCACCGGCCGCCGGATCAACCAGGTGGTGGCGGCGGCCGTGACCAGCAGCAGCGGCCAGCCGAGGAAGGTGTTGTACTCAGCCGGTCCGGTGGTCAGCTCGGCGGCGGCCGCCGAACCGGCCACCGACAGCTCGGACACCGCCGGCCAGCTGGCCAGATCGGCCGAGAAGTACGCCGGGTCGAACACGCCGTCGGAGACGCTCTGCGGCCCGGCGAACTGGAACCACAGCGGGTACCCGAGCAGCACCACGCCGACGGCCACGGCGACCAGCATCCCGGCGACGAAGTTCGGCAGGATCCGCCACACGTACCGGGGTGCGGTCGCGGCGAACGCCGCCGCCATGATGATCAGCGTGACCGCGGTGAGGAAGAGTACCTCCTCGCCGACGAACACCTGGACCGCGACGACCACCCCGAGCCAGCCGCCGGAGGTGACGATCCGGCGGCGGTCGGGCCGGCCGGCCGGCCCGAGGATCCGCCCGTCGGGTGTCGAGCCGGTCGGATCGGCGGCCCGCATGATCCGGATGAGCAGCCACATCATGACCGGGATCAGCCACAGCGCGGTCATGTGCAGGTGGCTGTTGCTCTGCGAGACCATCCCGGGGGCGAACCCGCAGAACGCGCCGCCGGTAGCGGCGGCCAGCCGGCGAGCGCCGAGGGGCCGGGAGAACAGGAAGTAGAACGCGATCGCGCTGGCGGCCAGGTTGCCGGCGACCAGCAGCGCGAAGCTCACCGGTGCGCCGAAGAGCACGGTGACCGGGGCCATCAGGAAGCCGAGCGCGATGACCGTCGTGTTGGCCATCAGATTCACCCCGTCCGGGGCGTTCAACCGGTCGCTGAGCAGACCGAAGTCGCCGAACAGGACCCGCGCGTCGCTGGCCAGGAACCACTCGTACAGGGTCTGGTCCTCCGGGTTGAAGGCCAGCAGGTGGGCACCGGGCGCGGGCCAGAGCCGGTGGGTCAGCACGCCGGCGAACAGGACGAAGAACAGGCACACCACGGCGTCCACCCGGTGTCCGCGAGCCGCCGCGGCGATCCGGGACCACCGGGAGCCAACCGTCGATGGTCCGCCGGGCCGGGGCGGAACGGGGCCGGTGTCCTGCGCTGCGGTTGCTGAGCGGCTCACGGTTCGCACCCTAGTGCCGTGGGCCGGCCGGGCTGCGTCCGGCTGGGCACGACCCGCTACCGTGACATCTGCCGTCGCGTACCAACGCGTGGCGTGTCGGCGATCGGTCCGACCGGGCGCAGCCCGGCCGACCCGCCGGCCCGGGTGGTGGAATGGCAGACACGGCTGCCTTAAAAGCGGCTGCTGAAAAGCGTGCGGGTTCGATTCCCGCCCCGGGTACCTCGGTGTCCCCTGGCGCCGTTCGGGGCCCAGCGCCAGCGGCCGGAGTCCGCCTGTGACCGGCGGTCCTGCACAGCGTCGATCGAGCCGTCTACCCTTGACCTCACACCATCGTGTGACAACCCCCTGAGGGAGGCTGGACAGTGAAGACATCCAACCCGGTCCTGGCCCGGCTCGGCCAGGCGGCCGAGCGGGAGCGGGCCACCGGGTACGCCCCTGCCGGTCCCTACGGGCAGCCCGGCACCGGGCAGCCATATCCGACGCAGGCCGGCTACCCGGCCGCGCCGCCGACCGTCGCGCCGATGACGGTCGACGACGTCGTCGTCAAGACCGTCACCCTGCTCGGCATCACCGGGCTGTCGGCGGCGGCGGCCTGGATCCTGGTCCCCGACTCGCTGCTGTTCGGCGCCTGGATCGGCGCCGCGATCGTCGGTCTGGTGCTGGGGCTGGTCATCTCGTTCTCCCGGGTCGCGAACCCGGCGCTGGTGGTCACCTACGCCGTCGTCGAGGGTGTCTTCGTCGGCCTGGTCAGCAAGTTCTTCGAGGTGGTTGCCGGCTACCAGGGCATCGTCCTGCAGGCGGTGGTAGCCACCTTCGGCGTCTTCTTCCTGATGGCCGCCCTCTACAAGATGAAGGTCATCCGGGCCACCCCGAAGTTCACCCGTGGCCTGATCGCCGCGATGGTCGGTGTCTTCGCGGTCATGATGATCAATCTGGTGTTGTCGCTCTTCGGCGTCGACACCGGGCTGCGTAGCGGCGGTCCGGTCGCCATCATCTTCAGCCTCATCTGCATCGTGGTCGCCTCGCTGAGCTTCGTGTTGAGCTTCCACGAGGTCGAGGAGGGCGTCCGGCTCGGCCTGCCGCAGCGCTACTCCTGGACCGCGGCGTTCGGCATTCTGGTCAGCCTGATCTGGCTCTACATCGAGATCCTGCGCCTGCTCAGCTTCTTGCAGGGCGACGACTGACCGTCCGTCCGCGCCGCGCCGCACTGTCGGCGCGGCGCGGCCGTCATCGCGGGCACTAAACTGTGGCGGTGGCCGCAGCGCATCTGACCCGCCTGGTCGACCTCCTGGTCCGGCAGGTGGCCCACTGGGAACAGCCCCGATGGGCGGCGGGTGACGGCCACCGAGCGGACGAGTTCCACGACCTGGTGCAGTACCTTGCCGACCTGGGCGCGGCTGCCGAAGGGCGGCCCGGCCGGCAGGTACCCCGGCTGAGCCGGGACACCGCGCTGCCCGACCAGCTGCGGGTGGTCGCCGCCGACCTGATGCGGGCGGCACCTGACCTCGCGGTGCTCGAATCGGCGGCGGCTGCGGCGCAGCGGCTGCGCGGCCGGCTCGAAACGCTCTGACCCGCCACCGGCAACGGCCCGTCGACCGACGCCTGACCCAGGCCGGCACGGCAGTGGTCCGCGGTGGGTCAGCGGTGCGGGGCGGTGTTCGCCGCCGCGAGTACCGCCGGAAGTAGCGCGTGCGCCCAGATCCGGTAGCCGTCGGCCGACGGGTGGTAGCCGTCGTGGCAGTAGGTGTTGGGGTCGGCCCGGAACACCGCCCCGGTTTCGCCGGCCAGGTCGACCACCCTGGCGCCGGCGTCCCGGCCGGCGCGGGCCTGGGCCTGGGCGGTCCGCCGCCCGAGCAGCCCGGCGAGCTGACGCAGCGGCGGCGCGATCGCCCGGGCTGCGCCGAGATCCGGGCAGGTGCCGACCACCACCTCCGTACCGGCGCTACGTAGCCGGCGTACCGCTGCGGCGAGATGAACCGCCGACTCGCCGGGCCGACGCAGCGCGGCCGCGTCGTTGGTGCCGATCAGAACGACCGCGACGTCCGGCCGTTCGCCCAGCAGCGCCCGGGCGACCTGGGTGGCCAGGTCCCGTGAGCGGGAGCCGGCCACCCCGACGCTGGACAGCAGGACCCGGCGTCCGGCGACCGCCGATCCGCCCTCGTGCTCGGCGAGCAGCCGGGCCAGCTGGCCACCGACCGTGTCGGCCACCCGGTCCACCCCCACTCCGAGGGTCACCGAGTCGCCGAGCAGCACCAGCCGCAACGGCGCCCCGCCGGCCGGACCGAGCGCCACCCGGACGACCAGGCCCAGCTCCGGCTGGGCGTACCGGCGGTGACGGGCCAGCACCGCCTCCCCGACCAGCAGCGTGGCGCTGCCCACCGCACCGGCGACGAGCGCGGCGGCGGTGACCTGGCCCATCCGTACAGCGATTTTTCTCGACGTCACGGCGGTCACCTTCCGTCGGTACGGTTGCGGTCGCGCACGGATCAGTCCTGCGGTCCGGCGGTGGACAGGCCCACCCGCTGATCGGAGGATACGGCCGACTTGCGGTGGTCGCCGTCCCGATCGCCGCCCGGCGGACCGAACAACCAGTTGAGCGCGGCGGTCTGCCAGGATCGGCCGGCGAATCTCGGCCTACGCCGCAGCCGGGCCCAGCGGCCGGCCGGACCGCGTTCCCGGCCGGCCACCCGGGTGCCGCGGACCTCGGTGCCGGCGTGGCGGACGGCCTCGTGCGCGGCCTGGGGCAGCGTCCGCACCTTCTCCCGGCCGGCGACGCCACCACGCGAGGCGGTGCTGGCACCGAGCGCGCCGAGTGCCGCCGGCAGCAGGACGGCGGCGGCCATGGCGTACCCCTCGGCCGAGGGGTGGAACCGGTCCCAGGAGTAGAGCCGGCCCGGTTCGGCGGCGAACCGTGGACCGAGCAGGTCGCCGAGGGAGACCGTCCAGCCGCCCGCCTCGACCACCGCGACGGTCTGCGCTGCGGCGAGTTGTCGGCTCCACCGACGGGCCAGCCAGCGCAGTGGCGGTTTGATCGGCTTGATCGCGCCCAGATCCGGGCAGGTGCCGACGACCACCTCGGCCCCGGCCGCGCGCAGTTGCCGTACCGCGTCGACGAGGTGCCCGACCGCGACCTCCGGCGGAGTGCGGTGGGTGACGTCGTTGCCGCCGATCAGGATGACCGCGAGGTCCGGCCGTAGCTCCAGCGCCGCCTCCACCTGCGGGACCAGGCCGACCGACCGGGCACCCACCACCGCCAGCCGGTGCAGCCGGACCGGTCGCCGCTGCCGGCGGGAGATGCCGGTGGCCAGCAGCGCGCCGGGGGTCTCCCGGGGGCGGTGCACGCCGTAGCCGGCGGCCGACGAGTCGCCGAGCACCACCAGGGTCAGCGGCGGCCCGGGCAGCCGGGAACCGTACACCCCGTCGCCGCGCGGCGGCGGTGCCTCGGCCAGCGGGATGATCCGCCGGGCCTGCTTCGCCTGCCCGTAGAGGGTGCCGGCGGTGGCCACCGCGGCCGCCGCGGCGGCACCGGCTCCGAACGCCACCAGCCGGAGGGCCCGCGTCGCCACGGTCCAGTCGGTCGGGCGTTTCCCCGCGCCACCCGTGCCCATCGCGCCCCCCCGACTGCGACTCGCTGCTGCCGTCGTGCTCGGTCCTTCGAGATTATCTCGGCCCGCGGTTTCGGGCTCAGCCCGATTCTGGCCGGGGTCCACCGGCCTGGGGACGCGTGTCCGGCGACAGTTGCCGATCCCGGGCATCATGGAGGGCAGGGCGCCACGGGTCGACGACCGGGGTACGGTCGGCGGCCGGTGGGCACACACACATCCGGCAGGCCCGGTGACGAGGAGGTGGCCGCGATGGCCAGGACACTCAAGCGGGCGGCGGCGTTCGCGGCGCTGGGGCGGGCACTGACCGCAGGCGCCCGCGGTGGTCCCTCACTGGGGCGGCGGTTGGCGGCGCTGCCCCGGATGATCCGGGCCACGATGCGCGGCGACTACGACGGCGGCCTGCGGCTGGCGTTGATGACCGCTGCCGTGGCCTACGTCGCGTCCCCGTTCGACCTGGTGCCGGAGGCGATGCTGCTGATGCTCGGCATCGTCGACGACGCGCTCGTGGTGACCTGGCTCGCTGGCAGCGTGCTTGCCGAGACCGAACGGTTCCTGGACTGGGAGGCCCGGCGCGAGTCGGTGGTGCCCGGTCAGGTGGTCGGCTGACCGGCCGTGCACCAGTAGGCTGACCCCGACATACTCCACCGCCGGCAGCGGGCTGTTGTCGGCTGACGACCTCAACCCGACGATGGCGCCTCGCCGGCGTCAGTAGAAGGGCACAACGAGGTGCGTTACCACGACAGCGTTGTCGATCTCATCGGCGACACCCCGCTGGTGCGGCTGCGCAACGTCAGTGCGGGGATCTCCGCGACGGTGCTGGCCAAGGTCGAGTACTTCAACCCGGGCGGCTCGGTGAAGGACCGGATCGCGCTGCGGATGGTCGAGGCCGCCGAACAGGCCGGGCTGCTCCGGCCCGGTGGCACGATCGTCGAGCCGACCAGTGGAAACACCGGCGTCGGTCTGGCGCTGGTCGCGCAGCTGCGCGGCTATTCGTGTGTCTTCGTCTGCCCCGACAAGGTCAGCGAGGACAAGCAGAACGTGCTCCGGGCGTACGGTGCCGAGGTGGTCGTCTGCCCGACGGCGGTCGCGCCGGAGGATCCCCGCTCGTACTACCAGGTGTCCGACCGACTGGCGGCGGAGATCCCCGGCGCGTGGAAGCCGGATCAGTACGCGAATCCGGCGAATCCGCAGTCGCACTACGAGGGCACCGGGCCGGAGCTGTGGACACAGACCGAGGGGCGGATCACCCATTTCGTCGCTGGGGTGGGCACCGGAGGGACGATCTCCGGGGTGGGCCGCTACCTGAAGGAGGTGTCCGGCGGCGCGGTGCGGGTGGTCGGCGCCGACCCGGAAGGCTCGGTCTACTCCGGCGGATCAGGGCGGCCGTACCTGGTCGAAGGGGTGGGGGAGGACTTCTGGCCGCAGACCTACGACCGGTCGATCTGTGACGAAATCGTGGAGGTCTCCGACCAGGAGTCGTTCGAGTTGACCCGCCGACTTGCCCGGGAGGAAGGGTTGCTGGTCGGTGGCTCGTGCGGGATGGCCGTCGCGGCGGCGCTGCGGGTGGCCCGCCGGGCCGGGCCGGACGACGTGGTGGTGGTGCTGCTGCCGGACGGCGGACGTGGCTACCTGTCGAAGATCTTCAACGACGAGTGGATGGCCAGGTACGGGTTCCTGGGGGTCGAGGCGGCTGAACCGACCGTCGGTGATGTGCTGGCGGCGAAGCCGGGCGGCCTGCCGGAGCTGGTGCACGTGCACCCGACCGAGACGATCCGCGACGCGGTCGACTACATGCGCGAGTACGGCATCTCACAGCTGCCGGTGCTCAAGGCGGAGCCGCCGGTGGTGACCGGCGAGGTGGCCGGGTCGATCGCCGAACGGGATCTGCTGGACGCGCTGTTCAGCGGCAAGGCGCAGCTGCACGACATGATCGAGCGGCACACGGCGCAGCCGCTGCCCATGGTGGGCGGTGGCCAGCCGGTACGCGAGGCGGTGGCGCTGCTGGCCGGCACCGACGCCGCCCTGGTGCTGGTCGACGGCAAACCGCGTGGGGTGATTACCCGTCAGGACCTGCTGGCACATCTGGGAAAGTCCGGTCGATAGTCGCACAGTGTGTCCGGTTGATCGCTGGTAGCTGGGGTTGACTAGGGTCATGGAAGCGCTGCCCCGGCACGGTTCGCCACCGAGGCAGGCGACCATAATGCTTCACCACCGCGGTGACCCTGGGCGCCCGCCAGCATCCCGGGGTCCCGCACTGTTGCCCGCCCACGCCGATCAACCGGCACGCCTCCGCCGGTTGAGCGCCTTCGGCCAGGCGTTTTCCCCCGGTTAGGGCGGGCAGTGCCGGGCGAGAGTGCGGGGCTGGACGGAACCCCCGCAGCAGCGGTCCCGTACTCTCGCCCGGCCGTCAGCCCGGTGCGCGGCGCGGCGGTCAGCCCGGTGCAGCGGCCGGTGTCGTCGGCCCAGCTGCGGCGACCGTGAGGTCGCGCGCGTAGCGCAGTTGCGGAGTCGGCACCGGCCCGAGCCAGCCGTCCCGGCCGACCTCGTCCGCGCGCCAGCCACCCGCTTCGTAGAAGTCTCGGGCCCGGTGGTTGGCTGCGTACACCCAGAGCACCGCGCGGCGACACCGGCGTTCGCGCATCTTGTCGAGCGCGTCGCGGATCAACGCCCGGCCGACGCCGCGGCCCTGGTGCCCGGGATCGACGTGGATCGCGTACAGCTCACCGGTGGCCGGCTCGCCGTCCTCGTGCGGGCCGACGTAGGTGAACCCGATCAGCAGCCCCTGGTGTTCGGCGACGGTCAGGCGGTGCGTGTCACGTTCGTGGCTCCACCGCTCGACCCACCACCGCGCCGTGACGTCAGCGCCGTAGGTCTCCAGCGCGGCGTTCGGCACGATGCCCTGGTACGCACTGAGCCGGGACCGGTGGTGCAGGTGACCGACCGGGGCGATGTCGTCGAGGATGGCCGTGCGCAGGGTGACCGCCACCCGACCGAGCCTACCGGCATGGAACGACCCCCGGGGCTTCCGCGTCTTTGACGCGGGCCGGCTGGACTGGGCCGGCACCCCGGGGGTCGGGTGGCTGTCGTGGATTCGCCGCACCGCTGCCACACGGTCTCGACGATCGGAGCTGTCAAGGACAGCGGCTAGCGGGCAGCCACCTCACGAGTCCTATAGCTATACAACGCTGGACCACCTCCTTTCCCGTGTACGGCCACGCTAGCCGGCCGCTACAGCCGCCGGCAACGATTTTTCCGCCGCCGGGGCGACGGCGTGGACCCGCCCGGCCGGGGCTGCGGCGTCGCCCCGGCGGCGCGGCTCGCGGGCCAGTCCAGTCGGTGGAACCGGCGGTCGGTCGCACCCGGCTGGCCCACCACCCGAAGGTGACAAATGGTTACCTTGCCATTACTTTGAGTGGTTAATGATAATGATTGATTATGGTCTTAGTCTTGTCTGGCCTCGGGTATCGTGCCACTGGAGATCGGATGAAGTCTGCTCGGACTTGTCCAGCACGGCCGACATCTGCCATCGTCTTTTCCGGGTGGTGTACCTACCCCTAGAACGTTGGTGTACATGGTGGTCCGTCGCTGGCATGCTGGTCGATGGGCCGCGAGGTCGGCGGGTTGTTACGCCGAATCGGGGTAGGTTCGGTCCAACGCGTCCACGCGCCATCCCCGCGGCCTCTGGTCAAGAGCGTCAGGGGCAGTCGAAGGTCAGGAAAAGCGCGGCTGAGTTTTCAGCAGGTCTTCAATACAGGTGGGCAGGCGGAATATGAGTGACATGGGTGAGACCCTGAGGAAGGCCCGGGAATCCGCTGGTGTCAGCCTGGCGAAAATGGCCGCGCTGAGCCACTTCAGCAAGGGTCATCTGTCGAACGTCGAGGCTGGGCGGCGGACAGCGACGGCCGATGTGGTGACCGCCTACGAACAGGTCTTGGGGGACCATATGCAACGTCGGGGTCTGATCACCGGACTCGCCGCCGCAGTGGTGGCACCGGCAGCCGTCTCCGAACTCATCCACTGCGGCTTCACGGCTGCGCTCGGTGACCCGGCGGCCGAGGACCAATGGCAGGAACGGGCCGCCAATCTCGGCCGGGACTACATGTCGGTAGGCGCCGGTGAGCTGCAGGACCGGATCGCCAGTGACCTCGTCGTGCTGCAACAGCAGCTCGGCACTCCGGTGATGTGGGGGCTGGCCGCCCGCTTCCTCAGCGTCTACGGCAAGACCACCGGGATGGCGCAGGAAGCAGTCCGGTGGTACCGACTTGCCGCGGTCAGCGCGGATCGCAGCGGCGACCGGACCGTGCAAGTCTGGGTCCGGGGCCGCGCCGCGCTGGCCCTCGGCTACGAGGGCGCTGCCCTCACGGCCGCGCAGGACCTGGCCGATCAGGCCCTCGCGTTGACCGATCGACCATCGCTCGGGCGGCTCAACGCGTTGATGGCCAAGGCGCACGTCGCCGGCGTCCGTGGCGACCGGATCAGCGCATTGACGCACCTGGACGAGGCCCGCCGGGTCTTCGACCTGACCGGTTCCGCCGAGCAGATCTCCGACTTCGCCGTGCCCGAGTGGCGGATGGCGATCTTCACCAGCATGCTGCTCTCCCGCCTCGGCGACTCGGCCGCGGTCGACGCCCAGGAGTGGGCGGACCGGACCCGGCCGACCAGCCTGGCCCGGTTCGCCACCCACATCGAGCTGCACCGTGGGCTGATGCTGGTCAAGTCGGGCGACCGCGTCGAAGGGCTGCGGCACGCCCGATCGGCACTGGCGAGTCTGCCACCGGCCAAGCACAGCCAGTCGCTGCGGTTGATGCTGCGGGAGGTGGAGCGGGCCGCCGCCTGATCGGCGACGGCCGGCTCCGGTTCAGTATCGGCGACGGTCGGCTTGTCAGTCGGCGCTCCGGGCGACGCCCACCGGGCAGGTCATCCCGTTCGGCCCGTGGTTGCAGTAGCCGCCGATATTCTTGTGCAGGTACTGCTGGTGGTGATCCTCGGCGTAGTAGTACTCGCCCAGCGGCCGGATCTCGGTGGTGATCCCGTCCCGGCCGGCCGCGGCCACCACCGGAGCGAACGCCGTCCGGGAATCGGCGGCCTCGGTCGCCTGCTCGGCGTCGGTGGTGTAGATCGTCGACCGGTACTGCGTACCGACGTCGTTGCCCTGGCGCATGCCCTGCGTCGGGTCGTGGTTCTCCCAGAACACCTTCAGCAGGTCGGCGTAGCCGATCCGGGCCGGGTCGTAAACCACCTGAACGACCTCGGCGTGCCCCGTCCCGCCGGAGCACACCTCCTCGTACGTGGGATTCGGCGTCTCGCCGCCGGCGTACCCGACCGAGGTCGACACGACCCCGGGCAGTCGCCAGAACAGCCGTTCGGCCCCCCAGAAGCAGCCCATCCCGAAGACCGCCACCCGGGTACCGGCCGGCCACGGGCCGGTCAGCGGCGTACCGAGCACGGCGTGCCGGTCCGCCACCGGTATCGGCCGGTCCCGGCCGGGCAGGGCCTGCCCAGGTTCAGGCAGATTCGCTTTCATCGGTCGCAGGAACACCGTGCGACTCCTCTCGTTCGTGGCCTCTCGGACAACACCGGCGGGGGCCGGCTCGTTCCCGTCGGGGTACCCGCAGGTCAGGCGGGCATCCGTCCCACCGGCGGTGGCGCTCGGACCGATGGCCTAGCCTCGTGCCATGACATACGGGTTCGACACGGTCGCCATCCACGCCGGGCAGGAGCCGGAGGCCCGGACCGGAGCGGTCGTGCCGCCGATCTACCAGACCAGCACGTACGCTCAGGACGAGGTGGGCGCGCCCCGGGCCGGGTACGAGTACAGCCGGTCGGCCAACCCGACCCGGGACGCGCTGCAGGAATGCCTGGCCGCGATCGAGGGTGGCCGGGTCGGGCTCGCCTTCGCCAGCGGTCTGGCGGCTGAGGACACGCTGCTGCGCACCGTCTGCCGGCCCGGCGATCACGCGATCATCCCGGATGACGCGTACGGCGGCACGTTCCGGCTGTTCGCCAAGGTCGCCGAGCGTTGGGGACTGACCTGGACCGCCGCGCGGATCTCCGACGTCGACGCGGTCCGGGCAGCGGTACAACCCGGCCGTACCCGGATGATCTGGGCGGAGACCCCGACGAATCCGCTGCTCGGCATCGCCGATATCGCCGGGCTGGCCGCCCTGGCCCGTGACGTCGCGGCGCGGCTCGTGGTGGACAACACCTTCGCCTCGCCATACCTGCAGCAGCCGCTGGCGCTCGGCGCCGACGTGGTGGTCCACTCCACCACCAAGTATCTCGGTGGACACTCCGACGTGGTCGGCGGCGCGTTGGTCACCGACGATCCGGAACTCGCCGCCGAGCTGGCCTTCCACCAGAACGCCATGGGCGCGGTCAACGGACCCTTCGACGCCTGGCTTACCCTGCGCGGAATCAAGACCCTGGGCGTACGGATGGAACGGCACTGCGACAACGCCGAGCGGATCGTCGAATTCCTCGACCACCACCCGGCGGTACGCCAGGTGCTCTACCCCGGACAACGCGACCACCCCGGTCACGAGACGGCGGCCAAGCAGATGCGCCGGTTCGGTGGGATGGTCTCGTTCCGGGCGGCCGGTGGTGAGGCGGAAGCGGTGCGAATCTGCAACCGGGCCCGACTGTTCGTACTCGCCGAATCGCTCGGCGGGGTCGAATCGTTGATCGAACATCCTGGACGGATGACCCACGCTAGCGCCGCCGGCTCGCCTCTTGAAGTCCCCGGCGATCTCGTGCGACTGTCTGTCGGAATCGAAACCGTGGACGACCTGCTGGCCGACCTGGATCAGGCGCTCGGCTGAGGATCCGTCGGCGAGATCCGACGGGCGGGCCCACTCCGGGCCGGCCCGACACCCGGGCGGGTCCGGCGACGGGTCCGCACAGCGACGCGAACCGCGTACCGGCTGCCTGGAGGTGCCGTGCACGACATCGTACCGACCTGGGTCGGGACCACCGCCCGGCAGATCGCCCGGGCCGTTCGCCGGGGTGACACCTCGGCGACCCGGGTCGTTGCCGACCATCTCGACTACATCGCCCGGGCCGACCCGGAGCTGTCCGCCTTCCGAGCGGTCCGTGGCGGCGAGGCCATCGTCGAAGCGGAGAAGGTCGATGAACAGGAGGACCTGGCGAACCTGCCGCTGGCCGGGGTACCGGTGGCCATCAAGGAGAACACCCCGGTCGCCGGGCTGCCGACCTGGCGCGGATCGGCCGCCGCGCGGACCCCGGTCGCCGAACACGACCACGAGATCGTCCGCCGGATGCGCGGTGCCGGCGCGGTCGTCGTCGGGGTCACCCGGATGCCGGAGCTCGGGCTCTGGGCGACCACCGACGACGCCACGGCAATTAGCCGCAACCCCTGGCAGCTGTCGCGTACCCCGGGCGGTTCCTCCGGTGGCGCGGCGGCCGCGGTGGCCAGCGGCATGGTGCCGATCGCACACGGCAACGACGGATTCGGCTCGATCCGGATCCCGGCTGCCTGCTGCGGTCTGCTCGGGCTCAAACCGGGCCGCGACGTGGTTCCGCGACAGCTCGGCACCGAGGACTGGTTCGGCCTCACCGAGCACGGCATCCTGACGACCTGTGTGGCGGACGCCGCGACCGGCTTCGCGGTGCTCGCTGGCCGGCGACCGGAGAAGCTTGTCCAGCCGGGCCGGCTGCGGGTGGCGGTCTCGCTCACCTCGCCGGTGGCCGGGCTGCGGGCAGATGCGGCCAACCGGGACGCGGTGGCGGCGACGTCGCGCCGGCTCACCGAGGCCGGGCACGACGTGGTCGGCACCGCGCTGCACTATCCGGCCTCGCTGGGGCTGCGGGGACTGGCCACCTGGTTCGCCGCCGCGGCCGAGGACGCCGCCGCCGGCCGGGCCGGCGGCCGGGAACTGCAACCACGGACCCGTCGGCACGTCGCGCTCGGCCGGTGGGCACAACGGCGCGGGTGCGTCCGGGAAGCCGACCGCACCGCCTGGCGGGACCGGATGACCGGGTTCTTCACCGACCAGCGCGCCGACGTGCTGCTGACGCCGGCGCTGGCCAGTACCCCGCCGGCCGCGACCAGCTGGGCGCGCCGGTCCTGGACGGCGAACATGTGGAGCTGTGTTCGGTACGCCCCGTACGCCGCGCCGTGGAACATGGCCGGACTGCCCGCGTTGGTGGCGCCGGCCGGGCTGCGCCCGGACGGCTTGCCGGTCGGGGTCCAGCTGGTCGGGCCGCCCGGCTCGGAGCTGCTGCTGCTAGCGGTGGCCGGCCAGCTGGAGATGATGGCGTCGTGGCCCCGGCACGCCCCGTCGTGGCCGAGAGTGGACAGCCCGGTATGACGGAACTGGTCGGACTGCCGGACGTCCTCGCCGCCCGGGACGTTTTGTCGGACGTGGTACGGGTGACTCCGCTGGAGCCGTCCCGCCCGTTGACCGCCCTGCTCGGCGGGCCGGTCTGGTTGAAGTGCGAGAACCTGCAGCGGGCTGGCTCCTACAAGGTACGCGGCGCGTACCTGCGGATCTCCCGGCTGACCGAGCGGCAGCGTCGGCGCGGGGTGGTCGCGGCCAGCGCCGGCAACCACGCCCAGGGCGTGGCGCTCGCCGCCGGGCTGCTGGACATCGGCGCGACGGTGTTCATGCCGACCGGCGCTCCGTTGCCGAAGGTCACCGCGACCAGAGGGTACGGTGCCGAGGTCGAGTTCGCCGGCACCACCGTGGACGAGGCGCTGGAGGCGGCCCGGGAGTTCGCCGACCGGACCGGTGCGGTGCTGATCCACCCGTTCGACCATCCGGACGTCGTCGCCGGCCAGGGCACCGTCGCGCTGGAGATCCTGGAGCAGTGCCCGGAGGTCACCACCATCGTCACTTCGGTGGGTGGCGGCGGGTTGATCTCCGGGATCGCGGTGGTGGTCAAGGCACTGCGCCCGGACGTACGGGTGATCGGTGTGCAGGCGGACAGCGCGGCCGCGTACCCACCGTCGCTGGCCGCCGGTGCCCCGGTGCGGTTGGCCGACTACCGTACGATCGCCGACGGCATCGCCGTGGGACGCCCCGGTGACCTGACGTTCGCGCATGTCAGCAAGTTGGTCGACGAGATCGTGACGGTCTCCGAGGAGGACCTGTCGCGGGCGCTGCTGATGCTGCTGGAGCGGGGCAAGCAGGTGGTCGAACCGGCCGGCTCGGCCGCGGTGGCAGCGCTGTTGTCCGGCGCGGTGCGGCCGGCCACCCCGACGGTCGCGGTGCTCTCCGGCGGCAACATCGATCCGTTGCTGCTGTTGCGGGTGATCGAGTACGGCCTGGCCGCCGCCGGCCGGTACCTGCGGTTCACCGTACGGTGCGGCGATCGGCCCGGTGAGCTGGCCGCGCTGCTGGCGCTGATCGCCGAGCAGCGGGCGAACGTGGTAGACGTCGATCATCAGCGGCGCAACCCGCATCTGCGGTTGGGTGAGGTCCAGGTCGGCCTGTCGGTGGAGACCCGCGGCCCGGAGCACTCGACCGAGCTGGTCGAGGTGCTCCGTGATCGCGGCTACCAGGTAACGTTCGCCGCCGCTGACTGACCCACCGCCGCTGTAGCGGCCGCAAACTCAGCCGGCGAAGGGCTCGAACTTGTCGACAGTGACCTTGATGTCCGCGCCGCTCGGCGCGGTGTAGGTCACCGTCTGACCCTGTCGACTGCCCAGGATGGCCTGGCCGAGCGCGGACTCCGGGCTGTAGACGGTCAGCTCGGTCGTCGAGGAGATCTCCCGGGAGCCGAGCAGGAAGGTCTCGGTGTCGGCGGGGTCGTCGTCAAAGTGGATCGTGACGACCGTGCCGGGCGCGACGCTGTCCGCGTCCGGTGCCTCGCCGACCTTGGCGGTACGCAGCAGCTCCTGCAGGTAGCGGATCCGGGCCTCCTGCTTGCCCTGCTCCTCGCGGGCGGCATGATAGCCGCCGTTCTCCCGCAGGTCGCCTTCCTCCCGACGGGCATTGATCTCGGCGGCCATCGCCGTCCGTCCGGCGATCAGCTCGTTGAGCTCGGCCTGGAGCCGGTCGTAAGCGTCCTGGGACAGCCAGGTGGTGGGCGCCTCGCGGTCGGTCGTGGACACAGACGATCTCCTTGTGGGCTTGCGGGCGGTCGAGGTCGAACTACCAACGTACCAGCGTTCCGCACCGAGGTGCCGGGGTTGCAACGGCTCGGGTGTGCCGGCCGCCGGATCGCCACCCGTATCGGCGGGTGTGGCGAGGGTCACGGTCGGCTGGTCAGTCGGCGGGTCGGCAACGTGGCACCTCGCCCAGGAACGCGACTCGTTCGGTGGCCAGCCGGTACGTGGTGCGGACTTGTCGTTCGCCCGGTTCGGCCCGGACGGTCACCTCGGACCGGCCCACCTCCGCCCCGTCCCGCGACCGGGCCCTGACCAGGCACGTCGTCGCACCGCCGGGGGGCACCGTGACGGCGAAGTCGATGGTGATCCCGTCCTCGGTGGCCTCGGTGTAGGTGATCACCTCGGGCTGGTGCAGCGGATCGCCGTAGAGCGTGTAGAGCCGGCCGGCGATCGCCGTCCCGACCAGCACCGCCACCGCCGTGAGCAGCGCGACGAGCCACGGCCGGCGCGCTCGGGGCGCGCGTCGCCGTCCGTACCGCCCGGGTGGGAACATGACGGCGGTCGGGGCGGTTGTGGCGGACGTGTCGGTCACCCGGGACGGAACTCCTTGGCGGACGTGTCGGTGGGGTCGGCGAGAATGGTTGACGGGCCCCATTGTCGCAGCCGGGCCCGGACGCCGCCGGCAGGGGATGTCAGGCATGGGATGAGGGAGCGTTTTCGTTGGCTGAGCAACTGCGTCTGATGGCGGTGCACGCCCATCCTGACGACGAGTCCAGCAAGGGTGCCGCGACGATGGCCCGGTACGTCGCGGAGGGTGCCCAGGTGCTGGTGGTCACCTGCACCGGCGGGGAGCGGGGCAGTGTGCTGAACCCGAAACTCGACCGGCCGGACGTGTGGGAGAACATCGCCGAGATCCGCCGGGCCGAGATGGACGCCGCCCGGGCGATCCTCGGTGTCGAGCAGGCCTGGCTGGGCTTCGTCGACTCGGGTCTGCCCGAGGGTGATCCGCTGCCGCCGCTGCCGGACGGGTGTTTCGCCCTGGAGCCGATGGAGGAGGCAGCCGGGCCGTTGGTGCGGTTGATGCGGGAGTTCCGTCCGCACGTGGTGACCACCTACGACGAGGACGGCGGTTATCCGCACCCGGACCACATCATGTGCAACCGGGTGAGCGTCGCCGCGTTCGAGGCGGCCGGTGACCCGGCGCGATACCCGGGTGTCGGTGGTGAGCCGTGGCAGCCGTTGAAGCTGTACTACTGCATGAGCTTCACCAGGGCGCGGATTCTCGCGCTGCACGAGGGGATGCTCGCGATCGGTCGGGAGTCGCCGTACCAGGAGTGGATGGACCGGTGGGAGGGGCGCCCGGACAAGGGCGACCGGATCACCACCCGGGTCGACTGCGCCGACTACTTCCCGGTTCGCGATGACGCGTTGCGCGCGCACGCCACCCAGGTCGATCCGGACGGCTTCTGGTTCCAGGTGCCGATGGAGGTGCAGCGGCAGGCCTGGCCGACCGAGGATTTCGAGTTGGTCCGGTCGTTCGTCGATAGCCCAAAGCCGGAATCCGACCTGTTTGCCGGGATTCGCGAGGGGCTCGGCCACTCCTGATCCGCCGGGCGTAACGTGTAGTCGACGTCAGCGACGCAGAGGGGTCCGATCGTGCTGAGTGCTGTCCATGTCCTGGCGGTGAACAACTTCGGGGACACCCGCAGTGGTGGTCTGGCCGGGCCGATGGGGCTGTTCCTGCTCCTGGTGCTCGCCGCCGCGACGGTGTTTCTGATCAGGAACATGAACTCCCGGCTGCGTCGGCTGCCCGAGCGGTTCGACGACGCGGCGCCGGGCAGCGGGTCGGCGGCGGCGGAACGCAATGTCCTTGATCCGACAGAAGGCGACTCGCGTCCCGGATCCCCTTTGTAAGCGCTTACGTGCGCTCTCACCAGGGACTTTTCTCCCCTCCAGCGGGCCTCCGCCGGTAAACCGGCCCAGTGGCCCCTGTTGCCGGAATCGGCTTTGGCTTAGCCTTCCGCCGGGGACCTTCAGTTCCTCCGACCGCGCGCGGAAAGGGGCGACCATGGATCGCACAACTGTCGTCCCTGGTCGTACGGAACGGACGCGAGGGATGCTCATCATGGTCGGTCGTCCGCGCCGGGCGTCGGTCCACGGCCCGGCGGTCACCGGGAGTGATCCGTGACGCCGGCGCGGACGGAACCGGCTGCGACCGCGCACCAGGCGACGATCGAAACCCTGGACGGCGGGGGCCGGTGGCGGCTGCCCGTCTTCACCGTCGCCGTTCTGGTGGCCGCCGTCGCCACCATCGCCATCGGGCTGCTCACCGGGTCGGCCCCGCAGACGTCGGCGCTCCCGCCCCCGGCCGGATTCGCGATCGTCGCGGCGCTGCTCGGCGTCGCGCAACTCGCCCGACTGCGGTTCCGCATCGGGACCGGCACGGTCAGCTTCACCTGGGGCGAGGCCGCCCTCATCGTCGGGCTCTACGTCCTCCCGGCCGGCTGGCTGCCGGCCGCCGCCGCAGTCGGCGTTGGCATCGCCTGGACCCTGCTGTCGATCTTCTCCGAGCCCCGTACCGTGCCGGAGATCCTCCGGGTCACCGCGTCGTTGACCGTCGCCGTCGCGGCGGCCGGCGTCGCCGCCCGGGCGGTCGCCGACCCGTACGCCCAGCAGCTCACCCCACTGCTCGCCGCCGCCATGCTCCTCGGCGGGCTGGTCTATCTGCTGATCACCGCGGTCCTCGCCACGGTCGCCCTGTCACTGCGGCACGGTCGGCCGTTCGGTGCCACCCTGCTGCACGCGCTGCGCAACAAGCTGCTGATGTTCGTCGGCAACGTCCTGGTCGGGCTGGTCACGGTCGGGATGCTCGGTCACGATCCGCGCTGGCTGCTGCTGCTGCCCCCGGTGCTGTGGCTGCTACAGCAGACCTACGGCCACCGGTTGCGGATCGAGGACGAGCGTCGGGCCTGGCAGGAGTTCGCCCGGGCGACCCGGGCGCTCAACCAGCTCGACGAGCCGGCCGTCGTCGGCGCCGGAGTCGCCGGCGGGCTGGCCCTGTTCGGTGCCGAGCGGGTCGAGATCGACGTCCGGCAGGTCGACGGCAGGCTGTGGCGCTACGTCGGCGACGCCGCCGGCGGGCTGCGCCGGTCGGAGCCGCCGGCCGATCCCGTCGACCCCGTCGCGGCGGCAGAGGACGTCGCGGACGCCGCAACCGACCAGATGCTCGTCCACCCGCTCACGGTCGGCCGGACCGGCGTCGGTGAACTGCGGATCCACCTGCCGGCCAGCACCATGCCGAGGTCCCGGGACCGCGCCGCGCTCTCCGCCTTCGGTGACGCGCTCGCCGCAGCCCTGCACGACGCGGCGACCGAGCGGGCACTGCGCCACCTCACCGACCGGACCATGCACCGGTCGATGCACGATCCGGTGACCGAGCTGCTCAACCGGGCAGCGCTGCTCACCAAGGGGGACGCCGCTCTGCACCGGCTGGAGCACGATCATCCGGTCGCTCTGCTGCTGCTCGACATCAAGGGCTTCAAAGAGGTCAACGACACCCTGGGCAACGCCGCCGGTGACGAGCTGCTGCAGTCCGCCGCCCGGCGGCTCAGCAACCGACTCCGCCCCGGCGAGCTCCTCGGCCGGCTCGGCAACGACGAGTTCGCCCTGCTCCTGACCTCGCTGAGCCCGGCGGCGGCCGGTTGCGTCGAGCGGACCTCGCCGACCGGGGTGGCGATGCGCCGGGCCCGCGAGTTAATCGCGATGCTGGCCGAGCCGACCGAGGTCGCCGGCGTGCGGATGTCGGTCGAAGGCGCACTCGGCGTGGTGGTCGCCGGTGCCGGCACCGCCGACATCAACGAACTGCTCCGCCGGGCGAACATCGCGATGAGCCAGGCGAAGACGATCGGCGGTAGCGTCGCCGGCTACGACAGCGCGAAGGACGCCGCCAACACCGACCAGTTGGCACTGCTGGCCGAACTGCGCGCCGCGCTGGACGTCGACGACCAGCTCGAGCTGGCCCTGCAACCGGCGGTCGACCTCGCCACCGGCGGGCCGACCGGGGTGGAGGCGCTGATCCGGTGGCGGCATCCGCGACGCGGCCGGCTCACCCCGGTCCACTTCGTCAGAGCGGTCGAGGGCAGTGAACTGCTCGCCCCGTTCACCCGGTACGTCGTCGACCGGGCATTGTCGGCCGCCGCCGAGTGGGCGGCGCACGGCATCGACGTACCGATCTCGGTCAACATCTCGGCCCGGAGCCTGCTCGACCCGCAGTTGCCGGCCGAGATCGGCGAGCTGCTGCGCCGCCACCAGGTCCCGGCCCACCGGTTGGTGCTGGAGATCACCGAGACGGTGGTGATGAGCGAGCTGGAGATCATTGACGAGGTGCTGGCCAGCCTCCGGGAGATGGGCGTCCAGCTCGCCGTTGACGACTTCGGCACGGGGTTCTCCTCACTGGCCTTCCTGACCCGGGTCACCGTCGACGAGTTGAAGGTCGACCGGTCCTTCGTGGTCCGGATGGCCGACTCGCCACGCGACGCCGCCATCGTGCGACACACCGTCCGGCTGGGCCGGGAGATGGGCCTGCGGGTGGTCGCCGAGGGGGTGGAGACCGCCGACCAGCGGGCCACCCTGGCCGCCCTCGGCTGCGCCGCCGCCCAGGGCTACCACTTCTTCAAGCCGATGCCCGCCGACAAGGTACTCGCGGTGCTCCGGTCCCTGGCGGACTCCGCGCAGGCCCAGATCTACCCGCTGCGCGCGGACGGTGCATCGTGACCGGCGGGCCCAGCGGTGCCGTCCGGGACTGGCTGGTCTTTGACTACGGTCAGGTCATCTCGCTGCCGCAGCCGTCGGCCGCAGTGGCCGCCATGGCCCAGCTGGCCGGTTTACCGCAGGCCACCTTCGACGAGGGGTACTGGCGGCACCGGGACGCCTACGACGCCGGCTGGCCGGCCGACCGCTACTGGAGCCACGTGGTCGGTCGGCCGCTATCCGCCGACGATCCGCTCGTGGCCGAACTGGACCGGGCCGACATCGCCAGCTGGTCGCAGCTGAATCCGCGTACCGTCGAACTCGTCACCGGCCTTGCCGCCGACGGACACGGCCTGGCGCTGCTGTCCAACGCCCCCGAGTCCATCGCCACGGCGATCGACTCGGCCGACTGGGCGGCGGTGTTCCACCACCGGCTGTTCAGCTGCCGGCTGGCGTTGACCAAACCCGATCCGGCGATCTTCGCGGCGCTGCTGCACCGGCTCGGCGCGCCCGCCGACCGGGTCACCTTCGTCGACGACCGCCCGGAGAACGTCCAGGCCGCCGCCGAGGCGGGCCTCACCGCGCTGCGATACCCGGACGTTCCGGTGCCGACCCGGCGGTGAGCCGCCCACCGACTGGCTATGGTCGGAACGTGCGACCCCCACCGTCGGAGTCGTGCCACGACCCCGAGGAGCGACCCAGCGTGAACCGGCTCGGTGAGGCAACCAGCCCGTACCTGCAGCAGCATGCCGACAACCCGGTCGACTGGTGGCCGTGGTGCCCGGAGGCGTTCGACGAGGCCCGCCGCCGGGACGTGCCGGTGCTGATCTCGGTCGGGTACGCGGCCTGCCACTGGTGCCACGTGATGGCGCACGAGTCGTTCGAGGACGACGCGGTCGGGCAGTTGATCAACGACAACTTCGTCGCGATCAAAGTGGACCGGGAGGAACGCCCCGACGTGGACGCGGTCTACCTGGCCGCGACCCAGGCGATGACCGGTCAGGGCGGCTGGCCGATGACCGTGTTCGCCACCGCCGACGGCACCCCGTTCTTCTGCGGGACCTACGTCCCGCAGGCGAACTTCGTCCGGCTGCTCCACTCGGTCGGTGCCGCCTGGCGCGACCAGCGCGACGCCGTGCTGCGCCAGGGGGCCGCGGTAGCCGAGGCGGTCGGCGGCGCGCAGGCGGTCGGCGGGGCGACCACGCCGTTGACCGCCGACCTGCTCGACGCCGCCGCGGCGACGCTGGGCAAGGAGTACGACCCGACGCACGGCGGGTTCGGCGGGGCACCGAAGTTCCCCCCGCATCTCAGCCTGCTCTTCCTGCTGCGGCATCATCAACGCACCGGCGCCGCCGACAGCCTGGAGATCGTCCAGCACACCTGCGAGGCGATGGCCCGGGGCGGCATCTACGACCAACTCGCCGGGGGCTTCGCCCGGTACGCGGTGGATGGCACCTGGACGGTGCCGCACTTCGAGAAGATGCTCTACGACAACGCGCTGCTGCTGCGGGTCTACACGCTGCTGTGGCGGCTCACCGGCGACCGGATGGCCGGTCGGATCGCCCGGGAGACGGTCCGCTTCCTCGCCGAGGCGCTCGCCGTACCCGGTGGCGGGTTCGCCTCCGCGTTGGACGCCGACACCGGCGGGGTCGAAGGCGCCAGCTACGTGTGGACGCCGCAGCAGCTGATCGAGGTCCTCGGCGAGGCCGACGGCCGGTGGGCGGCAGACCTGTACGGGGTGACTGGCGACGGCACCTTCGAACACGGCACCAGCGTGCTTCGGTTGGCCCGCGACGTCGACGACACGCCGCCGGAGCAGCTGGACCGGGTCCGGGCGGCGCTGCGGCGGGCCCGGTCGGGCCGGCCGCAGCCGGCCCGCGACGACAAGGCGGTGACCGCCTGGAACGGCCTGGCCGTCACCGCACTGGTCGAGTTCGCCACCGCCACCGACGCCCTGACTGGTGCCGACGCCCCGGCTGGTGCCGCAGCCGGTACCGACGGCGACGTTGAGCTGGCGGCCGAGCTGGCGGTCGCGACCGGGGCGTATCTGGCCCGTACCCACCTGGTCGGCGGGCGGCTGCGCCGGGTCTCCCGGGACGGTCTGGTCGGCGCGCCAGACGGGGTGCTGGAGGACTACGGCTGCCTCGCCGAGGCGTTCTGCGCGCTGCACCAGCTCACCGGGGAACGCCGATGGCTGGATCTCGCCGGCGAGCTGCTGGACGTCGCGTTGGCCCGGTTCGCCGCCGACAACGGCGGCTTCTACGACACCGCCGACGACGCCGAACAACTGGTCGCCCGGCCGGCGGACCCGACCGACAACGCCACCGCGTCCGGGCTGTCGGCCACCGCCGCCGCGCTCACCGGGTACGCGGCGCTGCGCGGCGCCCCGCAGTACCGGGCCGCCGCCGAGGCCGCGCTGGCCACCGTCGCGCCGGTGGTCGCCCGGCATGCCCGGTTCACCGGCTACGCCGCCGCCGTCGGCGAGGCGTTGCTCTCCGGTCCGTACGAGATCGCCGTGGTCACCGAGGACCCGACCGGTGACCCGCTGCTACGGGCGGCGCGGCGGCACGCGCCGCCCGGTGCGGTGGTGGTGGCCGGCCGTCCCGACCAGGCCGGCGTACCGCTGCTGGCGGACCGGCCGATGATCGGCGGGGCGTCGACCGCGTACGTCTGCCGGGGCTTCGTCTGCGACCGGCCGGTCACCTCCGTCGCGGACCTGGTCGCGCAGCTGGGTTAGGCTGTCGCCGCCATGGATACCCGTACCGGACTGCCCGTCGTCGGCATGGTGGGTGGTGGGCAGCTCGCCCGGATGACCCATCAGGCCGCGATCGCGCTCGGCCAGTCGCTGCGTGTGCTGGCCCGTACGCCGGAGGACGGCGCCGCCCTGGTCGCCGCCGACGTGCAGTACGGCGAGCACACCGACCTCGCCGCGCTGCGTACCTTCGCCAAGGGCTGCGACGTCGTCACCTTCGACCACGAGCACGTGCCGGGTGAGCACATCCGGGCGCTGGCCGCCGACGGGGTGCGGATCCACCCGGGGGCCGACGCGCTGCGGTGTGCCCAGGACAAGGCGGTGATGCGGCAGCGGCTGACCGAGCTGGGTGCCCCGGTGCCGCGCTGGCGGCGGATCGGCTCGGTCGACGAGCTGGCCGAGTTCGGCACCGAGGTCGGCTGGCCGGTGGTGGTCAAGACCGCGCGCGGCGGCTACGACGGCCGCGGGGTGTGGTTGCTGGACACGCCGGACGAGCTGGTCGCCGCCGGGCTCGACCCGGCCGGCCCGTCGGCCGACCCGGCAGTGGAGCTGATCGCCGAGGAGCGGGTGAAGCTGGTCCGCGAGCTGGCGGTACAGGTGGCCCGCTCGCCGTTCGGTCAGCTGGCGGTCTACCCGGTGGCGGAGACCGTGCAACGGGACGGCATCTGTGTCGAGGTGCTGGCGCCCGCTCCGGCCCTGCCGCAGTCGCGCGCTCTGGCCGCCCAGCAGCTGGCTATCGACCTGGCCAGCGCGCTCGGCGTGGTCGGGCTGCTGGCGGTGGAGCTGTTCGAGGTGCCCGGTGGCCTGGTGGTCAACGAGCTGGCGATGCGGCCGCACAATTCCGGGCACTGGACCATCGAGGGGGCCCGTACCTCCCAGTTCGAGCAGCATCTGCGGGCGGTCCTGGACTATCCGATGGGTGACACCGGGCTGACCGCCCCGGCGGTGGTGATGGCCAACGTGCTTGGCGGCGCGGATGGCGGGATGGGCATCGACGAGCGGCTGCACCACCTGTTCGCGACCGACCCCGGCGCCAAGGTCCACCTGTACGGCAAACAGGTCCGGCCGGGCCGCAAGATCGGCCACGTGACGGTGCTCGGCGAGGACCTCACCGACGTCCGGAACCGGGCCGCCCGGGCCGCCCGCTGGCTACAGGAGGGCCGATGATCGGCGTCATCATGGGCAGCGACTCGGACTGGCCGACGATGCGAGCCGCCGCCGAGGCCCTCGCCGAGTTCGACGTCGAGCACGAGGTGCGGGTGATCTCGGCGCACCGTACCCCGCACGGCATGCTCGACTATGCCGGCGCCGCCGCCGACCGTGGCCTCCAGGTGATCATCGCCGGGGCGGGCGGCGCGGCGCACCTGCCGGGCATGGTCGCCTCGGCGACCCCGCTGCCGGTGATCGGGGTGCCGGTGCCGTTGAAGCACCTGGACGGGATGGACTCGCTGCTGTCGATCGTGCAGATGCCGGCGGGCGTGCCGGTGGCCACGGTGTCGATCGGTGGCGCCCGCAACGCCGGTCTGCTGGCGGTACGGATCCTCGCCGCCACCGACCCGGGGCTGCGCGCCCGGATGCTCGCCTACCAGCAGGAGCTGGTCGAGCTGGTCGCCGCGAAGGACGCCGCGCTGCAGGCGCAACGCGGCGGCACCACCTAGCCCCAGCCGAGTCGGCCCGGCCGGGTCTCGGCGGCCGGCCTCAGCGCATGCCGCGCAGGGCGCCCCGCACCCGATCCTGGGTCTGCCGGCGCCACTCGCTGCTGGCCCCGAGCGCCAGCAGCACCAGCCCGACCGGGATCAGCACCAGCCACGGACCGAAGAAGGTCAACGCGTGCAACGCGGTCACCGCGCTGACCACCGTACCGACCACCACCGGGGCCTGCTGCTGACTCATCGCCCCGACCAGCAGGGTGCCGACCGCACCGAGCAGCAACAGGACCTGCCGGAAACTGTTCTCCCCCGAGCTGATCACCAGTACCAGGGTGGGCAGGAACGCCGCGGCCAGTGCCGGCCCGTACGCCGTCCAACTGCTGAGGTCCGGCCGGTGCCGCAGCTCGAGGACCCCGACCAGCAGGGCGAGGACGGCGAACGGCAAGGTGTACGCCTCGGTGAGCGCCACGTCGGTGATCCGCATCAGCATCCACCAGGCGGTGATCTCGCAGCCGACCGCCAGCCAGAACAGCACCCGGCGCTCCATCGCACGGCGGCCAGGCCGGGTGGCCGTCACCCCGAGCACCGCACCCCAGGCGGCCAGCAGCCCGGCCAGATGCGCGGCCGAGTTGTACGCCAGGGCCAGCGCGAGCAGCGCGGCCGCGTAGCTGCTCCACTCGACCACCGCCGCCTCGCGTACCGCCTCGGGGTGGCTGAGCCGGGGCAGTCGGGTCGCGGACAACAGCAGGCCGGCACCGACGGCGAGTACGCCGAACGCCGACCAGCTCGGCGGGAAACCGGCGACGAGGCCCATGGTCAGCACGAACATCTGCGCCATCACCGAGGCGAACAGCCAGCCGAGGATCCGGGCCGGCTGGCTGCGTCCGGCGTACGCGGACACCGCTCCGACGCACACCGAGCTGCCCAGCGTGAAGACGGTCAGTTGATCGTTGGCCAGCGCCCCGGCGAGTCCGGCGCCACCGGCGGCGAGGCCGATCAGGAACAGCAGCCGGCGGGCGATGCGCAGCGGCCGGTGCCGCTCGGTGTCCGGCGGCGGTTCGGTCAACGCCAGTCCGACCATGGCGACCGCGAAGACCAGTAGCGCCGCCATGGTGCCCGCCGGCCAGCCGACGCCGAACGACATCGGGGTGATCAGCAGGGTGATCGCCACGCCGGGCAGTACCACCGGAACCGCCTGGCCCGGCTGGCCGGTGTTGAACCCGGTCGCGGCCAGCGCCGCCGCGACGGTGAGCAGCAGCGCCGCGAGCACGTTCGTCGGATCCACGGCGGCGGCCGGCGGGTCGAGCAGCCTGGCCGGTGGCCCCTGCCAGATTGCGGTCAGGGTGCGGTACGGCTCGACCAGTGCGGCGGCCAGCGTCGGCGCCACCGCCGCGACGGCCAGCGCGGTGGGCAGCGCGGCGGCCGCCAACGCTCCCTTGACCGGGCTGATCGCCCACTCCTGGCCGATCTCCAGCGGCCCCGGCTGGCTCCACCGGCCGCCGAGTCCGGACCATCGACGACTCGGCCGGGACAGGTCCACCGGCGGTGGGGTGGCGGCCCGGAGCAGTTCGGCGAGTACGCCGAGCAGTGCGGCTCCGGCGGCGTACATGCCGGTCGGCAGGCTGGTCGGGAGCGAGGCGAGGGCGGTGACCGTCGCGCCGGCGGCCAACCCGACGGTGGCGTACGGCAGGTAGTGCGGGACCCGGCGGCGGACCATGGCCAGCACGGCGACGCCGAGCGCCGAGGCGGCCAACGCCCCGGTCAGCACGATCTCCGTGGTCCAGCCGAGCGCGGCGGCCAGCGCGGCGACCCCTCCGGGCAGTGCCAGCAGCGCGGCCCCGGTCGCCGCGCCACCGATCTTCGCCAGGTGCGCCGGCATCGACTCCCGGTCGGGGACGGGCGGCCCGGTACCTGCCTGGTCGGCCTGGTCGGCGTGAGCAGATCGATCGGCCAGCGTCACGGTGGCGACGACCCGGGCGAGTACCGCCACCACCACGCACGTCAGTACCACGACACCGAGCGCGGCGGCGGTGGTCCACGGACGGACCAGGCTGGCACCGATGGCGTACAGGGCGACCGCCACGGCGACGCCGGCCCGGGCGGTGGCGGCCTGTGGATCGTTGGCGGCCACCGAGACGATCCCGTACCCGATCGCGACCAGGCAGCCGACCACGATCGGCGACCACCAGGGCAGGCCGAGCGCCGCCGGGGTGCCGACGGTGGCGAGCGCGACCAGCACGCCGGCGGCGTGGAACGACCAGGGTCGGGGCAGCGCGACGGCGGCGGCCAGCGCGAGCAGCACCAGGGCCAGCGGCACCTGCCAAGAGTTGGCGGCGACCTCGGTGGACCAGGCGGTCAGGTCCGCCTGCCAGAGCTGGCCCGGAGTGGCCAGTGCCTGGACGCCGCCGGCGACCGCCGTGTAGCCGGCGAGGGCGGCGATGACCCCACCGCTGACCGCGGTGCCGAGGACCGGTCCGCGTCGCCAGTGTTCGGGCAGGGCGCGTACGGCGACCGCCACCAGCAGGGTCAGCGCCGCGCTGGCCACCAGTTCGGTGCCGGGTACTACGATCGCGCTGACCCTGGCCAGCGTGCCGACCAGCGCGGCGGTGGCCGCCGCCGCGGCGTAGTCGGGGCCGTCGAGCAGCCGGTCCGCCCGCCGGCCGGCGTCGATCGAAGGCGCCATGAGCAGCAGCCCCGCGGCGACCAGCAGTCCGACGGCGACCCACACGTCGGCGATGGCCGCCCCGGGCGAGCCGAACGCCGCGGCGGTGACCGCGAGCGCCCCCAGCCCGGTGCCGATGGTCAACGGTCGGGGGATCTGCCGTTCCGCCACCTGCGCCAGCGTCGAGTAGCCGAGCGTGCCGCAGACCGCGAGGAAACCGGCGGCCAGGATCGGGGCGGTCGTCTCCTGGACGGCCAGTGCGGTCGGCCCCGGCGGCGGCACCAGAGCGGTGACGAACGCCGCCACCCCACCGGGCAGGGCGAACGCGGCCCCGCCGGCGGCCCAACCCCCGACCGCGTCCCCGGCGGGCCGGCGGCGTACCTCCGGCAGCGTCCCGGCTACGGCGATCAGTACGCCGGCGGCGGCCAGCACCAGCAGGGCGGCAGCGGTGGAGCCGGGTCGGGCCAGCGCAGCGCCCGCACCGGCGGTGCCGAGCACCGCCGCGCAGATCACGTGCACCCGGGCGGCCCGGGTGGTGTCGGTGAGGAAACCGGTGCCGGCCACCGCGACGGCGGCGAGCACCGGCAGCCACGGTGCGGCGTACCAGGGCAGGGCGAAGGACGCCGGTACGGCCAGCGCGGTCAGCGTCACGCCGACGACGGTCGCCTCGCGACGCCAGTCGACGGGCATGGCGACCGCCGCCGCGATGGTGATCAGCAGCGCGGCCAGGGCGAGCTGCCAGTCGGCGGGCCCGGCGTAGTCCACCAGGCTCTGCTGGTACCCGGCCAGGTCGGCCTGCCAGGCGGGTAACGCGGCGCGGACCGGTGCCAGCGCCGCCCGCAGCGCACCACCGGCGACGAGTACGCCGAGCACGGTCAACGCGGCCGCCGCCGCGAGCTGCGGGCCACGGCGGACCTGCTCCGGCAGGGCCCGTACGCCGATCCCGGCGACGGCGACCACGGCAGCGATCAACAACAGCGCCGGGCCCGGCAGGGCGACCGCCGCGACCCGGCTGGCCGCGCCGATGACTGCCAGGGCGAACACGCCGGCGGCCAGGTCCGGCAACGGCGGGTGGCCCAGGGTGAAGCCGCCGACGAGCCCGACCCCGGCGGCGATCAGCAGCACCGCCGCCGCGACCAGCGTGGCGGGCACCGTGTCGGCGCGCAGCACCGCCACCACAGCGAACAGCAGCGCGGCGGTGACGGCCAGCCCGTGCATGGTCCAGATCAGGTCGCGTAGCCAGAGGACGGCCGCCGTGGGTGCCGGCGGCAGCCAGCCCGGCTGTCGGCCACCGTCGCCGCCACCGGGAGGCTCGCCCTCGACGACGGCGTCGGCCTCCTCCGGCGCGCTCTCCGGCCGGTCGGAGCCGGTGCCGGACGGTGCCGGCCCGCTGGCCCGGTCGCCGGGCCGGTTGCCGCCGTCCGGTCCGGCCGGTGCGTCCGGCCGGGGTCGTGCCACCGTTGGCGGCCCGGACCGCCAGCTGGCGCCGAGCTTTCCGGAGCCGCTCAGCAGCCGGACCAGCAGCAGGTCGAGCACGGCGACCGCGGCGAGCGCCGACGCCCACCCGGCCGGCCCTCGGATCAGGTCCTGACCGAGCAGCGGCACGACCGGCTGGATCGCGAGCACCATGCCGTACCGGGGCAGCCGCAGCCCGGTCGTGGCGGCGTATCCGGCGGCGACCAGCGCGGTGACGGCGAAGGTGAGGCCGGCGAACGCCGACGGGCTGACCGGGCCGGCCCGGACGGCGTCGGTCGCCCAGATCGCGTAGCCGTCGATCGGGACTAGGACCAGCGCCACGGCGGCGATCGTCTCCGCGGTGGAGGTGAGCCCGCGGGCGGCGACCGCGGGCGGGGCCGCGAGCAGCAGTAGCGTGCCGGCGAACAGCACGCTCAGCCGGGTGACGTCGGGCAACGCGCTGTTGGCGACGGCGGCGAACACCACCACCGCCATCAACGCGCCGAGGCCGAGCAGGACGTTCTGGATCGACTGGGCGGACGCCTCCGGTCGGGTGCCGTCCGACGACAGGACCTGGGTTGGATCGTCGTCACCGGCGGCCGGCGGGTAGCCGGGCGGGCCGGAGGCGGGACGCTCAGAGCCCGGTGGTGGCCCGGTCGGTGGCGCGTCGTCGTCGGCGGCTAGGTTGGGACTCTGCCGGGGGAACTTCGGCGGGGCGGTACCCTGGTCGGCGGTCGGCGGTCGACGCCCGGCCCGGCGGCGGACCGAGACCCGGGGCCCCGGGCCACGCCGACCGGCGGCACCGCCGGTGGACAGGATGTCCCGCTGGAAGATCGCCGCCTGCAGATCGCTGGCCATCTGCTTCTGCTCTTTGGCCAGCGCGAGTTCGCGGGCCTTCATCTCAGCGATGGACCGCTCGATGCGGGCCAGGTCCTCAGCGAACTGCGGCTGCTCGGCACCGCACCGCGGGCAGGTCGCCGCCGCCGGCACGGTTCGCCCGCACGAGGCGCAGCGGTACGGCGTACTCATGGCACCCTCCTCCACGCCCGGACCACACTGTGGACCACTTCCTACGAAGCATGCCTAAACCAAGCAACTGTTGAACAGCCCCAGGCGGCGTGGAGATCGGAGAAAAACCGGTCGTGGGTCCGTCACGGCCCCACAACCGGCCGGTTCGGCGCGGGCGGTGCCGGGCTCAGGGGCGGCCCATACCGCGGTACTGCCAGCCGGCGCCGGTCCACAACGTCGAATCGAGGCAGTTCCGGCCGTCGATCACCCGTCGGCCGGCGACCAGCTCACCCAACGCCACCGGGTCGGCGTTACGGAAGTCGGCCCACTCGGTCAGGACGCAGACCAGGTCGGCGTCGCGGACCGCGTCGACCATCGACGGTACGTAGGTCAGGTCCGGCTGGGCCCGCCGGGCGTTCTCCGTGCCTTCGGGGTCGAAGACCCGCACCTGCGCGCCGGTCTTGGCCAGCATCGCAGCCACCGCGAGCGACGGCGCGTCGCGGACGTCGTCGGAGTTGGGTTTGAAGGTCGCCCCGAGCACCGCCACCGTCGTGCCGGACAGATCCGGCCCGGCCGGCCCGGACCAGCGGCCCAGCAGCTCGGCCGCCAGCTGCACCACCCGGGACCGTCGCCGCTGGTTGATCAGATCCACCTCGTGCAGGAACCGCAACGCCTCACCCGCGCCGAGCTCCTGCGCCCGCGCCTGGAACGCCCGGATGTCCTTCGGCAGACAGCCACCACCGAACCCGACCCCGGCTTGCAGGAACCGGTTGCCGATCCGCGGGTCGTAGCCGATCGCCCGGGCCAACTGGGTGACGTCGCCGCCGGCCACCTCACACACCTCGGCCATCGCGTTGATGAACGAGATCTTCGTGGCCAGAAACGCGTTCGCCGCGACCTTCACCAGCTCGGCGGTGGCGAAGTCGGTCACTACCAACGGCACCTCCCGGTCCTCGGTGGCGGCCAGGTCGAACACCCCTTTGTGTGCGGCGTACAGCATGCCGTTGGCCCACTCGCTGCGTACCCCGACCACGATCCGGTTCGGCCGCAGCACGTCCTCGACGGCAAAGCCCTCCTGCAGGAACTCCGGACTCCACGCCACCTCGACGCTCAGGTCGGCCGAGGCGTGCTTGCCGACCAGTTGCTCGATCCACTCGGCGGTGCCGACCGGCACGGTGGACTTGCCGACGATCAACGCCTTACGGGTCAGGTGTTGGGCCAGGCCGGTGACCGCCGCCTCGACGTAGGACAGGTCCGCGCCCATCGCGCCGGCCCGCTGCGGGGTGCCCACACAGATGAAGTGCACGTCGCCGAAATCGGCGGCGGCGGCCATGTCCGTGGTGAACCGCAACCGCCCGGCGGCCAGGCTCCGCTTGAGCAACTCGTCCAGACCCGGCTCGTGGAAGGGCACCTCACCTGCGGACAGCTTGGCGATCTTGTCGGCGTCGACGTCGTAGCCGATCACCTCGTAGCCGAGTTCGGCGAAGCAGATGGCGTAGGTCGCGCCGAGGTAGCCGGTGCCGAGGAAGGTCAGGCGCGGGCGGGGGGCGCCGGACGGCGGGGTCACCGCCGCGATGGCCGGGACGGGCTGGATGTTCGGGTACGGGATGGTCACGCCTTGATTCTCCGCTCGCGCTGGCGGCGCTGTGGTCGCGTCGCACTCGGTGGTCCGGTGCCGGGGGGCTCGACACCAATCATCGTGGTTTTGACGTTCGCGGCATACCGCTTCCGTGGGGACCGACCCGGCTGAGAGCCGCCGATCGGCTGCCCGGCAGACGATAGTCCGTATGTCTGGGTGGGGGCGACCGACGTCGGCGTTACTCGCCGGTATCCTCGCACTCGAGCAGGATATCGAGGGAACACTCCAGGCGAGGGAGGGCGTGATGACGTCCGGGCCGGCGTTCGATGTCTATCAGTTACCAGAGGAGCACACGGCGATCCGGGAAGCGGTTCGGGAGGTGTGCGACGCGAAGGTCGCCCCCAACGCCGCCGAGGCCGACGAGACCGCACAGTTTCCCACCGCGTCCTACGACGCGTTACGGGCGGCGGACTTCCACGCCCCGCACGTCCCGGAGCAGTACGGCGGGGCGGGTGCCGACGCCCTCGCCACCGCGATCGTCATCGAGGAGGTCGCGCGGGCCTGCGCATCCTCATCGTTGATCCCGGCGGTCAACAAGCTCGGCACGATGCCGTTGTTGCTGGCCGGCTCGGAGCAGTTGAAGGAGCGCTATCTGCGGCCGGTGGCGTCCGGGGCGGCGATGTTCTCGTACTGCCTGTCCGAGCCGGAGGCGGGCAGCGACGCGGCGTCGATGACCACCCGCGCGGTGCGCGACGGCGACCACTGGGTGCTCACCGGGGTGAAGCGGTGGATCACCAACGCCGGTGTCTCGGAGTACTACACGGTCTTCGCGGTCACCGAGCCGGGTGCCCGGTCACGGGGGATCTCCGCGTTCGTCGTGGAGAAGTCCGACCCCGGGGTGAGTTTCGGCGCACCGGAGAAGAAACTCGGCATCAAGGGGTCACCGACCTGCGAGGTCTACCTGGACAATGTCCGGATTCCGGCGGACCGGATGATCGGCGAGCCGGGCACCGGGTTTGCCACCGCGATGCGCACCCTGGACCACACCCGGGTGACGATCGCCGCCCAGGCCGTCGGCATCGCGCAGGGCGCGCTCGACTTCGCCCGCGGGTACGTGCGGGAGCGCCAGCAGTTCGGCAAGCCGATCGCCGACTTCCAGGGCGTCCAGTTCATGATCGCGGAGATGGGCATGAAGCTGGAGGCGGCCCGGCAGATCACCTACGCCGCCGCCGCCCGGTCGGAGCGCGCCGACGCCGACCTGACCTTCTTCGGGGCGGCGGCGAAGTGTTTCGCCTCCGACGCGGCCATGGAGATCACCACCGACGCGGTGCAACTGCTCGGCGGGTACGGCTACACCCGGGACTACCCGGTCGAGCGGATGATGCGGGACGCCAAGATCACTCAGATCTATGAGGGCACGAACCAGGTGCAGCGGATCGTGATGGCGCGTCAGCTGCTGACGCCCTGACCTGACCTGAGGCCGGACCTGAGGTTCCGGGTCCGGCCTCAGCTCGGGGACTTCCCGGCATCGCCGGGACGGGCCGGCAGCACCGTCGTGGTCTCGTCGGCCTGGTCGATCCGCTCCGTCTGGTCCGACTGGCTGATCTGGGTGGTCTCGTCCGGGTCGGTGGTGGTCGGCTGGCTGATTCGGGTGGTCTCGTCCGGGTCGGTGCCGGTCCCCGCCGGACGGGGCGGTGCGAACGCCGCCGCCTGGGGCAGTACGACGGTCGGATCGTCTCGCCGGTGCCCCGGTGGGGTCAGCCGCATCGTGTCGTGCTCCGAGTCGGTCCCGGCACCCGTCGCCGATCGGGCTGGCCGCAGCGGCGGGTTGGCGGCAGCCGGGAACGCGATGGTCCGAGCCGGATCGCCGGTCGGCGGCTGGGCCGACCACGGCGACGGTCCGGCGTCGCCGCCGTATCCGCCCGGGTCGCCGTACCCGCCGGGGCCGGGCAGTGGGGCGGTCCGCGTCACGTCCTGCGGTGGTGGTCCGCCGGCATACAGCGCCACCGTCCGCTCACCCCGCCAACGACGCGGGCTGAACACGGTGGCCAACAACGGGACGGCCAGTACCACGGCGAGCCCTTCGGCCGGCGCCGTGAGGACGAAGTCCGTGCCGAGCAGCCGGCGCGGCATCGTGTCGTAGAACCCCACGATGTCGACGGTGGCCCACACCGACACTGCGACGAACGACGCCCCGGCCAGCACCGGCCCGACCGGGGACAAACGGGGTAGCAGCAACAGTGCGTACGACACCCCGCAGACCGCGAGCGCGGCCAACCCGATGAACACGTCGAGCGGTGGTTCGCTGTACGCGTCCCGTCGGGCCAGCGCGTACTCGCTCAGGCCGAGCCCGGCGATGAACCAGATCACCGGTGCGAGGAGCAGGGACAGGATCAGCGAGCCCAGGTGCCGCATCTGACCTCCTCGCGGGGATGGTGCCTTCCGGCACGGTACCCGCCGGTCGCAACGTCACCGACGATGGTCGGTGGGTCAACTCAGCGGATCAACCGACTGGACCGGGGGATGCGCCGGGCCGGCCGTAGCCCGTCGCCGTCGGGTCGAACGTCTTTGGCCGGCGCGGCCAGTGTCGACTTCGTCTTCGTGGTCAACGACGCCGGCCGGCCTGCGTCGGCCCGGTCCGGGCCGGCCGGCGCGCCGGCGGATTCGTCCGACGTCGTGGTGCTGCCGCCCGGCAGTGACCAGAGCGACGGATCGAACTCGCCGAGCGGCCGGACCGGCAACGGCTCCGCCGCCGTCGCATCGGAGCCGGCCTTGTCGCCGGAGGTGCTGTTCGCCGCGGGCCGGGACCGCCACCGCTGCCGGCTCAGCACCGCGGTGCTGAGCAGCACCCCGAGTAACGCGAGAGTGCCGTTCTCCACCGGCTGCAGCAGTACCACCGGTTCACCGAGGAGCCGCCACGGCGTACCGATACCGATCAGGTCGCGGGCACCGAACGGGTCGACGAACATCGCGACGTACGGGGTGGCCAGGGCCAGCCCGGCGGTGAGTGGACCGAGCGGGGAGAACCGTAGCGTGCCCAGCAGCCCGAGCAGCAGCCCGGCGGCGAACACGAACGCGGCCGGTGCCAGCAGGGTCGCCGTGTGGTAAGTGTCGTCGGTCACCCAGCCGGCGATGGTGCGGGCCGATGTCGTCTGGCCGACCGCGATCAGCACCCAGCACAGCGGTGCCACGGCCAGGCCGCTGAGGAGGCTCCAGAGATGACGCATGGGCAAACCGTACCGTTTCGGGCGGGGATGCTTGAGTCAGGGCGCAACGGGCGGCGAACTTTTTCCGGACACTTTGGTATCCGTCGCAGCCTGTGCCCGTTGCGCTACCTGCCGACGACAGCTTGTGTTCCCGGCACGCTCCGTTGCGCCCCGGTTGGCAGGACAATCGATCAGCGGCACCGCCGCCGGCGGCGCGCGACGTGAGCGAGGATGGAAGTGGACGGCCACACGCGGTCCGGCGACGCGGCCGTGACCCGGGGAGGAGTGTCAGTCGTGAGCGAGGTGCTGTGGTGCCCACCGGCGGACGTGCGGCAACGGACCCGGATCGGCGGATACCTGGCGTGGCTGGAGCGCACCAGCGGGCTGCGGTTCGCCGACTACCAGCAGATGTGGCAGTGGTCGGTCGACGACCTGGCCGGGTTCTGGGGGTCGATCTGGGACTACTTCGAGGTGGTCGGCCATCAGCCGGCAGAGCAGGTGCTCGCCGACCGGCGGATGCCCGGCGCGCGGTGGTTCCCCGGTGCCCGGCTCAACTACGCCGAGCACGTTCTGCGCGCCCCCGGGCTGGCCGAGGACGCCCCGGTGGTGATCGCGCACAGCCAGACCCGAGCGCCGGTCACCCTCACCGTCGGGCAACTGCGCGACGAGGTCCGCCGGGTGCGGGCCGGGCTGCGGCGGCTCGGGGTGGGGCCGGGGGACCGAGTTGCGGCGTACGCGCCGAACATCCCCGAGACGTACGTGCTGATGCTGGCCACCGCCAGCCTGGGCGGGATCTTCTCGTCGTGCGCGCCGGAGTTCGGCACTCGCAGCGTCACCGACCGCTGGCAGCAGATCGAGCCGACGGTGCTGGTCGCGGTCGACGGCTACCGGTACGGCGACAAGGCGGTCGACCGCCGCGCCGAGGTGGCAGCGATCGCGGACGCGTTGCCGTCGGCGCGGCACCGGGTGCTCATCCCGTACCTGTCGGCTGAGCCGTCGGACGCCCCGTCGTGGGCCACCTCGACCTGGGAGGCGCTCGCCGCGCCGACCGACGAGCCGTTGGCGTTCGACGCGGTGCCGTTCGATCAGCCGCTGTACGTGCTCTACTCGTCGGGCACCACCGGGCTGCCCAAGCCGATCGTGCACCGGCACGGCGGCATCCTGCTGGAGCATCTGAAGATGCTGGCGTTGCATCACGATCTGGGGCCGGGGGACCGGTTTTTCTGGTACACCACCACCGGCTGGATGATGTGGAACTACCTTGCCTCCGGGCCGGCGGTGGGTGCGGCCATCGTGCTGTTCGACGGCAACCCGGCGGTGAGCGCCGCCCCGGGCGGCCCGGCCAGCCCGGACCTGGGCACCCTGTGGCGACTGGCCGCCGAGACCGGCGCCACCTACTTCGGCACCTCGGCGCCGTTCCTGCTGGCCTGCCGTAAGGAGAAGCTGGTGCCCCGCCAGATCGCCGACCTGTCCCGGCTGCGCGGGGTCGGCTCGACCGGGGCGCCGCTGCCGGCCGAGGGTTTCACCTGGGTGTACCGGTCGGTCGGCGAGGATCTGCAGTTGACGTCGCTGTCCGGCGGCACCGACGTGTGCACCGGGTTCGTGGGCGGCGTACCACTGTTGCCGGTGCGGGCCGGGGAGATTGCCTGCCGGTGTCTGGGCGCGCGGGTCGAGGCCCGGGCCGCCGACGGCCGGACGGTGGTCGGTGAGCTGGGCGAGCTGGTTATCACCGAGCCGATGCCGAGCATGCCGGTCGGGTTCTGGAACGACCCGGACGGCAGCCGTTACCGGCAGGCGTACTTCGACCGGTACCCGGGGATCTGGTGCCACGGTGACTGGATCACCGTCGCCGAGGACGGGAGCTGCGCGATCACCGGCCGTTCGGACGCCACCCTGAACCGGGGCGGGGTGCGGTTGGGCACCGCCGAGTTCTACTCGGTGGTGGAGGCGTTGCCGGAGGTCGCCGACTCGCTGGTGGTTCACCTGGAGGATCCGCAGGGCGGGGCGGGGGAGCTGCTGCTGTTCGTGGCATTGCGGGCCGGGGTCGGGCTGGACGACGCGCTGCGTACCCGGATCGTGCGTGAGCTGCGCTCGGCGCTGTCACCGCGGCACGTGCCGGACGGGATTCATCAGGTCGCGGCCGTGCCCCGGACGCTGTCCGGCAAGAAGCTGGAGGTGCCGGTGAAGAAGATCCTCACCGGCGTGCCTGCCGGGCAGGCGGCGGCGGCCGGGGCGTTGACCGATCCGGCGGCGTTGGCGCCGTTCATCCGGTTCGCCCAGGACCGGGAAGCGTCGGTGGGTTGACCGATTCCGCCGGGATGGCAACGCGGCGTCAGCGCAGCGCGTCTCACAGGCGTGGGTGTCTACTTCCGTTTGAAGATCACCGACACGCTCGGCGTCCGGGTCGAGGGGGCGCACGCCTTCAACCCGTTGGCCGGGATCACCCGGACGTTCTGGTACCGGCTGCCGACTGACTGGGTGGTGGACGGCGCGGTGCCGCGGCAGCGGCGCGAGATGCTGGTCGACCGGCTGTATGGCCCGGGCTGGCGGGACGGCAATCCGGACGGGTCCCGGTACATCATCCTCGGCGTGCAGGAGAAGCTGCTCAGCGACGGTGAGGCGGCGGGCAAGCCGTGGCTGGCCGATCGGGCCGGGTTCTACGTGTGCGCGCCGGACGGCGAACTGCGGGAAGTGGTGCCCCGCGAACTCTGACCGGCCCCGATCGTCCGGCGGTGCCGACGACGACCACTCAGGCCAGGACCAGATCGACCTTTTCGCTGTCCACCCGCCCGTCGAGTCGCTGCCGGTCGAGGTTGCGGCAGAGCACCATGGTCGCCTCGGCGGCCAGCGGCGCCAGCAGCCAGTCGGTCGGGTCCGGGTACCGGTCGCAGTCGACCAGGACCCGGGCCCCGGCCCCGATGCCCAGCTCCGCGCCGCGCCGGCGGGCCCGGCCAGCCAGCTCCGGGTCCTGTCGGTCGACCGCCGGGTACGGGGTGAAATGGTCGCCGTGGCCGCGTACCTCGGTGATGTAGTCGGTCCAGCCGGGCGGCAGTTCCCGGGCGGGTGCCGCCATCGGGGCGAGGCTGAGCAGGTAGCGCTCGCCGGCGGGCCGCCGATCGACCTCGGGCACCGCCGGCGGGCTGGCGAAGAGCACTTCCGCAGCCGGGGTGCCGGGCCCGGCGGCCGGGGCGGTCCGTACCACCAGCGCGGCTGACCAGCAACCGAGCAGGACGCCGGCGGTCTGCCAATGGGCCGGCAACGCGACGTCGGCGTGGTCGCCGGCGGCCGCGCCGGCCCCGTCCACCACCAGGTTGGCGGTCTTGGCCACCCAGTTGGCCAGCGTCGCACCGGACAGCTCGGCCCGGTCGCCGGTCGCGTCGTCGTACCAGGTGAGCAGGGGCCGTGTCGGGTCCGCAGCGACGGCGACCGCGAGCAGCCCGGCCAGGTTGTTGGTCATCGGGGCTGAGCGTAGCGCCGTCACTGTACGTACACGCTGTCACCGGGTGGTCTCGCCCCGCTGATCGTTGGCGGCGCGGTTCGCCGCGCCGCGTTTTCGGTCGCGTCGTCGACACGGCGGACGGCGTCGGGCGGCGTAGTCTTGGCACACGTGTCGTTCTTCACAACCCTCCACCACCCCCTTAGAGGAGTTGCCCAGTGACCGCCGGTCGACCGCCCCGCGTACTCATCGACGCCACGAGCGTGCCCACCGACCGCGGTGGCGTCGGTCGATACGTTGACGGCCTGCTGGGGGCCCTCGGTGCGCTCATCGGCAGCGGCGTCGAGCTCTCCGTCGTAGCGCTGCGTACAGATGTCGAGCGGTACACCCGGATGTTGCCGGCCGCCGACGTGATCGCTGCGCCGGCCGCCGTCGCGCATCGCCCGGCCCGGCTGGCCTGGGAGCAGACCGGGTTGCCGCTGCTCGCCCAGCAGACCGGTGCTGACGTGCTGCACTCGCCGTACTACACCTGTCCGATGCGGGCTGGATGTCCGATAACGGTAACTGTGCACGATGCGACGTTCTTCACCGAACCGGAGCACTACGACAAGTCGCGGCGAACCTTCTTCCGCAGCGCGATCAGGACCTCGCTGCGCCGGGCCAGTCGGGTGATCGTGCCCAGCAAGGCCAGCCGTGACGAGTTGATCCGGCTGCTCAACGCCGACCAGGCCCGGATCGACGTGGCCTACCACGGCGTCGACTGCGGCGCCTTCCACGTGCCCAGCGACGAAGAGAAGGCCCGGGTACGGGCCCGGCTCGGGCTGACCGGCACCGACTACATCGCGTTCCTCGGTGCCAAGGAGCCGCGTAAGAACGTGCCCAACCTGATCCGGGGTTGGGTTCGCGCGGTGCAGGACCGGCCCGAGCCGCCCGCGCTCGTGGTCGCCGGCGGGCAGGGCCACGACGACGAGATCGACCGTGCCGTCACCGACGTCCCCGCCCACCTGCGGCTGCTGCGTCCCGGCTACCTGCGCTACGCCGACCTGCCCGGTTTCCTCGGCGGTGCCCTCGTCGCCGCCTACCCGTCCTACGGGGAGGGCTTCGGCCTGCCGATCCTGGAGGCGATGGCCTGCGGTACTCCGGTGCTGACCACGCCCCGGCTGTCGCTGCCCGAGGTCGGCGGTGACGCGGTCGCCTACACCAGCGAGGATCCGGACCGGATCGCCGCCGACCTGGTGGCGTTGCTCGACGACGAGTCCCGCCGGCACGCGTTGGCCAAGGCCGGGGTGGACCGGGCCAAGGAGTTCACCTGGGCATCCAGCGCCGAGGTGCACGTGGCGGCGTGGAGCCGGGCCGCCAGCATGAACCGGGTCGCCTGGTGACCCGACCACTACCTACCGGTACGGGTAGGTTTCCGCCATCTCGTCGGGTGGCGTGCCCGTGCCGGGCATGATGTGCTGATGCTCTTCGCCGTTATTCCGGCGGGTGGCAGCGGCACCCGACTGTGGCCGCTGTCCCGCGCCGGTAACCCTAAATTCCTGCACCCCCTCACCGGCACCACCGCCTCACTGCTGCAGGCGACCGTCGCACGGCTGGCGCCGCTGACCGATCCGGAACGGATACTGGTGGTGACCGGTGCGGCGCACGCCGCAGCGGTCGCCCGGCAGTTGGCGACGGTGCCGGAGGAGAACGTGCTCGTCGAGCCGTCGCCCCGGGACTCCTGCGCGGCGATCGCCCTCGCCGCCGCGGTCGTCGCCCGGCGTGAACCCCAGGGCGTGATGGGTTCGTTCGCGGCCGACCATCTGATCGGCGACACCGACCGGTTCGTGGAGACGATTCGTCAGGCGGTGGACGGAGCCCGTACCGGCCTGCTGATGACCGTCGGTGTCACCCCCACCCGGCCGGAGACCGGCTACGGCTACCTGGCCTGCGGCGACACCATCGGTTCCGGGCCGGTCCGCCGGGTCGAGCAGTTCACCGAGAAGCCAGGGCTGGCGGTTGCCGAGAAGTACCTGCGCTCCGGCCGGCATCTCTGGAACGCCAGCATGTTCGTCTGGCGGGTCGACGTGTTCCTCACCGAGTTGGCCCGCCAACAGCCCGAGCTGCACTCCGGCCTGACCCGGATCGCGGCCAGGTGGGACAGCCCCGACCGGGACGAGGTGCTCGGCGAGATCTGGCCGACACTGCCCCGCATCTCCGTCGACTACGCGGTGATGGAGGGCGCGGCCGCCGCCGGGCGGGTCGGCACCGTCCCCGGCGACTTCGGCTGGAACGACGTCGGGGACTTCCACACCCTCGGCGACGTGCTGCCCGCCGATCCGGACGGCAACGTCGTCCTCGGCGCCTCGGCGGCCGAGGAGAAGCCGGGGGTGCTGCTGCGGGACAGCAGCGGCCTGGTGGTGGTGCCGCACTCCAACCGGCTGGTCGCGGCGCTCGGCGTACGGGACCTGATCGTGGTGGACACCCCGGACGCGGTAATGGTCTGCCCGCGCGATCGGGCGCAGGACGTCAAGCGGCTGGTGGACGCGCTCAAGGAGCGCGGCGAGGACGGCTACGTGTAGGCCACCGGGTCCGTCACGGCGGCGCGACGAGCCCGAGTGCGACGACGGTACCGTCGGGGCCGGCGACGGTCCCTAGCTCGGCGCTGGCGACCCCGTCGGCCGCCAGCGCCGCCCGTAGCCGGTGCAGGTCGGCGCCGAAGCGCACCAGGTCCGGCGGCGTATCGCCAGGCGGCCGGCAGCGCAGCAACACCGGGTACGCTGCGTCGGCCGGCAGACCGTCGGTCGCGGTCCGCTGATCGTCGGCGTCGGCCAGTTCGAAGCGGGTGCCGGGTGCCACCACCTCGGACACCAGCCGGACCGCTCGGGCCACGGTCTCGCCGTCGACCGGACGGCGATCGTCGACTCCGACGGCCGGAGCACCCGCCGGTCCGGCCGGGGCCGCTACCGGCCCGGCCGGTGGCAGGGTCGCCGCCGCGAGCAGCCCGGCCCGCCGGGCCTCCGCCGTACCCAGCGTGAACAGGTCCTGACCTGGTTCGCGGATCAGTGGGCGCACGCCCGGCCCGTCGGGACCGGCCGGCCCCGCCGGCGGGGCCGGCCGCCACGGATAGCCGCGGACCACCGCCACCGGCACCTGCTCCGACTTGCCCTTCACCAGGTCCCCGGCAGCGGCCATCTCGTCGACCACCGCCATCTGGGTCAGCCGTAGCTCGTTGCCGTACCGGTCGGTCTGGCCGCAGTAGTCGCGCACCGGGTCGATGCCGGCGGCCCCGAGCGCGACGTCGGTCAGGCCGTTGCGCCACGGCCGTCCCATGGTGTCCGACACGACGACCGCCAGATCGAGCCCCAGCCGGGCGTGCAACCCGGCCCGCAGTTGTCGGGCCGACCGGTCCGGGTCGACCGGTAACAGCACCAGCTGGGTGGGAGCCACGTTCGAGTTGTCGATCCCGGCGGCCGCCATCACGAACCCGTGCCGGGTGCGGACGATTCGGGTCGCCCCACGCCGCGCCACCACCTCGACGGTCTCGGCGGCCAGTACCTCGTCGCGGACCCGGCTGCGGTCCGGATCGTCGGCCGGCAGGTCCGCCAGCCGGCCCTCGGCCTTGGAGACAATCTTGCTGGTCACCACGAGGACGTCGCCGTCGCGCAGCCACGGCGCGGCGTCCCCGATCAGCGCCGCCAGGTCGTCACCGGGGAGCACCTCGCCGATCCCGGTGACCGGCAGGATCTCCAGCCTCATCCGGTCACCCCGGTCGGCCGACCGGCCAGTTCGATCGCGGCGCCGACCATCGCGGCCGTCGCCGCCTCGTCGGACATCCACAGCGGTACGGCCCGCACCTCGATCCCGTCCACCCGGGTGGCCTCGTCCACCGGGTCGACCAGCCAGCCGTCCAACAGCCCACCGGCGCGCCGGGCACCGTAGAGCGCCGCCACACCCGCCGCCGTGCACGGTTCGCCCAGCACCGCGAGACACCGGTCGGCCATGCCGCGTACCGGTGCGTCGCCGATGATCGGCGACGCACCGACCACCGGGGCCGGGTTGCCGGCGAGTGCCTCGCGGATCCCGGGTACGGCGAGTACCGGTGCGATGCTCACCACCGGGTTGCTCGGTGCGATCAGCACGACGTCGGCGGCGGCCAGTGCGTCCAGTACGCCGGCAGCCGGCTTGGCCTGTGCCGCGCCGACGAAGACGAACCGGTGGGTGGGCAGCGCGCCCCGATGGCGTACCCACCATTCCTGGAAATGGATGGCCCGCTCGCCGCCGGCATCGGGCCCCGGCCCCGACTCCGAGCCCGGCCCCGACTCCGGGTCCGAGACGACGACGTGGGTCTCCAGCCGGTCGTCGGTGGCCGGCAGCAGCCGCACCCCCGGCCGCCAGCGGGCGCAGAGCGCCTCGGTGACCGCCGACAGCGGATAGCCGGCGTTGAGCATGGTGGTGCGGACCAGATGGGTGGCGACGTCCCGGTCACCGAGCCCGAACCAGGTGGGTTCCGCCTGGTACGCGGCCAGCTCGTTCTTCACCGCCCAGGTCTCGCCGACCCGGCCCCAGCCACGCTCCGGATCCGCGCCGCCGCCGAGTGTGTACATCACGCTGTCCAGGTCCGGGCTGATCCGCAACCCGTGCAGGATCACGTCGTCACCGACGTTGACCACGGCAGTCAGCTCGGCTTCGGTGCGTCGGGCGTACTCTCGCGCGCCGACCAGGAACTTCGCGCCGCCGATCCCGCCGGTCAGTACCACGATCCGCATGCCGTCCATCCTCGTCCATCGGCGGAGCACTACGCTCACCGGCATCGACCGCCGCCACCTGCGAGCACCGGGAGAAACGCGTGACCACCCAACCAGAGGCTGGGCCCGGCGACCGGCCGCCAGCCAGAGATCTCACCATGCCGCTGCGGGAGCTCGCCGCCGCCGTCCTGCTCGGTGCCACCGCAGTGTTCCTGTTCACCGCGTTGCTGGACCTGCTCGTGCCGTACCGGCTCGGCTTCGGGCCGGGGTTCGCCCGCCGCTCGGCGGACAGTTTCGGCAGCTTCGTCAACCTGGCCACGGTCAGCTTCCCATTGCTGGCGGTGCTGCTCGCCACGCACCTCACCCCGGAGCTGGGCCGGGCTCGGCTGATGACCCTGGTCGCCCTCGTCGAGTACGCGGTCGCTGCGGTGTTCGGTGGTCTGTTCGGGCTGCTGGTCGGCTTCGTCGTGCTGGTCGACGACACCATCCGCGGCGGCTTTCAGGCGCTGCTGACCCGGGCGGCGTGGCTGGCGGTGCTCGGCGTCGCCGGGTACGCGCTGTGGCGGATCTGGCAGGGGCGCTACCAGGTGGTGCCACCGAAGCCGCCGGCACCGGACGGCTACGGCCCACCGCCCAGCTACGGCCCAGCAGGGCAGTACGGCCAGCCCGGTCCGTACGGCCCACCGCCGCCCGGCTACGGCCAGCCGGGTCAGTACGGCCAGCCGGGCCCGTACCACCCGTACCACCAGCCCGGTCAGCCCGGACCGGCGTACCCGCCACCGCCACCACCGCAGAGCGGCCCGCATCCGATGTACGCGCCGCCTGCGCCGACGGCGCCGTCTTCCGGGCCGCCGGCTCCGCCCGGGGACAAGCCAGGGCCGGCTGGGAACGAGCCCGCTCCGCAGGAGCCGGGACCGGACGGGCCGACCCAGCGAATCTCCTAAGTGGCTCCGGTCGTCGGCGGCTCAGCTCCGGTCGCCGGTGACCGCTGTGGCGAGCGCCACCGGCCGGCGCAAGCCCGAGGGCCTAGTCTGCACTGGTGGCCGAGCACACCGAATCCGTCGTCGCCCGGGTGACCGGGGCCGCCCCGGCGGGACAGCCCACCACCGCAAGTGTCCGGCGGGCGCTGCGTCGTGCCGCGACCGGCCGCAGTCTCGACTTGGACGAGGCGGTCGCGCTGCTGGCCGCCACCGAAGACGAGTTCGACGAACTGCTCGACCTCGCCGGTTCGCTGCGCGACGCGGGGCTACGGGACGCCGGCCGGCCGGGCGTGATCACGTACTCGCGGAAGGTCTTCGTCCCGTTGACCCGGCTCTGCCGGGACCGCTGCCACTACTGCACCTTCGCCACCGTGCCCGGCCGGCTGCCCGCCGCGTACCTGGACCGCGACGAGGTGCTGGCGATCGCCCGAGCCGGTGCCGCGCAGGGCTGCAAGGAGGCGTTGTTCACCCTCGGCGACCGGCCCGAGGACCGCTGGCCGGCGGCCCGGCGGTGGCTGGACGAGCGGGGCTACGACTCCACCGTCGACTATCTGCGGGCCTGCGCGATCGCCGTACTGGAGGAGACCGGTCTGCTGCCGCACCTCAACCCGGGGGTGCTGAGCTGGGCCGAGCTGCAACGGCTCAAGCCGGTGGCGCCCAGCATGGGGATGATGCTGGAGACCACCGCGACCCGGCTGTGGTCCGAGCCGGGCGGCCCGCACCACGGCTCGCCGGACAAGGAACCGGCGGTGCGGCTGCGGGCGATCGCCGACGCCGGTCGGGTCGGCGTGCCGTACACCACCGGCCTGCTGATCGGCATCGGCGAAACTCCCCGGGAACGGGTCGAGTCGCTGTTCGCGATCCGGTCGGCGGCCCGCGAGTACGGTCACATCCAGGAGGTGATCCTGCAGAACTTTCGTGCCAAGCCGGACACGGCGATGCGTGGCATGCCGGACGCCGAACTGCGTGACCTGGCCGCGACGGTGGCCGTCGGCCGCCTCCTGCTCGGGCCGGGTGCCCGCATCCAGGCCCCGCCGAACCTGGTCGAGGGGGAGTACGCGCTGCTGCTGCGGGCCGGCATCGACGACTGGGGCGGGGTGTCGCCGGTGACTCCGGACCACGTCAACCCGGAGCGGCCCTGGCCGCAGATCGACGAGCTGACCCGGCGTACTGCCGCCGCCGGGTTCACCCTGCGGGAACGGCTGACCGTCTACCCCGAGTATGTGCGGCGCGGCGAGGCGTGGCTGGACCCCCGGCTGGCCGCGCACGTGTCGGCGCTCGCCGAGCCGGGCACCGGTCTGGCCGACGAGTCGGCGATGCCGGTCGGCCGCCCCTGGCAGGAGCCGGAGGAGCTGTTCGCCCCGGTCGGCCGGACCGATCTGCACACCACGATCGACACCACTGGGCGGACCGGGGACCGGCGGGGCGACTTCGACCGGGTGTACGGCGACTGGGCCGAGGTCGCCGGCCGGATCAGCGTACCGACCGGTGCCGGCACCAACGGCGACGGCGCTGGCGACGCGAATCTGCGGGCCGGGCTGCGGCTGGCCGCCGACGATCCGGCGGCGCTGCTGCAACCACGGCACACCGACGCGGCGCTCGCCCTGTTCAACGCCGATGGCGCGGCGCTGGACCAGGTCTGCCGGATCGCCGACGAGGTACGCCGGGACACCGTCGGCGACGACGTCACCTACGTGGTCAACCGCAACATCAACTTCTCCAACGTCTGCTACGTCGGCTGCCGATTCTGCGCGTTCGCCCAGCGGGAACGGGACGCCGACGCGTTCCGGCTCTCCGCCGAGCAGGTGGCGGACCGGGCCGAGGAGGCGTGGCGGGCCGGTGCCTCCGAGGTCTGCATGCAGGGCGGCATCGATCCCAAGCTGCCGGTGACCGCGTACGCCGAGTTGGTCCGGGCGGTCAAACGACGGGTGCCGCAGCTGCATGTGCACGCCTTCTCCCCGATGGAGATCGTCACCGCCGCCGCGAAGGCGGGCATGCCGGTCCGGGACTGGCTGCTGATGCTGCGCGAGGCGGGACTGGACACCATCCCGGGAACTGCGGCGGAGATCCTCGACGACGACGTGCGGTGGGTGCTGACCAAGGGCAAACTGCCGGCCGCCACCTGGGTCGAGGTGGTGACCACCGCGCACGAGCTGGGGCTGCGGTCCAGCTCGACGATGATGTACGGGCACGTGGACCATCCCGGTCAGTGGCTGGCGCATTTCCGGGTGCTGGCCGGGGTGCAGGACCGCACCGGCGGCTTCACCGAGTTCGTCGCGTTGCCATTTGTGCACACTAACGCGCCGATCTACCTCGCCGGGCTGGCCCGGCCGGGGCCGACATGGCGGGAGAACCGAGCCGTGCACGCCATGGCCCGGCTGTTGCTGCACGGCCGGGTACACAACATCCAGTGCTCCTGGGTGAAGCTCGGCGACGAGGGCACCGTCGCGATGCTGCGCGGCGGGTGCAACGATCTCGGCGGGACGCTGATGGAGGAGACGATCTCGCGGATGGCCGGGTCGGCCAACGGCTCGGCGCGTACCGAAGCGCAGCTGCAGTCGATCGCGGCCGCCGCCGGCCGTCCAGCGGTCCGCCGGTCCACCGCGTACCAGCGCTGACGGCCGGCCGGCGCACTGCGGTGGCGTACCCGACAAAAGTCGATTCGCGGATGATCGAACCCACCGGCGTCGTCGGCCGTATGGATAGGTGCCGGCGACTGCGGGTGACGGATGGGCCGCGCCGGCTCTGGTCCCATCGCGACAGTGGGTCACCCCCTGACCCACCAGAAGGGTTGTCCATGAGAACTCGCCAGCGAAACCGACCGAAGTTCAAGATCTCCCGCCGCCAGGTGCTGACCGTGGCGGCGAGCGCGGGTGTCGGCGCGGCCGCAGTCAGCGTCAGCGGCCTGTCGTCGGCCGTGGACAGCCGGCTCGCCGGAGCTGCCTCGGAGGACGAGGCGATCGTCGTCCATCTACGGGATCCGTCCAACGGCACGCTGGACGTCTTCGTCGGCACGTCGCGGATCGAGGTACGGGACAAGGGTCTTGCCGCCCGGTTGCAGCGCGCCGCCAGCCAGGGCTGATTACGCCATACGGGCACGTTTCACCTGACGCGTACCGCATCGATCACCGATTCATCCAGGCTATGTGAGGTAGGTTAGCCATGTCTTCGCACCGTGAAGCGCCGGAGATATCCAAGGACCCGGTTGCCGACAGCACCGACCTTTACGCGTTCGTGAGTCCGGACCGCCCCGACACGGTGACTCTCATCGCCAACTATCTGCCTTTACAGGTGCCGTCGGGCGGGCCGAACTTCTTCGAGTTCGGCGATGACGTGCTCTACGAGATCCACGTGGACAACAACGGCGACGGTCATCCGGACATCACCTACCAGTTCCGGTTCCACACGGAGATCACCAACGAGAACACTTTTCTCTACAACACCGGACCGATCGAGGCGCTGGACAGCGAGAACTGGAACCGGCGCCAGTTCTACAGTGTTACCAAGGTGGACGCGCACGGCAAGGCGCAGTTGCTGGCCCGTAATGTGCCCTGCCCGCCGTGCAACATCGGTCCGCTGTCCACCCCCGACTACGTGGGGCTGGCCAATGACGCCACGTTCCAGCTCAAGAGCGGTGAACGGGTCTTCGCCGGGCAGCGGGCCGAGGGGTTCTTCGTTGACCTGGGTGCCATCTTCGACCTGGGTAACCTGCGGCCCTTCCAGCAGCTGCACGTGGTCGGCAAGGACATCTTCAACGTGGCGGACGAGCCGGTGAACGCCACCGACCGGCTGAACGTCTCCAGCATCGCGCTGCAGGTCCCGATCACCGACCTGGTCAGTGGCGGCGGCCAGTACGGCGTGAACGACCAGCGTTCGGTGATCGGGGTCTGGACCTCGGCCGGGCGTCAGCAGGTACGGATGCTGGGCAATGCCAAGGCTGCTGACGTCAACGTCGGACCGACGGTTCAGGTGTCGCGACTCGGTAATCCGCTGTTCAACGAGGTCATTGTGCCGATGGCGCAGAAGGACCTGTGGAACACCTTGCCCCCGGCGGAGGACAAGCGCTTCGCGGGCCTGGTGGAGAAGCCCGAACTGGCGCAGCTGCTGCCGGTGCTCTACCCGGACGTCTTCCCCAACCTGGCCGAGCTCAACGAGTCCGGCGTGGCCCGAGCCGATCTGGTGGCGATCCTACTGACCGGGATTCCGGCCGGGCTGATCGACGGCTTCCAGAACAACACCGGCGATCTGCAGGCGGACATGCTGCGGCTGAACACCGCGATCCCCCCGGCGGACCAGCCGAATCGGTTCGGTCTGCTCGGCGGCGACCTGGCCGGCTTCCCGAACGGCCGACGGACGACCGACGACGTGGTCACCATTTCGCTGCGGGCTATCGCCGGATTGACGTTCCCGCTGATTGACAACAACTTCACCCCGGACGACGCGGCCGGCGCGGTGACTCATGGGCTGAGCGCTGCCGACGTGACCGCCCCGTTCCTGAACCAGTTCCCGTACCTCGGCGTGCCGTACGACGGGTTCAACAACCCGTCCTGACCGGCCCGTCCGTCCCGTCCGGGCCGGCCCCGGCAGATCCAAAGAAGGTGGGGAGCATGCACGAGCACAGTCTGGCCCCGTCGGAGACCGGCGGCGTCGTCCTCGACATCGGCGGCGATATGGGTGCCCTGATCATCTACACCGGACAGGAGTTCCACGGCCGGGAGATCGAGATCAGCCCGACCGCCGGTCCGGACCAGCCGGATCCGGCCCCGCGTACCCATGCGGCGGTCCGGGAGCGGCAGGTACGCGACGGAGTCTTTTTCAGCGCCGTCTACACCGATCTGCCGGCGGGTTCCTACACCGTGTGGCGCTTCGACGAGGTGCCCGCCGGTCAGGTGACGATCACCGGCGGGGCGGTGACCGAGTTCGTCTGGCCGCAGCACGCCACCGCTGGGCGGCTGATCCCCAAGGCAGGGTGACGGGACTCCCGCACGACAGTGTGACGAGATCGATGCACTAGGCGCGATCGGCTTCCGGGCCGTAGGCGTGACGGACCCTGGGGAGGAAAGTAGGGCAAGTGAGGTAGACCGGTCGTCCGACCGGACATCGAGCCGGTGCCGCGTGAGCGGCACCGGCTCGATGTCGTCTGCGGACAGCGTCGTCGCCGCTGGGATTCGCCGGTCAGGCCGGGCAGGGTGGTGCGACTCGCCGGTCCCGCGTTACCCGGTGGGGGTCTGAATCGATAGGGCAGGTTGCGGGCCGGATGACAACGGGGAGGGCGGGTGACCGGTGCGCGACGGCAAGCCCATTTACCAGGTTCGTCTTGACGACGCACGCATTACACGCGTGTAATTTCAACGGGGTCGCTCGGACGGGCTGCATCAAAACCGGATCGTACGGGCAAGATGGACACGCCTTCCGCGTGGGGGGTTGCGCCGGCCGGGTGGGGCGGCGCGCGAAAGGAGGCACGCGTATGGATGGTCGGCTGGAGGTCGCGGACCTGCTCGGTAACGCCCCGGAGTGGCAGGAGCGGGCGCTGTGCTCGCAGACCGATCCGGAGGCGTTCTTCCCGGAGAAGGGCGGATCCACCCGCGAGGCCAAGCGGATCTGCTCTCGCTGCGAGGTGAAGTCCGAGTGCCTGGAGTACGCACTCGGTCACGACGAGCGGTTCGGCATCTGGGGCGGACTGTCCGAGCGGGAACGACGCAAGCTCAAGCGCAGGGTCGCCTGACCTGCCGCTGTCGACCCGGACGAGTTGCCAACTCAGGCCAGCTCGTCCGGGTCGACGCCGAGCAGATTCGCCACCTGCTCGATGATCACGTCGTGCACCAGGTCGGCGAGATCCTCCCGGTTCAACGCCCGGAACTCCAGCGGACGCCGGTAGAGCACGATCCGCGGCGGCATCTCCTGACGCCCCGGCCGGCCGGGCAGCAGCCGGGCCAGCGGCACCTCACCGTCCTCCAGCACGTCGGAGTCGTACACGTTCAGATCAGGTGGGACGTCCTCGACGGCGAATTCGACGCCGGCCAGCTCCTTCGCGAAGCGCCGCTCCAGCGTCTCGACCGTGTCCAGGACCAGCTCGTCGAAGACCTCGGCCTTGGTCCGGGCCAACGGCACCGTCGCCGGCACCAGCCGACCGCGCAGCCCGCGCCCGTGCCGGTCCCGGCGATCCCGACGCGCCCGGCGAGGTGTCTGCGCGCTGCCGGGCACGGGGATGGTCACTGGGATCCTCCGGTCACCTGCCCAGCGTAGTCCGGATCGGCCCTTTCCGGGCGTGCGGATCAGGAGTCCCGGCGTGTCGCGTCGGCAAACTGGTAGTCGAGCCGGTATTAGAGATAACGTGCCGCCGTGAGGTCACCACGGCGCTGCTCCCGTAACGGCTGCCCCCGCCAGGCCGTCGCCACGTTGACCTATGTCTACAACGAGTCGACCGCGGTGGTCGGCCCGCTCGCCGCGTTCGCCGAACCGCACACCTACGACCTCTGCGAGCAGCACGCCCGTAGCCTGACCGCGCCCCGTGGCTGGCAGGTCGTCCGGCACGAGGGTGAGTTCGACCCGCCCCCACCGACCACCGACGATCTGGTGGCGCTCGCCGAGGCGGTCCGGGAGGCGGCCCGCCCGGCCCCGCCACCGCGACCGGGCGACCCGGAGGCCGTCGACATCGACATCAACCCGTCGACCGGCCGCCGTGGCCACCTCCGGGTGATCCCGCCGGCCTGACCTCGGGCGATCCGCCCCCGACCCCGCCGAGCCGACCGAGGATCAGGTCGGCGACGGTACGGCCGGCCAGGTTGGCGGTGCCCACCCCGTCGCCGAGCACCGGGAACATGCCGTAGAAGTACCCGTCGCCCCGGATGTCCCCGACGATCGGCAGGTCGTACAGCTTTTCCAGAGTGCCCCGGAAAGCGCTTTCGTTGGCCCGTACGTGCCCGGTCAGCTCCTCCCGGGCGAAGATCTCCAGGTTGGCCAGCGCCACCGCGCAGGAGACCGGATGTCCGCCGAGGGTGATCCCGTGACCGAACGACTCGGTGCCGTGCAGGAACGGTTCGATCAGTCGGTCCGACGCGACCATCGCGCCGAGCGGGGAGTAGCCGGAGGTCAGCGCCTTGGCAGCGGTGATGATGTCCGGCTGGTAGCCGTACCGCTGGGTGCCGAAGTACTCGCCGAGCCGGCCCCACGAGCAGATCACCTCGTCGGAGACGAGCAGCACGTCGTACGCGTCGCAGATCTCACGTACCCGCTCGAAGTAACCCGGCGGCGGGAAACAGCCGCCGGCGTTCTGCACCGGCTCCAGAAAGACGGCGGCGACCCACCGCAGCGCCGGCACCTGACGGCGGTGGCGCTCGGCATGGACCCCGTCTAGCTGCAACGCCGCTCGGTTAAGCCGTTGCGGCGGCGGTCAATGGTGTGTCGGTCGGACATGGGAAAGCGGAGTTCCCTGTAACGAGGTGGGTCACTCCAAGACGCCTCGAGACCAGGATCTCCGCTTTGGTCGATCCGCGCCAATGTCGGTCCACTGTCGAACTTTGGTCCGTCGGTCTGGGACGTTCTTGCGGCCAGTCAACTCCCGTGTACCGGTGTTACGCATCGGATAATCCATGTAGGCGCTGGTGCGGCCGGGACCTGCGTGATCAAATCGAAGCTCGATGCGGTGACGCCGGCCGACCTGATTGAGGAGAGCTAGGCTGAAAACGACAACATCTGGTGGGTTGAATCCACACAACAGTCGCACGGTTCCTTCGACGGTCTGTCGGCGTGCCTGCGCCACTTGGGGATTGCGGCGGAATCTTGTTATTGCGGTCTCGAACGCGGCCCGGGTGGCCGGGTCGTTGTACAGCGCCAGCCAGTCGTACTTCTGCGCCTCGGTGGTCATCGCCCGCTGCAACGGGTGGCCGATGTAGAACCGCAGCATCTCCAGCCAGCGATCAGTGATCTGTCCGTCGCCGTCGACCATCGGCTGGAACTTCAACCCGATCTCCTCGTGGAACTCCCGCAGCATCCCGCCCTCGTCTTCGCACGAGGTGTCCAGGTGGAACGTCAACCCGCCGGAGACGGTCAGCTCCTGGTTGTCCTTGGAGACCACGATGAACGGTGGGGACTCGGAGCCCTCGCTGCCGGTGAAATCGAAGGTACGCTGACCGGCCGGGTAGACGTAGTACTTCTCGCCCGGCCCGTACCCCAGGTATCGGCTGCCGGTGCGGCCGGCTTGCGGCCGCACCGTGCCGTCCTGGGCGGGCTAGAAGCAGTACGGGACTGTGATCGAGGTGAAGTACGCGGTGGATTCGCCCGTCAGATACTTGTAGTTGCCATCTGGGCACCGGAAGTGGTAGCCGATGCCGACCTCGGTGGCGTGGCTGCTGTCCGAATAGTAGTAGTAAATGACGGTGTGGTAGTCGGGCGGGGCGCTTTGCGCCGGAGTGGCCGTCAGCGCGAGGCTGGTAGCCACCGCTAGTAGTGTTCCCGCCAAGGCACTGCGAAGATACTTGAGCACGGCTGGCGCCTTTCTGTTCAGCTACCATCGGTAGCTGAACAGTAGCAACAAGTTGTGACCCCTGTGGACCCCGGTGAACAATCGACATATGTTGCACCGGTACCCGTCACGGTCTTGTCGGTGGCAGTGCTGAGACGCGTCAGGCCGTACCCCCGGCCCGCACCCTTCCGGTCCTTCGGACCGGCACCACTCCAGGAGCCGTCCATGCGCAGTCGCCTCCGCCCCCCACCGTCCGCGCCGGCCGCCGCACTGCTCGCGGCCCTCGGCATGCGCCGTACCCTCACCCGGCGAGCCCTGGTACGCGGCGCCGCCACCTCCGGTGGGCTGCTGCTCGCCGGCGGCGCGTTCGCCGCATGTGGCACCCCGGCCGCCCAGCAGACCGAGGAGAGCTGCGTCAGCGAGGACCTGTCCGACAGCGAACAGGTGATCAACTTCTCGAACTGGCCGCAGTACATCGACGTCGACGCCGACGACGAGAGCCGCCGACCCACCCTGGAGGCGTTCCAGCAGACCTCCGGCATCACGGTCACGTACTCCGAGGACATCAACGACAACAACGAGTTCTTCGGCAAGGTGCAGAACCAGCTGTCGGCGTGCCAGCCCACCGGACGCGACATCATGGTGCTCACCGACTGGCTGGCCGCCCGCATGATCCGGCTCGGCTGGGTGCAGTCCCTCGACAAGGCGAACCTGCCCAACGTCACGGCCAACCTGCTGCCGTCGCTGAGGGCCCGCCCGTTCGACCCGGATGACTCGTACGCCGTACCGTGGCAGTCCGGACTGACCGGCATCGCCTACAACGGCACCGTCACCAGCGAGGTCCGCACCATCGACGAGCTGCTCACCCGGGCCGACCTCAAGGGCCGGGTAACCGCGTTGACCGAGATGCGCGACACCATGGGTCTGCTGCTGCAGTCGAACGGGCACGACCCGGCCGACTTCACCGATGCCCAGTTCGACGACGCTCTGGAGAAGCTGCACCAAGCGGTCGCCGACGGGCAGATCCGCCGGTTCACCGGCAACGACTACGCCGCCGACCTGGCCCGGGGCGACGTCGCCGCCTGCATCGGCTGGTCCGGCGACGTGATCCAGCTGGCCGCCGAGGACCCGAACATCGTCTTCCAGGCACCGGAGTCCGGGCTGATCCTGTTCTCCGACAACATTCAGGTGCCGAACCAGGCCACCCACAAGACCAACGCCGAGAAGCTGATGGACCACTACTACGACCCGGCGGTCGCCGCCGAGGTCGCCGCGTACGTCAACTTCATCTGTCCGGTTGCCGGTGCCCAGGAGGCGATGACCGCCGTCGACCCGGAGCTGGCCGCCAACCCGCTGATCTTCCCCGACGAGGCGCTGCTCGCCCGGTCGGCCGTGTTCATGGCGCTGACCGAGGAGCAGGAACGCACGTACGAGCAGAAGTTCCAGCAGGTCATCGGGGCCTGAGGCGGCAACCGATGGCAACCGACCCGACCGGCGGCGGCCCACGCCCAGCCGACCCACCCGCCGGTGACCTGCAGCTGACCGACCTGACCAAGCAGTTCGGCCCGTTCACCGCCGTGGACGGACTCGACCTGACCATCCCGCAGGGGGCGTTCTTCGCCCTGCTCGGCGCCTCCGGTTGCGGCAAGACCACCACGCTGCGGATGGTCGCCGGGCTGGAACAGCCCACCAGCGGCCGGCTGCTGCTCGGCGGGCGGGACATCACCCGGCTGCGGCCGTACCGGCGGCCGGTGAACACCGTCTTCCAGAGCTATGCGCTGTTTCCGCATCTCAGTGTGGCCGACAACGTCGCGTTCGGACTGCGGCGGCGTGGCATCCGCGACGTGCGCCCGCAGGTCGAGCAGATGCTCGCCCTGGTGCAGCTGGACGGCTTCGGCCCGCGCCGCCCACAGCAGCTCTCCGGCGGGCAGCAGCAGCGGGTCGCCCTGGCCCGTGCGTTGATCAACCACCCACAGGTGCTGCTGCTCGACGAACCGCTCGGCGCGCTCGACCTCAAACTGCGCCGACAGATGCAGGCCGAGCTGAAACGCATCCAGACCGAGGTCGGCATCACCTTCGTGTACGTCACCCACGACCAGGAGGAGGCCATGACGATGGCCGACACGGTCGCGGTGATGAACGCCGGCCGGATCGAGCAGCTCGGCCCACCCGCGCAGATGTACGAGTTCCCGGCGACCGCGTTCGTGGCGAACTTCCTCGGCCAGTCGAACCTGCTGGCCGGCGAGGCCACCGGCCGATCCGGCGACGACGTGCTGGTCACCGCGTACGGCTCGCGGTTCACCGTGCCCGCGGCCCGGTCCCGGTCCGTCGACGGTCCGGTCCATCTGGGGGTACGCCCGGAAAAGCTCGCCCTGACCCGGGACGCCGACGGCGTACCGGCCGGGGCGCAGTCGGTCACCGGCGTGGTCACCGAGCTGGCGTACCTCGGGGTCAGCACCCAGTACCAGGTGCGTACCGGCTGGGGCACCGAGCTGAGCGTGTTCAGCCCGAACAGCGGGGACGGAGCTCTGCTGCCGGTCGGTGCCGACGTGGTCGCCTACTGGCAGCCGGCGCACGCCTTCCTGCTGGCCCGCGAGCCGGGCGCCGGCGGCCAGACCGCCCCGCTGCTCGACGACGCCGTACCTGCGTCATGAGCATCCTGGCCCACGTCGGCGGGGGAGCGGGAAAGCCCCCCGCCCCGGTGCCGGCCGCCCGGCGGCGCAGCCGGCTGCTGCCGTACCTGCTGCTGTTGCCGGGCGGGGCGTGGCTGACCCTGTTCTTTGCGGCGCCGGCGGTGCAGCTCGCCGCGACCAGCCTGTACGACCCGACCGGTTCGCTGGCCACCGGGTACGCGATGACCTGGTCGTTCGGCAACTACCCGGACGCGCTGTCGGCGTACTGGACGCAGTTCGGTCGCGGCTTCCTCTTCGCCGGCATCGCCACCGTGATCGCGGTGCTGCTCGGCTACCCACTGGCGTACGCGATCGCCCGGCGGGCCGGCCGGTGGAAGAACCTGATGCTGATCTGCGTCGTCGCCCCGATGTTCACCAGTTTCCTGGTACGTACCCTGGCCTGGAAGACGATCCTGTCGGAGAACGGCTGGCTGGTCGGCGTACTGCGGGATCTGCACCTGCTCGCGCCGGACGGCCGCCTGCTGTTCACCCCGGTCGCGGTGGTGCTCGGGCTGACGTACAACTTCCTGCCGTTCATGGTGCTGCCGCTGTACGCGAGCCTGGACCGGCTCGATTCCCGGCTGCTGGAGGCGGCCAGCGACCTGTACGCGAGCCCGGCGCGGGCCTTCTGGCGGGTGACCCTGCCGTTGTCGGCGCCCGGCCTGGTCGCCGGTACCCTGCTGACCTTCATCCCGGCCTCCGGTGACTACATCAACGCCCGGCTGCTCGGCACCCCCAACGAGTACATGATCGGCAACGTGATCGACTCGGCGTTCCTGGTGCGGCTGGACTATCCGCAGGCGGCGGCGCTGTCGTTCCTGCTGATGGCGGCGATCCTGATCATCGTGTCGGTCTACGTCCGGCGCACCGGCACCGAGGAGGTGCTGTGACGGGCCCGGGTACGACGGGGACCGGCGTCCGACTGGCCCGGTGGCTGGTCGACCGCTGGGTGTTCGGCGTGGGTCTGCTGGTGCTCGGCTACCTGCTGCTGCCGGTCGCGGTGGTCGCCGGGTTGTCGTTCAACCGGCCGTCCAGCCGGCTGTCCTACGACTTCAACGAGTTCACGTTGGACAACTGGCGGCAGCCGTGCGCCAGCGCCGAGATGTGCGACGCGGTGCTGCGCAGCGTGCAGATCGGGTTCCTGGCCACCGCCGGGGCGACGGTCCTCGGCACGCTGATGGCGTTCGCGCTGGTCCGGCACCGGTTCCGCGGCCGCTCCGCAGTCAACCTGCTGATCTTCCTGCCGATGGCCACGCCGGAGCTGGTGATGGGTTCGTCGCTGCTGACCCTGTTCGTGGCCGGGGCGGTGCCGCTGGGCTTCTGGACCGTGGTGACCGCCCACGTGATGTTCTGCCTGAGTTTCGTCGTGGTCACCGTGAAGGCGCGGCTGGCCGGCATGGACACCCGCCTGGAGGAGGCGGCGATGGACCTGTACGCCTCCGAATGGCAGACGTTCCGCCTGGTCACCCTGCCGCTGGTGCTGCCCGGCATCGTGGCCGCCGCGCTGCTGGCCTTCTCGCTGTCGTTCGACGACTTCATCGTGACGGACTTCAACTCCGGCACCACGGTGACCTTCCCGATGTACGTCTGGGGCGCCGCCCAGCGTGGCATCCCGCCGCAGGTCAACGTGATCGGCACGGCGATGTTCGCGGTGGCGCTGCTGCTGGTGGTGCTCGGCGGTGCGGTCAGCCGCCGGCGGGGCCAGGTCAGTGCTCGATCGCGTGCGTGACGTGCTTGAGCCGGGTGTAGTCCTCCAGCCCGCTGGTGACGACGCGGGTGCCGCTGCCCTGCTGCCGGCCGAGCGGGTCTATCCGTTGCCGGCCGGGGTTGCGGCGTCATCGGCGCCGACCTGACACCGGCGACGACCTGCTGATACCGCAGGACGGGAATCGAGCGGCGGCTCCGGAGCCGGCGAATTCAGTCGGTCGACCGTCGCAATATCGAAGCGATGCAGGTCGGAGGTCGTCATGCGGCGGTGGCTCGCCAGTCGCGTCCCAATCCCGTTGTCAGGCGCAGGTAGCGGTTAAGGTGTCGAGAGAAGAAGAAGATGTGGTCTGCCTCATGCCTTTTCAAGCACGATGAAGTGGTACTCCAGCCAACGCCGCGACAATCCAATTTGCAGCGCCGACCCGCCAATCATGTTGGCCCAAAAGGGGATCTCAACAAGGCGGTTGCGAAGCCGTGGAACTGCGGCTGTGGCGCCGACAGCCATCTTGACCACGCGGTCGCGTGGCCGCCCGAGACGCAAATATGCAGTAAGATCTAGGTCTTCGACCAGGTGTAAGCCGGCGCGTCCGGACATGGCTACCAACTCCGCCACAGTATGCAAACTTCCGATACGCCACCCGGCGCGGAACTGGTCGAGACAGAGTTCACGAGCGGCGAGCCCACGATCCTTGTCGGTCATCCAGTCGTCGCACAAGATAAGGCGACCTCCAGGGCGCAGCCGCTCAGCCAGGGACGGGAGTAGGCTCTCCAGCGACGGCGAGTGGACGACTGCCTCAACGGCGACCATGGCGTCGTAGTGTGGTTCTGCGGGCAGTTCGGCAAAATCGGCACAGAATACGTGACAGCGGTCGCTCAGTCCTTCGCGGGCGAACCGTTTCGCTGCGATCTCGGCCTGCACTCGGCTGATGGTCACGCCAGAAATGATCCCGTCCACCTCGCGGGCCAAGCGCACCATCGTCCCACCGACGCCACAGCCAAGGTCAAGCACCCTTGCGTTCGCCGAAGGAGCCTGCCCGCGCAAGCGCTCGATCATTAGGCGGTTTACGGTGTCCACAGCCTGAGTCGCATTCGTGACATCCGGCGTCCATACCCCACGGTGTATTGCGTCACTGCCTGGGCTCTCGGCAACCAAAAGGAACCGACGCGTGTTGTCGTCGTAGTAGTCGGCGACGCGATCAACGTGACCAAGTCCAGACGCTGCACGCTCCGATGTCGAGCTCATCGACGCAGGTTATCACAGGCCAGTTGCTGGATCTTGTCGCCGGAGTTCAGCACCTCGTCGAGCGCCTGTGCGGTGTCCTCCTTCGGCACCAGCCGACCGGTCTCGAAGCTGGCTATCGGGGACTTCGACACCCGCAGCGCCTTTGCCAGCTGCGTCTGGTTCATGCGCCGGGTCAGTCGGAGCCGTCGAAGCTCTGTCGTGAGTTCACTCATGATTATCACCTCGAATGCCCAGACGTGGTAGCGGGTTCAACGAAGTCCATCTTCTAACGACACTGACTGATAGTCCAGCGTGGAAGTAGACCACCGGTTGGATTGCCGTGGATGCTGGAATCGGAGCGCTTCTCGCAGCAGCGCTTTTGATCAAGGAGTGGGGGCGAGCAGCTCGTCGATCTGGTTGATCGCCGAGGTGGAGCCCTCCACCACGCCCATGTCCAGCACCTGTTGCAGCGCCTCGGCGGACTCATATCTGCTGACGTAGGTCGCCCGGGTGCCGCCGTTGTGCTCGGCGAAGGTGTAGGTGTTGCGGGAGGCCGGCAACTCCGACAGTGGCTTGAAGTCCAGGTCCGCGAAGCCGTCGTCGAAGGAAAAGCTCGTCGGCTCGTCCACGGCGGTAAGCAGCCAGTACCCGGCATGCTTGTCGCCCTGCGGGCCGGTCATGAAGTAGGTCATGCGTCCGCCGGGCGTGAGGTCGTGGTCGACCACGGTCGCCGGGTACGTCGGCGGTCCCCACACCTTCTCCAGTTGGCGAGGGTCGGCGTAGACCTGCCAGACCCGCGCCACCGGAGCGGCGAAGTCCGCCGTGATGGTCAGGGTCAGGTTGTCAAGGTCCTGCTGGACGTCGGTCACGGGCATTGTTCGGTCCTTCCGTCGGAATCGTTGACTACCCATCCGGATCAGCTGCAATCAGCGCGTCGATGCGTGCGATGCGGCCACGCCAGATGTGTTCGAGCTCGGCGAGCATGGCTGCCACCGAACGCACCGCCTGCACGTCGCCGCTGGCCAGTTGCTCGCGACCACTGCGTCGCTTGGTCAGCAGACCAGCCTTCTCCAGCACGGTGACGTGTTTCTGTACGGCGGCGAAGCTCATGTCGTACTTGGCGGCGAGGGTGGAGACGGAGTGCTCCCCGGCCAGCACCCGGCGCAGGATGTCGCGCCGGGTGCGGTCGGCGAGCGCGTGGAACATGGCGTCCGTCCGGTCCGCACTCTCCTCGATCACGGGACCAATATACAACCGATCGGTTGTACGTTGTCAAGGCCATCGAGCGCCTTGGTCACTGGCCTAGGCTGGCCGGATGGATCACCCCGACCCGACCCCGCGTACGCCGTTCTGGCTGGCCGGCGAGCCGGCGCACGGTGAAACACCGTTCGATGTGCATCACCCGTACGACGGTCGGCTCGTCGGACAAACCAGCTGCGCCACGCCCGACCAGGTCGAACAGGCGGTCGCCGCCGCGCACCGGGTCGCGCCGCAGGCCGCCGCGCTGCCCGCGTACCGCCGGGCGGCCGCGCTGGACCACATCAGTGCCCGGCTCGCGCAGCGGGCCGACGAGATCGCCCGGCTGATCACCGCCGAGAACGGCAAACCGGTCAAGTGGGCGCGCGCCGAGGTGGCCCGCGCCGTCTCCACGTTCCGCTGGGCGGCGGAGGAGGCCCGCCGGTTCTCCGGCGACCTGCAGCGCCTGGACACCGACCCGGCCGCCGCCGGCCGAATGGCGGTGGTCCGCCGGGTGCCGCGCGGGCCGGTGCTGGGCATCTCGCCGTTCAATTTTCCGCTGAACCTGGTGGCGCACAAGGTCGCCCCGGCGATCGCGGTCGGCGCCCCGATCATCGTCAAGCCGGCCCCGGCGACCCCGCTGACCGCGCTGCTGCTCGGCGAACTGATCGCCGAGGTCACCGAGCCGGCCGATCCGGCCGCCGCGCCGGGCAGTGGATCAGGCACCGGGCTGCCCGCCGGCATGGTCTCGGTCCTGCCGGTGCCGAACGACAGGGCCGGCGACCTGGTCGCGGACCCACGCCTGCCGGTGGTGTCGTTCACCGGCTCCGGACCGGTCGGCGCGCTGATCCGTCGCTCAGTGCCGGACAAGCACGTCACTTTGGAGCTGGGCGGTAACGCCGCCGCGGTGATCTGCGAGGACTGGACCGGCGACGAGGAGCTGACCCGGGCGGCACAGCGGATCGCCACCTTCGCCAACTACCAGGCCGGGCAGAGCTGCATCGCGGTGCAACGGGTGTACGTGCACGAATGGCTCTACGACGGCTTCCTGCCCCGGCTCGTCGCCGCCGTACAGGCGCTGCGGGCCGGTGACCCGGCCGACGAGGCGACCGACGTCGGGCCGCTGATCAACGAGGACGCCGCGATACGCGTCGAGTCCTGGGTGGACGAGGCGGTGGCCGCCGGGGCGACGATCGAGGTCGGCGGCCGGCGCGACGGCGCGACGTACCCACCGACGGTGCTGACCGGGGTGCCGGCCGGCGCGAAGGTGCTCACCGAGGAGGTCTTCGGCCCGGTGCTCGTCGTGGACCGGGTGGAGAACGACGAGGCCGGCTTCGCGGCGGTCAATGACTCGGCGTACGGGCTGCAGGCCGGCGTGTTCACCCACAACCTGCAGACCGCGTTCACCGCGCACCGCGTCCTGCAGGTCGGCGGGGTGATCGTCGGTGACGTACCGTCGTACCGGGCCGACCAGATGCCGTACGGCGGGGTCAAGGGCAGCGGCGTCGGCCGCGAAGGGGTCCGCAGCGCGATGGACGACTACACCGAGCCCCGGGTGATGGTACTCACCGGACTCGACCTCTGACCTGTCACCTCGCAGGTTAGGCGACGGCCAGCAGGTCGGCACCGATCAGCGGTGCCCAGAACCGACTCGCCGACTCGATGTCGTTGCACCAGGTCATTCCGTCGCGGCTGCCGTCGCTGTGCACGATCAGCACCTTGCCGTCCGGCATGGCGAACGCCCAGCCGACGACGTCGTCGACCGCTCCGCCGGTGTCGACCGCTTCGTCCGTGTCGGGCAACTCGTCGTAGTCGTCGTCGAAGCGGCACAGGGCGAACACCTTCGGCGCCCGGTCAAGCAGGACCGCCTCCAGTCGGATCGCGGTGGTTGCCGTGCGGGTCTGGTCGCTCACAGTCGTCCTCGATTCGGTACGCAGTGACGTGTGGTGATGTCATCGTGTTCCGTGGTCACCAGTCATGCAAGTGCATCGAGTAGCACTATCTGAACTACTGGTAGCTGACTTCGTGCTTCCGGTAAGCGAGACTGGCATCCATGCATCAATGTTCAGGAGGTGTCTGATGGTCGTCGGATCGCCGCCGACGGTGCGACGCCGGCAGCTCGGTCGCGAGCTGCGCGCCCTGCGGGAGACATCCGGCCTGCTCGCCGAGCAGGTCGCCACCGAGTTGCGCTGCTCGACCGCCCGGATCAGCCGGATCGAGACGGCCCGGGTCAGGATCTCGCCCGGCACCGTCCACGAGCTGCTCGATGTCTACGGCATCGAGGGCCCCGAGCGGCAGCGGCTGGTCGCCCTGGCCCGCCAGGCGCAGGAGACCGGCTGGTGGCAGGAGTACAGCGAACGTCTCACCTGGGAATACTCCACGCTGATCGCGCTGGAGAACGACGCCGCCGAGCTGCGCTGGTTCGAGCCGTCCGTGCTGCCCGGCTTGGTGCAGACCGAGGAGTACGCCCGGACGGTCATCCGCAAGACTCTGCCCGGCCACAGCGCCGAGACCATCGAGGAGAAGGTCGGCGTCCGGATGGCCCGGCAGCGGGTGCTGACCCGCGACACCGACCCGGTGCGGCTCTGGGCGGTCCTCGACGAGGCGGTGCTGCGCCGGTTGGTCGGTGGGCCGGAGTTGATGCGCCGGCAGCTGCGTCACCTGGTCGAGCTGTCCACTTTGTCGACCGTACGGCTGCAGGTCCTGCCGTTCGCACGTGGTGCCTCAGCCTGCATCACCGGGCCGTTCACCGTGCTGACCTTCCCGGAGACCGCCGACGCCGACGTGGCCTACGTCGAGAACGAGGCCGGCGACCTCTACGTGGAGAAGCCGGCCGGCGTCGCCCGGTATAACCTGGTCTTCGACGACCTGCGGGCGGATGCGCTCGGCTGCGACGACTCCCGGGCGTTCATCGCCGAGGTCGCCGACGGGCTGATCTGACGCGTCGCTGACAAGGAGCACCGCATGTCCACAGCAGATTTCACCGGGGCGGGCTGGCGCAAGAGCAGCTACAGCGGCGGCAACGGCAGCTGCGTCGAGGTCGCCGTCGTCGGCGGGACCGTCGGCGTACGGGACTCCAAGGACCCGGCCAGCCCGGTGCTCGCCTTCACCGCTACGGACTTCGGGCGGTTCGTCGCCGATGTCCGGGGCGGCGCGCTGCGCGGTCCGGCCGCGTAGCCGGAGCGCGGTAGCCTGTCGCGCGGTGGCGTCCGAAGCGCGGGTGCCGGCGACGTGGGAGGCGAGGCGGAGATGTCGGTACGGCGTGGCGCGGCTCGACTGGCGACGGTGCTCGCACTGACCGTCGGCACAGCGGCACTCGCCGCGGCCCCCGCGTACGGTCAGGACGAGCGGGTGCGGATTGATCTGCCGAGCAAGTTCGCGGTCGGCGAGAAGGCCGGTGAGGTGACCGTGAAGGTGACCAAACGCACCGACGGGTGCGTGGCGGTGCGTACCGCGCTGGCGATCCGGCTGCCCGGCGTCACCCCCGACCAGGTCGGCGTGCAGGCCCGCATCGACGACGACTGGGTGACCGTGCCGCTGTGGGACAACGGCGACGGGCTGCTGCTGACCGAGCACACCGCGCCGGAGGAGGACGAACTGTGCAAGGGCAAGAGCCGCTCGGTCCGCTACCGGATGGCGTTCCGGGCCGGTGCGCCCGCCGGAGTCGCGCACATCGTCGGTGAGGCGTACACGGCCGGTGGGGTCCTGCTCGGCCGGGAAGCCGGGGCCAAACAGGTCGGCGGCCGGCTCGCCGGCACCTACCAGCCGGGTCCGCCGACCCCGTCGCCGACCCCGTCGCCAAGTGCGGAACCGACCCCGGAACCGACGGTCGACGGCGCGACCGCCGAGCCGAGCGACGCGCCGGCCGTACTGTCGGACCAGGATCTGCTCGCCGCGGCCGGTACCGCCGGTGGGCCGGGCGGTGACGACGGTTCCGATGTCGGCACCGGTGTGATGGCCGCCGGGGTCGGCATGGTCGCTGTCGGCATCGCCCTGCTGGTGCTGCTGATCCGCAGGCTGCGCCCGGCCCGGTCGGCCCCCGTCGGTACGGGTGGTCCCGGTGGGAGCGCTGGGGACGGTGGGGCGACCATGCTGTTGCCCCGGATCCGGCGCTGACCAGCGGCTGGGCGCTCGCGGCAGCGGCGTACCCGGCCGGAGGGTGAACATCGTACGGCCGGAGGATGGACCGTCAGCCTTGACCGAAGGCGTTGCGCACCGCTCCGTTACCCTCACTCGTGTTGGCATCGGCACGGCTGAGGAGCGAGACCTTGTCTGACTTGTCCAAAATCGTCAAGGCCTACGACGTCCGTGGCACCACTCCAGACCAGCTGAACGAGACCGTGGCCCGGGCCATCGGCACCGCGTTCGTGCAGGTCCTGGCCGAGCGCGGCGACAAGGCCGACCGGATCGTCATCGCCCACGACATGCGTGAGTCGTCGCCGCCGCTGGCCGACGCGTTCGCCGCCGGGGCCACCGCCGCCGGGGCCGAGGTGCTGCACGCCGGGCTGGCCTCCACCGACCTGCTCTACTACGCCTCCGGCGCGCTGGAGTTGCCCGGTGCGATGTTCACCGCCAGCCACAACCCGGCCCAGTACAACGGCATCAAGATGTGCCGGGCCGGTGCCGCGCCGATCGGCCAGGACTCCGGGCTGACCGACATCCGGGACCGGGCCCAGGCGTTGATCGACAGCGGCGAGGTGCCGTCCGGCGGAGACCAGGTCGAGCGGCGTGAACTGCTCGCCGACTACGCCGCGCATCTGCGTACCCTGGTCGACCTGTCCGCGATCCGGCCGCTCAAGGTGGTCGTCGACGCCGGTAACGGGATGGGCGGCTACACGGTGCCGGCGGTGCTCGGTGACACGGTGCTGCCGGCCCTGCCGCTGGAGATCCTGCCGATGTACTTCGAGCTGGACGGCTCGTTCCCGAACCACGAGGCGAATCCGCTCAACCCGGAGAACATCGTCGACCTGCAGAAGGCGGTCCGGGAGCACAACGCCGACCTGGGGCTGGCGTTCGACGGCGACGCCGACCGCTGCTTCGTCGTCGACGAGCGTGGCGAGCCGGTCTCGCCGTCGGCGATCACCGCCCTGGTCGCCACCCGGGAGCTGGCCAAACACCCCGGCGAGACGGTCATCCACAACCTGATCACCTCCAGCGCGGTGCCGGAGATCGTCCGGGAGAACGGCGGCGAGCCGGTGCGCTCCCGGGTCGGCCACTCGTTCATCAAGGCCGAGATGGCCCGGACCAACGCGGTCTTCGGCGGTGAGCACTCGGCGCACTACTACTTCCGGGACTTCTGGTTCGCCGACACCGGAATGCTGGCCGCGATGCACATGCTGGCTGCGCTCGGCGAGCAGGACAAGCCGCTGTCCGAGCTGGCCCACGAGTTCGAGCGGTACGTCGCCTCCGGTGAGATCAACTCGACGGTCACCGATCAGCAGGCCAAGCTTGCCGAGATCAAGGCGGCGTACGCCGACGCCGACGCCGACGAGCTGGACGGCCTGACCGTCCGCTTCGACGACGGTGCCTGGATCAACATCCGTGCCTCGAACACCGAGCCGTTGCTGCGGCTCAACGTGGAGGCACCGACCGTCGAGCGGATGGCCGAACTGCGCGACGGGGTGCTCGCGCTGGTTCGCGGCTAGGGCGTGTATCAAAGTCGGTCACAGCCACTCGTTGATCGCCGCGACCTGCACGGTCGCCTCGTACCGGACGGCGAGTTTGTCGTAGCGGGTCGCGACGGCACGGTTGCGCTTGAGCC
>NZ_JBHMIO010000009.1:0-162768 GCF_048060275.1 Micromonospora sp. LOL_015
AGCCCAAACCGGCGGACGAACCCCGCCTCGCCGCTTGACACAACCCATAGGGACACCCCCCCACAAATCGGGCTATCTGAGATCCGAATCCGTACGCGGCACCCTGAGCCGCGTACTCGCCGCTCTGGTGATCGCGGCGACGGCGGCCACGCTCGCCGGTGGGGCGACCCCGGCGGCGAGGATGAACCGGGCAGACGGGGTGTCCGGCGAGAACCGGGCCGAGGTGCCGTGCTCCGAGATCGGCGCGCTGGCGCTGAACAGTTTGCCCTGATCGGCGCCCGGCACTTCGGTCACCTACCGGCCCGGTCCCAGGCCTGATCCCGGCGGCCCCGGACCGGTCAGCCGACACTGTGGTCACTGCTCGTGACCTTACGCCCTTACCCACCTTCTGTCGACACTGGCAAAAGTCTGGGATAAACCACCGAAAGATGTAGACACCTCGATCCCAAGTCCGCTAGCCTCCAGATCACCGAGGCATTCGGCTAGGTAACCAAAGAGTTTGGCTGCCCGACCGGACGCCGTCGGGCGGGCACGGCACCCGCCTAACGGTGACAACCTCGCCGGGGCCGTGGCACCCCCCGGAAACACTGGACGCATCCGATCGGCGCGGCGGCGCGCGCCTCCACCTCCGTCGCCCAACTCACCCCTGGCCCGCCTGGGCAGTCGTCACCTGTCGGACCCGCCCGGACATTTCCCGTCACCCACCCACCCGCACACCCCGGCATCACCACCACACCCGCCCGGCGCCGGCCGCCTGCCCCGAGTGTCGGTGAAGCGCGGCCGCACCCGTACCCCCACTGGTCCAGTTTCCGCGCGCCCAGATCGCCCCGGCCGGTGGCCGACCATGCACCGAGTCCGTCCGAAATAACCCGGTCTGTAATGGAAGGTACGTTGAGATGGCAGTCGATCCTGATCAACACGGCGAAGCTTTCCGCCCGAGCGGAGCACCGACCCGACCGAGACGGTCGCTGACCGCGCTGGCGGCCGTGGTCGGCATGGTCCTCACCACCACATTGGCCGCGGCGCCGGTCAACGCCCGCCCAACCCACGGCGGTCCACCGGAGTACCGGGCCGCCCAGGTGCTGACCTGGACCGCCGGCAACGACGTCACCGCGTACACCTCGGCACCGACCACCGCCGAGCCCGGACCGGCGACGCTGGTCTTCGAGAACAGCGCCGCGACCGGCAACACCAGCGGCATGCAGCACACGCTCACCTTCGAGACCGGTGACCCGACCTACAACCAGGACGTGAACGTCAACATCCTGGCCGACCCGTACGACGCCAACGGCGGTCTGTGGACGGTCGACGTGGTACTCACCCCGGGGACGTACCGGTACTTCTGCGCCATCCCCGGCCACGGCCTGATGAACGGGCTGCTGGTGGTCAGTGCCGTCAGCACCGAGGACACCACCGCACCCCAGGTGACCGCGGCGCTGTCCGGGCCGCGCGACGACGACGGGGCCTACCTCGGTGCCGCCACCGTCACCCTCACCGCCACCGACGACATGTCCGGTGTCGACACCATCGAACACTCCCTCGACGGCGGCGGGTTCCGCGAGTACACCGCACCGGTCACGGTCAACGAGCCGGGCCAGCACACGGTCGCCTACCGGGCGACCGACATCGCCGGCAACACCTCCGACCCCGGATCGGTCACCTTCACCGTCGCCCCGCCACCGGACCCGGACACCACCGCACCCACGGTGACCGCGTCCGTGTCCGGCGCCCAGAGCGAGGTCGGCTCCTACCTCGACACCGCAACGGTCACCGTCACCGCCACCGACGACGACTCAGGAGTCGCCAGTGTCGAGTACTCCCTCGACAGCGGCGCGTACACCGACTACACCGCCCCGGTGACGGTGAACAGCCCGGGTGCGCACACGGTCAGCTACCGCGCCACCGACGAAGCCGGCAACACCTCCGACCCCGGATCGGTCACCTTCACCGTGGTCGCCGGCGGCGGCGACCCGCAGTGCCGGGTGCTGGACACCCGGCCGACGGTCTGGCTGGGCACCCGCAACAGCGAGGTGACCAACCGGCAGGTGGGTCCGGGCTGCACCATCAACAACCTGATCGCCAGCGAACGGATCTGGCGCAATCACAACGAGTTCATGCAGCATGTCCGGGCGGTGGTGAAGAACCTGCGCGAACAGGGCGTGATCAGCCAGGCCGAACGGGTCACCCTGATCGACACGGCCAAGCTGTCCGCGGTCGGCAAGTCGGACGCCCACACCGGCTACCAGTCAATCCTCAACCGGTCGGGCGCATCGTTCGATCAATGGGAACAGGTCGGTGCGGGCGGCTTCACCCGCAACGCCGACGGCTCGGTCACCAGCCGGCCGGTCGCCGGACTCGGCCTGCTCTGGTTCCCGATCCGCAGCTATGGCGATTTCTCGATGAAGCTGCAGTGGCGCGACGACGCACCGGGTGACGCCCGAGCCAACAGTGGCGTCTTCGTCCGGTTCCCCGCCGTGCACCAGCACCCGCAGGAACCCCGGCCGGAATGGGTGGCCATCAAGTACGGCCACGAGGTGCAGATCTTCGACAGCCCGGTCGGCGACCGCTACAAGACCGGTTCGGTGTACGGATTCGGCGGCGTCGACGTCGACGCCGCCGGGGTCACCCCGAAGGGCACCTGGAACGACTACGAGATCCGGGTGGCCGGGCAGCACTACTCGATCTTCCGCAACGGGGAGCTGGTCAACGAGTTCGTCAACACCCCTGACCTGGTGTTCGACCCGCCCCGGGCCGACGACCCGGGCGGTGCCGGCCGGCAGCGTACCGAAGGTTACCTCGGCCTGCAGGTGCACGGCGCGGACGACATCGTCAGCTTCCGCAACGTCCGGATCGCCCCGCTGACGCCGTGAGCGGACCGGGACCCCGACGGACACACCACCACCCCCCGACCGGCGATGACCGGCGCGACGAACAGGAACGGACGTTGAACGAGACGACGCATCTGAACACCGACCCGATCGACGAACCAGCCAGACCGGGTGGCCCGGGTGGCAACGGCGTAGGCCGGGCCCTGGTGGTCCTGGCGGTCCTGGCGGTCACCTTCGCAGGCGCCGGCACCGCGTACGCCGTCAACCAGAGCGCCACCGACCCGGTGGCCGCAGCCGTGCCGGCCGACGGCGTGGTGCCTGAGGGCTGCGTGGCACCGGACCGGGAACTGCAGCTGTACGCCGTGGAGCTGCCCCGCGACCCGGTGACCAACCAGATCCGGCTGGGCTACGGCCTGACCCCGCAGACCGCCTCCTACCCGGGCCCGACGATGGAGATGATCGAAGGCGAGTGCCTGGCGATCACCCTGCACAACCAGGTGACCGCCGAGACGCTGGGGCAGCTGCGGACCGATCCGGAGCACCCGCTCGGTGTCTCGTTGCACGCGCACGGGGTGAAGTACACCCAGGACTCCGACGGAACCGTACACAGTGGCTCATATGTCGGGCCGGGTGAGTCCCGGACCTACACCTGGTACGCGAAGCCGCGCAGTTCCCGGACCGGCTCGCCGGGCACCGCCGGCTACTGGTGGTACCACGACCACGTGGTCGGCGGCCCGCACGGCACCCAGGGCATCGGCTCGGGCCTGTTCGGCGGCCTGGTGGTGCGCCGGCAGGGCGACCCCCGGCCGGACCGGACCTATGTCACGGTCTTCGGCGACCGCCAGTCGATCAACCTGCGCCGCGGGGCCGCGACCGACGACTGCGACCTGGACAACCCGGTGCCCGGCCCGGCCTGCTTCGTCGCGAACGTCGGCGAGCGGGTCGAGTTCATCGTGGTCGGCACCGGCGACGACATGCACACCTGGCACGTGCACGGCCACTCCTGGGCGGACACCCGCACCGGCGTGGTCGCTGGCGACAACAAGGCGATCGTCGACTCCATCCCGGTGATCGACAACAAGACCCTCGGTCCCGGCGACTCGTTCGGCGTGACCATCGTCGCCGGCGACTCGGTCGGACCGGGCCACTGGATGCTGCACTGCCACATGCAGTTCCACTCAGACCTGGGCATGGCCACCACCCTGCACGTCCTGGACGAGAACGGACAGATGCCGCCCGGCGGTCACCAGCACCGTGCGGTGCTCGCCCAGTCGGGTGTCGACGTCGGCGGCGAGCCGGCCACCGACCTCCAGGCCGGTGCCGGACACGACGGCCACCAGAACTGAACCGTCCCAGCCACCCCACCCCGGCGCATCCCGCGCCGGCCGCTGTAAGGAGCAGGAATGGCCGACAGACGCCATTTCAGATTCCCCCGACTGCGCCACCGATCAGCCGCCGCGGCCGCGGCCGTTACCCTGCTGGCCGGTCTGCTGACCGCGCCGGTCTCCCCCGCCCAGGCCGACCCCACGCCACCCACCTGGGGCAACCGGGTCGTCAACGTGCTGGTCTTCCACGGCCCCGAGGCCGAACAGAGCGACCCGGTCCGCCGGGCCACCAACGTCATCCGACGGCTCGGCAACGAGCACGGCTTCTACGTGCACTCGTCCGACGATCCGAGCGTGTTCAACCCCGACAACCTGGCCCGCTACCGCAGCGTGGTCTTCCTCTCCACCGCCGGTGTCACCCTCGACGACGCACAGGAGGCGGCGTTCCAGGCGTACGTCAAAGGCGGCGGCGGCTTCGTCGGCGTGCACGACGCGGCGTACGCCCAGCCCGGATCGGAATGGTTCACCGGTCTGCTCGGCACCCGGCCGGCACCCACCCTGCCGCCGGCGGAGACGGTGGTCGAGGCGAGCGCCAGCGGCAACAACCCGCCGAACGAGACCGCCAGCCACGCGTTCGACCGCGCCACCGGCACCAAGTGGCTGACCCGCTCCCCGACCGGCTGGCTCGCCGGTGAGCTGGCCGAGCCGACCGTGGTCAACCGGTACGCGCTCACCTCGGCCAACGACTTCCCCGGCCGGGACCCGCGGGACTGGACGCTGCAGGGGTCCAACGACGGCGAGAGCTGGACCGATCTGGACCGCCGGACCGGGCAGAGCTTCCCACAGCGGTTCCTCACCCGGCAGTTCGCGTTTGACAACACTGACGCCTACCGGCACTACCGGCTGGACATCACGGCGAACAGCGACGAGCCGCTGACCCAGCTCGCCGAGCTATGGCTGATCGGCGCCGACGCCGGTGCGGCACCGGAGACCCAGGTCCAGCAGGCAGAGGTCGACGTCACCGACCGCAACCACCCGGCAACCCGCGACCTGCCGATGAACTGGACCCGCGACGACCAGTGGATCAGCTGGGACCCGAACCCGGTTGGCCGGGTGCACGTCGTCGCCCAGGTCGACGAGACCAGCTACGACGCAGGGCTCAGCGGCAACGGACCGTTCCACCCGGTGGCCTGGTGCCACGACTACGACGGTGGCCGGTCGTTCTACACCGGAATGGGCCACACCGAGGCAAGCTGGGCCAAGGACCTACAGTTCCGCGAACACGTCCTCGGCGCGATCCGGTGGACCGCCGGCACGGTACGCGGTGACTGCCAGGCGACGATAGCCGCCAACTACCGGATCGAGCGGCTCACCGGCACCAACCAGCAGGGCGAACTGGATCAGGTCGGTGAACCGCACGGCCTGACCATCGCACCGGACGGCACGGTCTTCTACATCGGCCGCGCCGCCTGCCCCTCCGGGGCGATCCCCGACTGGTCGAACCCGGACATCGGCAAGGGCTGCGGCACCATCCACCAGTGGGATCCGCAGACCCGGCAGGTGAAGCTGCTCACCACCCTGGAGGTGATGGGCAACCGGGGCAGCGGCAGCGAGCTGGTCAAGAGCGAGGAGGGTCTGCTGGGCATGACCCTGGACCCGGCGTTCACCGACAACGGCTGGTTCTACGTGTACTGGATGCCCCACGAGTCGATCGACCGGGAGAACCGGATCGGTCAGCGGACCGTGTCCCGGTTCACCTACGACCACGACAACGCCAGCATCGACCAGGCCACCCGTGAAGACCTGCTCAGCTGGGACACCCAGATCCACAGCTGCTGCCACGCTGGGGGTGGGATGACCTTCGACGACGCGGGCAACCTGTACGTCAGCACCGGTGACGCCAACTCGTCCGGTGGCTCCAGCGGCTATTCCGGCAACAACTGGACCCAGGAGTACGCCGGCGTCTCGTTCCAGGACGCCCGCCGTACCGCCGGCAACACCAACAACCTCAACGGCAAGATCCTGCGGATCACGCCGGAACCGGACGGCACGTACAGCATCCCGGACGGCAACCTGTTCACCGGCGAGGAGGAAGGCGGCGGCAAGACCCGTCCGGAGATCTACGTGATGGGGGTACGCAACCCGTCGCGCATCGCCTGGGATCCGGTCAACGACTGGCTGACCGCTGCCTGGGTCGGCCCGGACGCCACCAACCCGGACCCGGAGCTCGGGCCGGCGAAGTACGAACACGCCACGATCATCACCTCCGCCGGCAACCAGGGCTGGCCGTACTGCATGGGCAACCGCCAGCCGTACCGGGACCGCAGCAACACCGACGCGGCGGTACTGACCGGCTGGTACGACTGCGACAACCCGCGTAACACCTCGCCGCGGAACACCGGGCTGGTGGAGCTGCCGCCGGTACGCGACAACATGATCTGGTACTCACCGCAGGGCGGCGGCCCGGTCTTCCCGACCCGGGCCGATGGCAGCGGGTTGCCCACGTACGAGCCGGGCGAAGAGACCTTCACCCGGCCATACCTGCGTGGCGGCGGCCAGGCCGTGATGAACGGCCCGACGTACCACCGCTCACAGGTCGACACCGACAGCGGTGTGGCGTGGCCGGCGCACTGGGACGGGAAGTGGTTCATCGGTGACCAGTCCAACGCGGACAACCGGGTGGCAGTCACCGTCGACCCGGCGATGGTGCCCGACCATGGTGCCCCTGCCTACGCGGAGGATCTTCGGGCGGTCATACCAGGTGGCAACGGCGGCACCCAGTTACAGCACTGGATGGACGCCAAGTTCGGCCCGGACGGCGCGCTCTACCTGCTGGACTACGGCGGCGGCTTCTTCACCCTGCACGGCAACCAGAAGCTGATCCGGATCGTCTACGACGGCGGCGCGCAGACCCCGGGACCGGAGTACGCCTCGGCCCGGGTCCCGGATCCGAGCGACCCGCGCACGGTCACCTTCTCCAGCCACCGGGTGGGCGGGGTGGCCTGGGAATGGACCTTCGGTGAGGGCAACCGGGTGTCACACCTGCCGCACCCGACCCACACCTACCGCAAGCACGGACAGTTCGAGGCGACGGTGAAGGTGACCTACGCCGACGGCGAGGTGGCCGAGCACACCGTCGTGGTCGACACCGGCTGCGACGCACCGGACGCTCGGGGGACGGTCTGGCTGCTGGACACCGACACCGGCGTACCGAATCACGATGCCGGTGCCGGGTGCACGGTCAACGATCTGATCGACGACGAGCGGCAGTGGCCGAACCAGGGCTCGTTCACCAGCCACCTGGACGAGGTGCTGGCGCAGCTCACCGACGCCGAGGTGCTCGACGAGCAGGAGGCGGCGACGCTGCGTACCGCGGGCGCCGACTCCCCCGTCGGCCGTACCGACGGCTACCGGACGTTGTTCGACGGCACCAGTCATTCGCTGTCCGGCTGGCGGCAGGCCCCCGGCGGCACGTTCAAACTGCTACCGGACGGGTCGATCAGCAGCTCCGGCGGGCTGGGCATGCTCTGGTACGGCGAGGAGGAGTTCGCCGACTACTCGCTGCGGCTGCGGTTCAAGGACGTCTCGCCGGGTGACACCCGGGCCAACAGCGGGGTGTTCGTCCGGTTCCCGGATCCCCGGGTGCCGGTGGACGAGCGTCCGGAGGGCAGCTGCGGCACGGTCGGCTCCGCCCGCAGTTCCCAGGCCTGGGTGGCGATCTTCTGCGGCCACGAGATCCAGCTCTACGACGGGGCAAGCGGGGAACCGCAGAAGACCGGGTCGATCTACAACTTCCAGCCTAACGACCTGGACCAGGCGCTGCCCGCGCCGAAGGGCGAGTGGAACGACTACGAGATCCGGGTGGTCGGGCAGCACTACACGATCATCCGTAATGGGGTGACGATCAGCGAGTTCGACAACGTGCCGGGCAAGCAGTCGTCCCGGGCCGGCGACCCGCCCACCGATCTGCGCCAGTTCGTGAGCGGATTCATCGGTCTGCAGAACCACGGCAACAGCGACGTAATGGAGTTCCGCGACGTACGACTACGGACTCTCTGACCGGTGACGTGCCGGGTCCGGACACATCGTCCGGGCCCGGCACGTCAGGTCGTCGGGGCCCGGCACGTCAGGTCGTCCGACCGGCGGCCTTCGTCCAGAGTTCGGTGACGACGACCCGCCGCAACGACGGCACCAGCACCGTGTAGCCCGACCAGACCAGGCCGATCGCGGCGCACGAGGCGGCCGTGTGGAGCAGTCCGTCACCGGCCAGTGCCCGACCGACGAGGGCCGCCACCGCCACCGCCGGGGCCAGCAGCGACAACAGCCGGACCAGTTGGCGCAGCAGGTGCAGCGACAATGCCGAGCCGACCAGCATCACGAGGCTGGCGACCGTCGCGGCGACACCGATGGTGACCGGACCCCAGGAGCGCCACATGACGAGGTTGACCACGGCGGCGGCACCGAAAGCCAGCCCGTTGACCACCGCCACCCGCCGGTTTCGACCCCGGGCGTTGAGCACCTTCACGAAGGTGTATCCGAGCACGTGCGCCCAGATGCCGAGGGAGAGACCGAACAGCATGACCGACGTCACGTCCACCGCCCGGTCGTCGAACGCGCCGCGGGCGTAGAGCAGCGAGATGATGCCGCGGGCGTTCACCGTCAACGCGACGGACAGCGGGATCGTCACCAGCAGGACCGGGGCGATCAGCCGCTCCAGCCCCGCGACGACCTCGTCGCCGCGCATCCTGGCGAAGGCGGCGAGGCTGGCCAGGCCGAGCGGGGCGGCGATCAACGCCATCAGCGAGTCGACGACGAACCGGGAGTACTCGGTCGCGGCGACCACCTCGATGCCGAGCAACGAACCCACCGCCCGCTCGACGGCGATCGACCCCTGCAGCAGCACCGGAAGCAGCAGCAGCGGGCGGAGCCGACGCCAGAACATGGTCAACGCCACCGCGTACTGCGGCCGCGACGTGGGCGGCAGGGATCCGTCACCGCCGTCGGCACGCAGATACCCCTTGCGCCGGACCCAGTACGCCCCCCAGAGGAAGAGCACCACGTACGGCGCGGTGAAACCCCAGGCGAGCAGGACCACGTCGCCGGTGAGATAGGCGAGCAGCGTCGCGCCGATCAGGCCGACGCTCTGCACGCAGGCGCGCAGGTTGACCAGGCTGACGTCGTCGCGGGCCAGGGCAACCAGCGTGTACAGCGCGTACTGCACGTAGAACGGCACCGAGAACGCCGCGATGGTCAGCATCGCGACGGCGAGCGCGGCGGCTGCGTCGTCGAGACCGGGTCCGAGCAGTGCGATCCACAACTTCCGCAGTAGCAGCAACGCGACGACCAGCAGCATCGAAAGTCCACCCAGGATCGTCCGGACCGCCCGGTAGAGCGCCAGCGCCAGCGCCGGGCTGTCCTGCCGGTAGCGCACGTAGATCGGCAGGAATCCAGCGGACAGCGCGTCCGCGGTGAAGAAGTTGACCGGCACCATGGTCGCGGTCTGCGCGACCCGGTTCGCCCCCACCGCCCGGCCGGCGCCGAACAGGGCCGCCAGTAGCACCTCGCGGACGATGCCGAGGAGCTTCCCGGCGATACCACCAAGTACGAGACGGAGAAAGGTGCTAGCCACGACTCGTCGCCAGCCCGGTCACACCAGCTCCCGGTAGAGTGACTCGAGCTTTGCGGTCTGTCTGCTCAGGTCGAAGCGGTCCTCGACCATCTTCCGTCCGCCGGTCCCGAGCCGCTGGCACAGGTCCTGATCACCGAGCAGCGCGACCAGGCGATCAGCGAGCGCGGCGGGATCGCGCTCCGGCACCAGGTAGCCGGTGACGCCGTCGACGACCGCCTCGGGGATGCCGCCGTGTCGCGTGCCGACGACGGGTCGATTGGTGGCGGCCGCCTCCAACAGCGCCATGCCGAGCCCTTCCTGGTCACCGTTGGCCGCCGTCACGCTCGGCAGGCACAGCACTCGAGACTGTGCAACCGTGGCCAGTACCTCGGCGTGCGGACGGACCCCGAGGAATCGCACCGTCTCCGCTACGCCCAGCTCGGTGGCGAGTGCACCCAACTGCCCATGCAGCGGGCCGTCGCCGATGATGACGAGTTCTGCCGTCGGCACGGCTCGATGCACGACGGCGAAGGCATGCAGCAGATCAGCGGTGCCCTTCTTCTCGACCAGCCGGGCGATGTGCACGATCCGGGGTGTCTCCGGCAGCGGCACCGGTTTGACGACCTCGGTGTCCACCCCGATCGGGAGCATCAGAGTCCGCTCGGCCGGGTAGCCCCACTCGATCGCGCGCCGCTGGATGTGCTCGGAGACGCAGACGAACGTCGCTCCGCTCTCGAACAGCGACCGTCGCCAGGTGACGTAGTTGACCCAGGACAGCTTGCGGGAGGCCAGCAGCTGTCTCCTGGTGACGCTCACGTCGAAGCCGTGCAGGGTGGTCACCAGCGGCACGCCGAGTGCCCGTGCGGTAGGGACGGCGAACACCCCCTCGACGCCGAAATGCGCGTGCAGGAGCCGCACCTCACGGTCTCGCAGCGTCCGCACCAGATGACCGGACCTGCGGGTCAGCAGGTACGACATGGTTGCCAGCCGGCCGTGGGGGGCGAGGCTGACGACGTCAGCGCCGGCCGGCACCCGCAGCGCCGGGTCCCGACCGACGAAGACCGGATGGTACGTACGCATCGCCAGCGCCTGCGCCTGGATGAACGTCTCGGACGGCTGGAACAGCTGGTGGCGCACTATCCCGACGCTCGGTCTGCCAGACACGTCGGACCTCCTCGGGAAGCGGATGAATCAAAAAGCACAGGAGCAGGGCAATCACCGGGATCGTATGGATGTCGCCGAAGATGTCGGTGTTCTCCCCCATCGCCTGGATGCAGACCCAGGCAACGGCCGCACCGGTCCAGGCGACGAACATCGCGTTGCGCGGAGAGTCACCGGCCGCTGCGCGGGCGACGAGCCGGAGTTCGGCGACGAGGAACCCGATCGTCGCGGCAAGACCCAGCAGGCCGGTGGACGCCCAGGCCGCCAGCAGGATGTTGTGCGGTGGGAAGGTGTCGTCGTAGATGTCGTTGCGGCGCGCGTAGTCGGCGAAGCCTTCGAGCCAACCACCCCAGCCGAGCCCCAGCACCGGACCGTCCCGGAACGCCGCGACGGCGTACCCCCAGATCTCGGTCCGCTGGCCGAACGCCGTGCGGACCGCGCCGAGGAAGCCGCCGCCGTCGCCGAGGGTCACCACCAGCACCGCCGGCACCGCCGTGGTACCTACCACGGCCACCAGGAGGCGGCGAGCCCGGACCGTCATCCGGGTCTGCCAGTGGTACGCGACGACCACGGCCAGCGGCAGCACCACCGCAAGCACCCGGCACGCCTTGGAGCCGGTGAACCACACCCCCAGGTAGCCGACGAGCCCGCAGATCAGCACGATCCGCTGCCGGGTGACCGACCAGATGGCGAACGCCGCCATCGCGCAGACGCCGAGGAACAGCCCGGCGACGTTGCCGTTGACGAACACGCCACCGGCCTTCGCCGGGTCAAGAACGTTGTTCCGGTTGACGTCGAACAGCCCGGCGACGGTGTTCTGCCCGGCGAAGTATCCCGCGATCCAGCGGAGGTAGGCGTTCTCCACATCGGGAAAGAGCTGAAAGACCGCGACCAGGCCGGACTGCGCGACGACGAACGGCCACAGCAGGTAGTGGGCCCGGTAGAGCAGCCATGGATCCTCCCGGGCCGCGTTGTCCATCAGCACCAGCGTGACCAGGAACTGCATCAGCAGCATGGTCGGCAGCCGCCCGTCCCCCGGATCCGGCGACCAGGCAAACGCCGCCAACCGGGCCAGCAGCAGTACGAACACGCTGCGCACCAGGGCGGTGCGCAACAGTCGGCTACCGGGGGTGCGGCACGCCCGAGCGGCGACGACCGGCGCCAGCGCCAGAGCGGCGACCGTCGACAACGGGATGTCGATCGTGCCAGCCGGCAGGAGATACAGCTGCGGTACCGCGAGCGCGAATACGATCATGACGCCGGTCCGTTGCGGTACCTGCGCCGCAGCGGCCATGCTCCGGGTGCGCATTGTGGGGCCTCGATCGGGGGTCGGAGGAGTCGGAAGAGCCGGTGAGTTCGGTCATCCGGCGGCGGTCCGCCGGGCGGTGAGCAGCGCGGCCAGCAGGTGACGCAGCAGCTGACCACGCTCGCCCCAGCCGTGCCGCCCGGCGCTGTCGATCCGTTCGGCGATCACCTCGTCGGTGACCGGGGTCAGCAACCGGCCCAGATGTTCGGTGAATTCGTCGTCCCCGGCGGTGACGACGTGCGGGTTCGACTCCGCCACCCGGCGCACCGATGGCAGCGCGGTGCTAAGCACCGCGAGGCCGGCCGACAGGTACTCGAAGCACTTCAACGGGCTGACGCCGACGGTGTACTCGTTCAGCGCGTACGGGACCAGACCGACCGCGCAGCTACCGGCCACCTCGGCGAGCTGCGACGGGGTGAGCAGACCGACGTGGCGGGCACCCACCCGTTCGAGCCGGCGCAGCTCGGCGGTGAAGCTGCCGCCACCAGCGGCGAGTGGGCCGGCCAGGATCAGCTCACCGCCCAACTCTCCGACGGTGGCGCCGACCCGCTCCAGCAGCGCGACGTCGAGCTTGGCGGTGGTGAGGTTGCCGGAGAAGATCACCGCCGGTCGACGCTCGACCGCCGGACGGCTGCCCCGCTGGAACACCGTGGTGTCCGCGACGTTCTCCAACAGCTCGATCCGGGAGAAGCCGGACAACGCCAGGTGTTCGCGTACCGCGTCGCTGGTCGCGATCGCGACCACGCCAGGCCGGGCGGCGAGGTCGCGCTCGCCGTTTGCCACGGCCACCGGGTCGACGCCGGGGAACCTGGCCAGCAGGTCGACACAGTGGTAGACGACCACGTCGGCCGCATCCTCAAGCCCGTAGGTCACCGGGGCGAACGTCCACAGCACCCGGGGCCGGTCACCGGTGAGCCAGTCCGCCGTCGCCCGGCGCAGGACTGCCTGGTTCAGTCGTCGCGTCGGTGCCCGGTGCACCGGTACCACCAGCGGCGAGACGATCGTGGTGTTCGCCGGCCTCACTCTGGCCGGTTGGCAAGGCACCGGACCGGCCGACGCGCCGAAGGCCCGCCGGGCGCGGCCGACCATCCGGGCAATGTCGTCAGGACGCAGCGTCGGTCGACGTAGACCGAGCGATTCCACGAAGGTGACCCGCGCACCGACCGCCAACTCCCGGGTGACGTAGTGCTGGTTGGTGGGTACGGCCGAATCCCATTCGGCCGTACCCAGGATCAGCACGCTGACCGCAGAATCTCTCGCACCGCCCGGTGTACTCAGCATCGCCCATCCCAACGAGTCCGCCGGGCAGAGGAATCGACAGTTGCCCGACCCACGGTCGGCCTTCGTCGCACCACGGCCCGCCGACTGCGACAATCGCGCCATGGGTGACAGCGATGAGAGCGTCGACCGCGCCTCGGCGAGCGCGGACTTCCTGGAGTGGAGCTTCTCGCTGAAAGGAGAGAGTTCCCCGTGGTCGGTGGAGCAGAGCATGACCCAGTTGCTCGCCCACGAGAGCGCCGAAGGGATCGGCCTGCCACTCGCCGACGCCGTACCGGCCGACGCGGCGGTCATTCACGAACTGGGCCGGCGACGGACCCCGACCGCGGTCGCCGCGCTACGCGGTTTCCAGGCGATGAGCACCATCGACACCCAACGGGAACTCGCCCGACTCAACGCCGACCGGCTCGTCGGGCACGGGCTGCCGGAACCACCCTGGGCCGACACCATCGGCCGGGTCGACGTCGACTGCTGCCGGTGGATGCACGACCCGTACGGCGAGACGGCGATACTGCTCTGCGGCTTCTCCTACGGCGGCACCGACGAACACGGCATCCTCACCGTGATCGACCAGGCGATCGGCGGTGGACGGATCCGGGAGGTCCTGCTCGGCGCCCGGATCGACTCGCTAGGGCAACTGCTCGACCGCGCACACGGGGGCGAGGACGGTTTCGTGACCGAACCGCTCGACCCGGCGCTGGCCCGACGACTACTCGAGGACGCCGTCGCCACGTCGGACGAACTGATGGAGAACCCGGAATACAAGCTGCGGCCGATGCCCGACGCGTACCGGAAGATGCGGGCGTTGACGTTGGCCCGGGCCCGCGCGCTCAGTGACGTCGCGGCCCCGCCGGAGCCGTTTCCGACCACCGTGGAGATCGAGCTGCTGAAGCGGGCGTTCCTGGCTTCCGAGGCGGCTGCCGGGTTCCCGACCGACGGCACCGCCAGCCGCGCGGTCGACCTGCTCGTCGAGCAGTTCGTCGAGCAGGCCGCCTGCCATCCACTGCAGCTGGGTCCACGCCGGGTGCTCGCCGTACTCGGCCTGCCGGCGCTCGCCGCCGAAGCCGGTGCCGACCCGGTGGCCGGACCGGTCCTGCCCGACGTCGCCGCGGCCTGGGTCGGCTGGACCGCCACCGAGCGCGGGTTGAGCCCCGACGCACGCGAGCGACTCGTGCGTACGGCGGACCAGGCCTGTGCTCAGCTGCGGTCGGCGATCGCCGGTGGCGACCCGTCGGTCTGACCGCCGGTGCCGTGGTCCTGTTGGCCGGGCCGGCCACCGCGTCCGCCGACCGTCCGCAGGTTACCGACCGTTCGCGGATCCAGGCCCCGCTCGAACGGCTGGAGTCGACCTGGCTCACCACGTGCCGCAGACCGCAACCGGGATCGTCGTCCACGCCGATGTCACCCCGACCGAGATCGACGGTCTGCGGGCCGGTGGCTTCCGGATCGGCCAACTACTGCACGAACCGGCCGACAGCCGGGCACGCGTCGCCGAGCGGGAGGCGACGATCGCCAACCACCGCGCCGACAACCAGACGTTTACCGCGCGGGTGCGGCAGGACGCCGCCGTTGCCGGCAGCGATCTTCTACGCGCTGGACGGTAGTCAGCCGACCTTCGGGGCGACGCTCTACGCCGCCGGCGGGTACGGGAGGGCGGCGAGACCCTGACCGTACCGTACGGGACGAAGGTCTTCTGGTTCTCGGTGGACGCCGTGGGCAACATCGAGAACAACTACCAGCCGGACACCGACGCCAAGAACTAGCGGGGTGGGTTCGCCATCGTCTCCGACAGTTGACCTGCCCGGCCGGCGGCGGTCACCAGCGCTTGCGCCGGTAGTGACCGTGGTAGCCGTGGTGGCCACTGCCGTAGTGACCGTAGTTGCCGCCCCGGCGCCGGCGGTTGAGCCGGTGGTCGACCTCACGGAGCAGGCTGTCGACGGGCGAACCGTCCCCCCGCCGCCGGGCGTGCCGGCTCAGCTTCGACGCAAGCATCGCCAGCAGGAATCGTTTGATGAAGCTGCTCATCGTAGGCTCCTCCAGCCCTGTGTCCCGACGCCCGCCACGGTAGCTCGTGGTGTCCGGGTCCAGCTGGGCGGAAGCTGACGGTCAGCTGGCAGTACGACGGCCCACCTCCCCGGCATGGTGCCGACGTCTGCCATGCTCGCAAGGGTGACCACCGGGTTTCCTACCGGCCGGCGTCGCGGCCGCACGCTGCGTATCCTGCTGATCCTCGTCGCCGTCGCGACGGTGCCGGCCGTCGTCGCGCTGGGTGTGGTCGTGGTGCCGTGGCTGCGGGAGCCGGGGCCGCGGCCGTTGTTCCAGCTCCCGGTCGCCTGCGGCGAGACCTGGCAGCTGGGCACCTACCCCGGCCACGACGACTACGACGTCGACCTGTTCCCGACCGAAGGCGACCCGTGGGGTCGGCCGGTGCTCGCCTCCTACGCCGGCGTGGTCACCGTGGCCGGCGTCAACGGCTCGGTGGGCGGTCGGAACCCGGAGGATCCGGACGGCCCCCGGGGCCGTGGTGGCGGTTACTGGGTCAAGATCGACCACGGCGGCCGGTGGGAGACGCAGTACCTGCATCTGCTCGAACCGCCGATGGTCCGGGAAGGCCAACGGGTGGCGCGCGGCGAGCAGATCGGGCTGCTCGGCAGCACCGGCAACTCGGGCGCGCCACACCTGCACTACGAGCAACGGCGCGGCTGGCAGAAGGTGGAGACCTACTTCGACGGCCTGCCGTCGGGCATCACCCACGACGACTACGAGTACACCGTGCGGCTGACCAGCAACAACTGTTGAGCCGGCCCATCGGCGGGCGGTGGGTGTCCAGTCGTAGAAGCCGTCGAGCCCCCAGGTATGGCGATCTCGTGCAACAGGATCGTCATGTTCTCTGCGTCGAGGTTGTTCATGAAGTACTCGCGGCCCATCCGCTGCTCCCAGTCCCCGCCGGCGCCCCCGCCGAAGCCGTCGGTGAGCCACAGTGACTGGTCGTAGTGTCGTGCGGCACCGCCGGGACACTTGGCGTACTGGCCGTTCTGGTTGGAGAATCGGCCGCAGCCGGTGGAGCACTGCGGAGCGTTCTCCCGGATGTCATTGACGTGTATGTCGACGGAGTTGTCGGTCCACTGCAGCTGGTTGCGGTCACGCACGGCCCAGCCGACGACGCGGACCGGGACATCGGCGTACGGCCACGCGTTGTGGCCGACCAGGGTGTTCATCCACTTCTTGTGCTGCCGGGCGAGAGTGGCGTGGATCCGATCACGCAGAGCGGCGGTGGCGCTGGCGGTGGAGTCCCAGCGGACGCAGTAGTTGATGTAGCCACAATTGGCCATCAACCTGGTCCCAGCCGCAGTTGCGGAAGGCGTACAGGTTGCCGTTGTTGTAGGTCTGCTCCTGGTGCTGCCAGACCTGGTCGAGCGGGGTGACGAGGTGTGCGGGTGGGTTCCAGCCGGTGGTGTGCGGCGCCGTGGTCGGGTGGTCGCGCCGGGACAGCCGACGCCGTTGAGAGCGACGGCGGTCGGCGGTGGGTTGCTGGTGTTGCTCCAGGCACCGTTGACGCCGAAAAGTGACGGTGGTGCCGGTCGCGAGGTCGCCGTTGCAGCTGGCGTTGTCGGCGGTGACCTGCGCCCCGGACTGGGTCACCACGGCGTTCCAGGCCTGGGCGACCGTCTGCCCGGCGGTGAACGACCAGGTGAGTCGCCAGACGGTGAGGGGGTCGCCCAGGTTGGTGACGGCGATGGCGGCACCGAACCCACCGGTCCACTGGCTGGCGATCTGGTAGTCGACGCGACACCCGGTGGCGGCGGTGGCGGCCAGGGCAGGGACGCCGCCGCTGACGGTGACGAGTGCCGCCAGGGCGAAGAGGCAGTCGGAACAGTCCGGGAACAGACCAGATCTCGACGTACCGGCTCCGCCCGGCTAACATTTCGCCGTCTGGATCTGCTGGCGCGATTCACCAGGCACCGACCACACGTACGTACGTCCGTGCAGGAGCCTTCATGCGCCTCAGATGCCACCCACCCCGTCCCCCTGCGCGACTGGCCGCTCTCGCCGCGGCCTGCGCGGCCGCGCTGGTGGCCACGATCGCGACCGCCCCGGCCGCGACGGCGGACACCACGATGCTCGCCAACGACTTCGAATCCGGCTCGTACGCACCGTGGGGCCCCCGCGGTGACGTGACGCTGCCGATCGCCGAGGAAGGTCGGGACAGCGCGAACAGTCTGTCGGTCACCGGCCGTACCGCCGACTGGCACGGCCCCGCGACCAGCGCGACCGACCTGCTCGGCGACGTTGCCGTCACCGGCCCCGACGAGACTCCCGGCGCGGTCACGGTGAGCGCGGTCGACTTCGAGGACGGCACCACCAGCACCTGGTTCGCCAGCGGTGACCCCACCCTGACCGTCGTGGACACCGACGACGGCCGGGCGCTGCGGGTCAGCGACCGTGTCGAAGGGTTCGACGGGCTGCAGAGCCCTACCGGAATCTTCACCGCCGGCGTCACCCACACCTTCTCGGCGCGCGTCCGGCTGGCCCCGGACGGGCCGGCGTCGTCCGGGTTCCGGTTCGTCATGAAGCCGGACTACGACTGGATCGGCGACACCACGGTCACCGCCGACGACTGGACCACGGTGACCGGCGTGTTCACCGTGCCGGCCGACGCCGACCCGGCCACGTACCAGGTCTACCTGGAGGCCGCCGAGGCCACCGCCACGTACCTGGTCGACGACATCCTGATCACCGCGCCGGACACCGGGCCGGGCGGGCCACCGCCGGGCACCGTCGTCATCGACAGCGACTTCGAGGACGGCCTCGACGGTTGGGGGCCGCGCGACGGTGGCCCGGGGGCACCGACCGTCGAGTTGACCGACGTCGCGCACGGCGGCGCGACGGCCGCGCTCGTCACCGACCGGGTCAACCAGGGCGCCGGGATCGGGCGGGACGTCACCACCGCGTTCGAGCCGGGCGTCGGCTACGAACTGTCCGGCTGGCTGCGGTTCGCGCAGGGTCAGCCGACCGACGCCATCTGGTTGAGCATTGCCGCCACCACCGCCGACGGCAGCGAGTCGTTCAGCACCCTCGCCCAGTTCGAGTCGGTCACCGATGACGGGTGGACCGGAGTGACCGCGAGCTTCACCGCGCCGACCTTCACCAGCGCGTTCCTCTACTTCGAGACCAGCTGGCAGGGCGCGGACGTCACCGGCAACACCAGCGACTTCCTGCTCGACGACGTCGTGGTGCGGGTGCCCGAGCCACCGGTCATCGAGGACCTCACCGGGATCCACGAGACTACCGACTTCCCGGTCGGCGTCGCGATCGACAGCCGGGAGACCGTCGGGTCCGCCGCCGAGCTGCTGACCCGGCACTTCACCAACGTCACACCGGAGAACCACATGAAGCCGGAGGCGTGGTACGACGCGGACCGCAACTTCCGGCCGCACGAGCAGGCAATCGCAATGATGGACTTCGCGCAGGCCAACGAGCTCGGCGTGTACGGACACGTGCTGGTCTGGCACAGCCAGACCCCCGAGTGGATGTTCCAGGACGCCGACGGCGAGCCGTTGAGTTCGTCGGCCGCCGACCAGCAGGTGCTGCGCGACCGGCTGCGCGGGCACATCTTCGCGGTGGCCGAGTCGCTGAGCGACCGGTACGGCCGGTTCGGCTCCGACACCAACCCGCTGAACGCGTTCGACGTGGTCAACGAGGTGGTCAGCGACAGCGGCGAGTACGCCGACGGCCTACGCCGCAGCGAGTGGTACCGGATCCTCGGCGAGGAGTTCATCGACCTGTCGTTCCAGTACGCCGACGAGGCGTTCAACGACGTGTACGCGGTGGCCGACGCCGATCCGGTCACCCTGTTCATCAACGACTACAACACCGAGCAGAGCGGCAAGCAGGCGCGCTACCACGCTCTCGTCGAGCGGCTGCTCGACCGCGGCGTGCCGCTCGACGGGGTGGGACACCAGTTCCACGTGTCGCTGTCGACACCGGTCGGCAGCCTCGAAACCACGCTGGAAAGGTTCGCCGGTCTGCCGGTGGTCCAGGCGGTCACCGAGCTCGATGTCACCATCGGGACCCCGGTAACCCAGGCCAACCTGATCGAGCAGGGCTACTTTCTGCGGGACGCGTTCCGGATCTTCCGGGCGTACACCGATGAACTGGCCGTCGTCACCGTGTGGGGGCTGACCGACAATCGGTCGTGGCGCTCTGACAGCGGCGCCCCACTGCTGTTCGACGACGGATACCAGGCCAAGCCGGCGTACTACGGCGCGGTCGACGCGGAGCTGCCGGCCCGGCTGCGCACCGCGAACGTCTTCGCCGGCGACGTCGCGTTGTCCGCCGGGGCCACCTCGGACCTCACCTGGCGCAAACTGCCCCTGCACCCGGTGAAGGAGACGGCGGGGTTCCAGCTGCGCTGGTCGGCAGACCGGCTGACCGCGTACGTCTCGGTCACCGACCCCACCCTGTCGTCGGACGACCGGGTCGAGTTCGTGCTCGACGGCGAGACGTACCCGGTGGCCCGGGACGGGGCGGGGGACGTACCGGCGGTGGCGACCGAGCGGGACGGCGGTTACGCCGTCGTCGCGCAGCTGCCGCTGACCGACCCGGACGAAGGCGACACCGTCCCCTTCGACGTACGGGTCACCGACGACGACACCACGACCGGCTGGGCCACGACCGGCACCGTCGGCACCCTCACCCTGGTCGAGGAGCTGTCCTACCTGGAGGTCGTCCGGACGCCGAGCGCTCCGGTCATCGACGGTACGGTCGACGCGGGCTGGTCGCACGCGACCACGGTCACCACCGCCAAGCAGGTGGCCGGCACCGACGGGGCGGTGGCCACCGTCCGGACCCTGTGGCAGGACCAGACGTTGTACGTGCTGGCCGAGGTGGCCGACCCGGTGGTCGACGTCACCGGCTCCGATCCGTGGACGCAGGACTCGGTGGAGATCTACGTCGACGCCGGCAACGCGAAGAACGGCCCCTACCGCTACGACGACACGCAGATCCGGGTCAACGCCGACAACGTCGTCTCGTTCGGCACCGGTGACGAGGCGTTCCAGGCCGGCCGGTTGACCAGCGCGGCGGTGCGTACCGACACGGGCTACACCGTCGAGGCGGCGATCAGTCTGCTCGAGTACGGCGGTCTGGACACCTTCCACGGACTGGACTTCCAGGTCAACGACGCCGCCGACGGCGCCCGTACGGCGATTCGCAACTGGGCCGAGCAGAACGGCGTCGGCTACCAGACGACCGCGCGGTGGGGGGTCGGCCGGCTGGTCGACGGCACCAATGTCGACGTGACCTTCGAGCCGATCACGCAGTGGGACTCGGACGGCGGCGGCGGGTACTGCACGGAGATCATCGCCAGCAACGCCACCGATCAGCCGGTCGACTGGCGGGCGGCGGTCGAGCTGCCCGGCGACGTCTACACCGCGTGGAACTTCGAGCGGGAGTCGTTCGGCGACGGCACCTGGCGGATCACCGGCGTGGACTGGAACCGGACGTTGAAGCCGGGTGCCCGGACGTACAGCGTCGGTTACTGCGCCACCTGGTGACCGTCGCCGGGGGGTGCGTCGACGGTCGTCGACGCACCCCGCGGGTCGTCGGCAGGCGGGGTGCCGGGCCGGGGCATTGCCCGGTCGACCGGACCGGGCATACCATCAGGTCAACCAAGCACTTGCTTGATCGGCGGCGGGGGATCCCCGGCGCCGCGCACCCGTCGATCCCCCGGGAGCTCCGATGGCCCGCAGCTACCTCGGTCACGTCCTGCCCGACCGCCTCGAACTCAAGATCGAACCGACCCGTACGGCGCTGCTCATCGTGGACATGCAGAACGACTTCGTCCACGACGACGGATACTGCGCGAAGGCCTTCGGCACGGCGATGGTGGCCGGCTTCCAGAGCGTGGTGACGCCGATCGCCCGGCTCGCCGCCGCAGCCCGCACGGCCGGCGTCGCGGTGCTCTACTGCCGGGTGGTACAGCATCCCGACGGGTCGCTGGCCTCACCGGTCTGGCTCGCCGACAACCTGCGGCACGGCTTCGAACCGCTGCACTGCATGCGGGGCACCTGGGGTTGGGAGATCGTGGACGCGCTCGCCCCGCAGCCGGGCGAGGTGGTGTTCGAGAAGCTGCGGCGCAGCGCGTTCGTCGGCACCCAGCTGGAGAACCTGCTCCGCAGCCGGGACATCCGCAGCCTGGTGGTGACCGGTGTCGCCGGCACCGGATGTGTCGAGTCCACCGTCCGCGACGCGATCGAACGGGACTACTTCACCGTCGTGCCGGCCGACTGCGTCGCCAACAACAACGCCGAGCTCACCGCCGCCTGCGAACCGGCGTTCCGGGCCCTGCTCGCCCCGGAGGACTGGACCACCAGCGATCAGGTCGTCGCGGTCTGGACCGGGCCGACCACCGCCTGACCCGCCGGGTCACCCGGGGTCCCGGGAGCCGGCGTGGGCCCGTCATCCGAACCGGGTCGCGGCGTCGGCCCGCAACCGGGCCTTGTCCGCCTTGCCGCCCGCGCTCAGCGGCAGCTCGGCCAGGGTTGCCAGCCGTTCCGGCCACTCGTACTTGGAGACTCCCCGGGCGGCCAGCTCGGCCCGCAGCTCGTCGAGGGTCAGCTCGGCTCCGTCGGTGGTCACCACGTACGCGCAGGCCCGCTCGCCGAGCACCTCGTCGGCGGCCGGCACCACCGCCACCTGGGCAACCCGCTCGCAGCCGCCGACCGCCTCCTCGACGGCCAGCACGCTGATGTTGTGTCCACCCCGGATGATGAAGTCCGCCACCCGGCCGGTGACCGTCAGATAGCCGGCCGGGTCGACCCGCACCAGGTCGCCGGTGAGCATCCAGCCCTGCGGGTTGACCAGTTGCCGGTTGGCGTCCGGATCGTCGTAGTAGCCGGGAGTCAGCCCGGGCCCCCGGGCGGCGCACTGCCCCGGCCCGCCGGACGCGGTCACGTCGACACCGTCGGTGTCGAACAGCCGCACCCGCATCTGCGGAATCACCCGGCCGGCGGTGCCCAGCCGGTGCTCCCGGGAGTCGTCAACCCGGGTCACACTGATCGGTCCGGCCTCGTTGGAGCCGTAGAACTGCAGCACGGCGCAGCCGGTCTCCTCCTCGAACCGCGCCGCTCGCTGCGCCGGCACCCGCTCCCCGCCGGTGAACAGCACCCGCAGCGACGACACGTCCCGCTCGGCGTACCCACCGGCGTTGAGCATCATCACGAACTGGCTGGTCACGGCGGCGAGCACGGTGACCCGGTGCCGTTCGATCAGCTGCCAGGTCTGCTCCGCGTCGAACTCCTCGGCCAGCACCGTCGGGTAGCCGTACATGGTCGGCACCACGTGCCCGCTCCACTGCCCGAAGCCGTACGGTGCGGGCAGCGCACTGGCGAACACCTCGTCCGGACCGAACCGGGCGGCCTCGGCCGCGAGCGGCCCGAAGTACTTGCGGGTGTTCATCGTCTGCATCACGCACTTGGGCAGGCCGGTCGTGCCCGAGGTGGAGTTGAGGAAGAACAGGTCGTTGGCGCCGAGGCCGCGGCCGGCAAGGGCGGCGGCCGCCGTGGCCACGTCGGGCAGCGGGAGTGGTTCACCGTCGCGCAGCAGGTTGACCTCGCCGGCCGCGGTGAGGTGCACGGTCAGGTGCGCCGGCCGGTCGGCCGGGGGTTCACCGGCGCGCAGCTCGGCGGCCAGGTCAGCGGCGGCGCGGCCCCGGTGCACCGGCCGGGTGAGCAGCGCGGTCGCGCGGGTACGCCGGATGAGGTGCCGTACCTCGGCCGCGCCGGCCCGGGGGCCGATGCCGACCGTCACCAGGCCGGCCTTCTGCGCCGCGAGGTAGGCGACGTGCACCAGCGCGCCGTTGGTGAGCAGGGTGGCGATCCGCTCCCCCGGCCGCAGGCCGCCCAGCACGTAGCCGCCGGCCAGCCGGGTGCTCAGCGTGTCGTACGCCGACCAGCTCAAGGTGGCGTCGGTGGCGAAGAACGCCGGGTCGTCCGGGCGGCCGGCGGCGTGCCGGGCGACCATCGACGCGATGGTGTCGTCGTCCCAGTGCCCGGCCCGGGTGTACTCGTCGATGGTCGCCCGGTCGAAGACGCCCGGGCCGGCGGCTGCGGTCATGCGTTCTCTCCTGTGGGGTGGCCGGTCGATGCCGGGTCGGGCCACAGCGGCGCGAGCCGCTCGGCGACGGAGTCGAGGGCGGCCAGCCGGTCCGCCCGGGTGGCCGCCGGTGGCCGCCGGGTGAACGGCGCGACGACCAGGTGGTCGAGACCGGCGTCGCGGTACGCCTCGACGGCAGCGACGCCGATTTCACCGGAAAGCCTGACGTGGTGGGTGAAGTCGTCGTCGGCCCGGCCGAGCTGCTCCCGCAGCGCGGTTATCCGAGCGCACAGCCGGGCGGAGGTGGCCAGGTCGACGTCCGGCCCGAACCAGCCGGCGCCGTGCCGGGCCGCCCGACGCAGCGCGGCCCGGCTGTGCCCGCCGACCACCACCGGCACCGGCGGTTGCGGCGCGGCACCGAAGTGTACGGTCGGAAAGTCGAAGAACCGCCCGTGGTGGGCGACCGGCCGGCCGGACCAGAGCAGGTCGAGCACCCGCAGCATTTCGTCGGTGCGGGCGCCCCGGGTGCCGAAGTCGGCGCCGAGCGCGGCGAACTCCTCGGCCATCCAGCCGACCCCGACGCCGAGCACCGCCCGGCCGGCGGACAACTGCTGCAGACTTGCCCAGGCACGGGCGATGTGGAACGGATCCCGTAGCGGGGCGATCAGCACGCCGGTACCGAGCCGGATCCGGGTGGTCCGGGCGGCCAGGTGGCCGAGCGTCACGGTCACGTCGGCCAACGGGGTGCTCGGCCGGATGCCGGGGTCGCCGGAGGACCGGTACGGGTAGGTCGGCGCGTAGCTTGCCGGGGTGATCACGTGGTCGGCCAGCCAGACGGTGTGGAAGCCGAGCCGCTCGGCGTGCACCGCGAGCGGCGCGTACTCGGCGGCCGACAGACCGAACAGCTGCAGGTCGAACCGCATCAGCCGGCACCGTCCGGCCGCTCGCGCATGCTACGGGCGTCGTGGCCGGCCAGCGGATCGTCACCGACCTCCGCGTTGTGCGCGTGCGCCACGTGGTGCAGACCGAACACCGAGTCCATCCCGGCGCGCAGACCCATCAGGTCCTCGGCCTGGTTGACCGCCTTCTTGGTCAGTGCCAGGCCGAGCCGGGGCATGGTGGCGATCCGGCCGGCCAGCTCCATCGTGTACGGCTGCAGCTCGGCCCGGGGCACCACCCGGTTGACCATGCCGAGGGCCAGCGCCCGGTCCGCGTCGACCTGCTCGCCGAGGAAGAGAAACTCCTTGGCGAACCGGGGTCCCATCACCCACGGGTGGGCGAAGTACTCGACGCCGGGAATGCCCATCCGTACGACCGGATCGGCGAACCGGGCGTCGTCAGCGGCGACGATCAGGTCACAGCACCAGGCGAGCATCAGGCCGCCGGCGATGCAGGCGCCCTGCACCATGGCGATGGTCGGTTTGGGCAGTTCCCGCCAGCGCCGGCACATGCCGAGGTAGACCTCGGACTCGCGGACGAACCGGCTTTCCGCGCCGGCCTTGCCGACGTGGTCCCACCACAGCCCGGCCCGGCGCGGGTAGCTGCGGTCGGCGTCGCGCCCGGGTGTGCCGATGTCGTGCCCGGCCGAGAAGTGCTTGCCGGCACCGGCCAGCACCACCACCCGTACGTCGTCGTCGGCGGCGGCCCGGGAGAAGGCGTCGTCGAGGGCGTAGGTCATCGCGGAGTTCTGCGCGTTGGCGTACCGGGGGCGATTCATGGTGACCACCGCCACCGGCCCGTCGGTGGCGTACCGGACCACCGCCTCGTCGTCGTGGGCCGTAGCGTCGTCGGCGGGTGGCGGGCTCGCGGCGGCGTCGGTCACGGTCGTCCTCCTTGCTCGGCGGTGGCAGCGGGCAGTCCGATCGCGGTGCCGAGCCGGTCGAGGTGATAGTCGGTGCCGGCGGTCGCTGCCACGATCGCCCACACCCGCTTGGCGTACAGGTGCAGGTCGTACTCGGTCGTATAGCCGATCGCGCCGTGGCACTGCAGCGCGGCGCGGGCGGTCCGTTCGGCTGCGTCGGCGGCGAGCAGGTAGCCGGCCGACACGTCGGCCGGACGGCTGTCGGCACCGGTAGCGGCCGCCCAGCCGGCGGCGAGCACAGCCGGGGCGGCGAGTTCCAGCCCGAGCAGGGCGTCGGCGAGCTGGTGCTGCACCGCCTGAAAGCTGCCGACCGGGGCGCCGAACTGGCGGCGGGTGCCGACGTGGCCGACGGTGAGGTCGAGCATCCGCCGGCCCAGCCCGACCAGCTGGGCCGACGCGGCCAGGGTGGCCCGGTCGGCGGTCAGCGCCAGCAGATTGGCCGGCACGTCGAGCCGGATTCCGGCCGACGGCCCGACGGCGGGGTCCCCGGTGAGCCGCAGCGCGGCCCGGCTGCCGTCCATGGTCGGCACCGGCGTGGCCGCGACCCCGTCCGGTCGGACCAGTCGGGGTCCGTCCGGCGGGGTCAGGAGCAGCAGCAGGTCGGCCCGCTGCCCATACGGGACCAGGCCGCCCGGCCCGGCGACGGCGATCCGGCAGCGGCCCTCGACGAGCGCGGCCAGCTGCCCGCCGGGGTCGCCGGCGGCGGCCAGCAACGGGCCGGCGACGGCGGCGGTCTCGGCCACCGGCAGCGGCACCGCCGCGTACCCGGCGGCGGTGAGCGGCGGCACCAGGTCCACCTCGGTCAGTCCGAGCCCGCCAGCGGCGTCGGGCACCGCCGCGGCGAGCAGGCCCATCTCGGCGAGCGCGGTCCACAGCCGGTCCAGCGGGGCGGGGTCACCGCCGGGCCAGCCGGCGCGGACCACCGCCGGTGGGCATTCGGCGGTGAGCAGGTCGTCGACCGCGTCGCGCAGCGTGGCCTGCTCGTCGGTGAGGGCGAACCGCATGCCGTCTCCTCCTCAGCGTCGGGGCAGGCCGAGCAGCCGCTCGGCGACGATGCCGCGTTGGATCTCGTTGGTGCCGGCGTAGATCGGGCCGGCCAGGGAGAACTGGAAGCCCCGGGTCCAGTCGGCGTCGACCTCGGCCTCCGGGCCGAGCAGGTCGAGGGCGGTACGGTGCAGCGCGATGTCCAGCTCGGACCAGTGGATCTTGTTGAGGCTGGCTGCCGCGCCCGGCGGGTCACCGTCGAGCATCCGGGTCACCTGGGCCAGGGTGAACAGCTGGTAGGCGCGGGCGCCGAGCCAGGCCCGTACCACCTGCTCGCGCAGCCGGCCGGTGAGCCGGTCCGGCCGGTCGCCGGCCAGCTGGACCAGCCGGGCGGCGGCCGCGGTGAACCGGCCCGGCGGGCGCAGGGTGAGGCCCCGTTCGGAGCCGGTGGTGGCCATCGCCACCCGCCAGCCGGCCCCGACCTCGCCGATCACGTCGGCGTCGGGGACGAACACGTCGTCGAGGTAGACGTCGGCGAACCCCTCGTCGCCGTCGAACCGGCCGAATCCCCGCACGGTCACCCCGGGGGCGTCCAGCGGCACCAGGAGGTAGGTCAGCCCTCGGTGCCGCTGCTGCTGCGGGTCGGTGCGGAACAGGCCGAAGAGGTGGGTGCAGAACGCGCCCCGGGTGGTCCACGTCTTGTGCCCGGTCAGCCGCCACCCGCCGGCCGCGTCGTCGCGGACCGCCCGGCTGGTCAACGCGGCCAGGTCGCTGCCGGCTCCCGGTTCGGACCAGCCCTGGCACCACAACTGCTCGGCGGCGGCCATCGCCGGGAGGATCCGGTCCCGCTGCTCGTCGGTGCCGAACTCGAACAGGGTCGGCGCGAGCAGGAAGATGCCGTTCTGAGTGACCCGCTGCGGAGCGCCGGCGGCGGCGTACTCCTCCTCAAAGATCAGCCACTGCCAGGGCGAGGCGTCCCGGCCGCCGTAGCGGCGCGGCCAGGAGACCACCGACCAGCCGCCGTCGTGCAGCGTGCGCTCCCACTCCAGGTGGGCGGCGAAGCCGGCGCGGGTGTCGCCGGAGGGCAGTGGACGGGCCGGCCGATGGGCGCGCAGCCAGTCGCGGGCCTCGACGCGGAACTGTTCGTCGGCGGGGTCCGGACGCAGGTCCATCGGTCAGCCCTCCCGGCCCGGTTCGGCCGACCCCGGCCGGTCACCATGTTGCTGTGCCGGCCCGGTGTCGAGCCGGTCGCCGAAGCCGTCGCGGACCCGGTGTGCGACACCGGACAGGTTCAACTCGAAGGTGAAGCCCTGCTCGTAGCGGTAGCTGCGTTTGACGTCCCACGGGTCGATGCCGTTGAGCGACTCCTTGGCCGCCCGGATCACCGCCGGGTCCTTGGCGGCGATCTGCCGGGCGACCTCCAGCGCGGCGGACCGCAGGTCGGCGGCCGGGACCACACGCAGCACCGAGCCGTAGGCGTGCAGCTCGGCGGCGGTGGCGGAGGCGGAGGTGTAGAGCATCGCCCGGGCCCGGTGCTGCGGCACCAGGCGGGACAGGTGGGTGGCGGCGCCGAGCGCGCCCCGGTCCACCTCGGGCAGTCCGAACGTGGCGTCGTCGCTGGCCACGATGATGTCGGCGTTGCCGACCAGGCCGATGCCACCGCCGAGGCAGAAACCGTGGACGGCGGCGACCACCGGCACCGGGCAGTCGTAGACGGCGGCGAACGCCGCGAAGCAGCCCCGGTTGGCGCCGATCAGCGCGTCGTTGCCGGGATCCGCCTGGATCTGCTTGATGTCGACCCCGGCGTTGAAGCCGCGGCCCTGCGCCCGCAGCACCACGGCCCGGGTGGCCGGGTCGGCACCGGCGGCGGTGACCGCCTCGGCGAGGCGGTACCAGCCGGCGACCGGCAGGGCGTTGACCGGTGGCCGGTCGACCACGATCTCGGTCACTCCGTCGGCGCCGGTGGTCGCGACGACCATCGTGCTGTCCGCTGTGGATGTCATGGTCGGGTCCTCACGGGTGTTGGCTGCTGACCGAGAGCACCTCGCCCACCAGGTACGAGGCGTAGTCGCTGGCCAGGAAGACGATCACGTTGGCCACCTCCCAGGGTTCGGCGGGCCGGCCGAACGCCTCCCGGTCGGCCAGCGCGGCCAGCAGGGCGTCGTCGGTGACCTTGGCCAGGTTGGCGTGCATGGCGAGGCTCGGCGCGACGGCGTTCACCCGGACCCCGGCCTCGGCGGCCTCGACGGCGCTGCACCGGGTCAACGCCATCACCCCGGCCTTGGCGGCGGCGTAGTGTGCCTGGCCCTGCTGGGCCCGCCAACCGAGTACGGAGGCGTTGTTGACGATCACGCCGCTGCCGCGCGGCATCATGTGTCGCAGCGCGGCCCGGGTGCACCGGAAGGTGCCGGTGAGGGTGACGTCCAGCACCCGGTGCCACTGGTCGTCGGTCATCTCGGTGATCCGGGCGGTGCCGCCCAGGCCGGCGTTGTTGACCAGCACGTCGAGCTGGCCGTAGCCGGCGACGACCTGGTCGATCATGGTCTGTACCTGCGATTCGACGGTCACGTCGCAGACGACGGCGAGGGGTTCGACACCGGTGGCGGCGGCGAGCTCATCGGCGGTCGCCCGCAGCCGGGTCTCGTGCCGGTCGCTGATCGCCACCCGGGCACCCTCCTCGGCGCAGCGTCGGGCGGTCGCCGCGCCGATGCCGGTGCCGGCGGCGGCGGTGACCAGCACGGTCCGGCCGGCGAGCAGGCCGTGCCCGGCCGGCGGTACGGGTGGCTGCGGCCCGGCGGGTGCACCGCGCCCGGCCGGCGGTTCAACGGTCGCCATCGGCTCGTCCCTCCTGCAGTCCGCCCAGCACCGCCGTCGCCTCGGCGACGATCCGGTCGATCAGCTCGGCGCAGCTGGGCAGGTCGTCGATGAGCCCGGTCACCTGCCCGGTCGCCATCACCCCGAGGTCGGCCCGGCCGTCCACCATCGCGGCGCGCAGCAGCATCGGGGTGTTCGCGGCGAGCAGCACCTGCCCCCAGGTCAGCTCCCGGTTGCGGCGCATCGCCCGGCCTTCGGCGAGCAGGTGCCGCCACGGGGTTCCGGTGAGCTGCCGGAACCGGGCGGCGCTGCGTACCGAGCGGACCAGCCGGCGTGCCGGCCCGGCGCGTTCCAGCCGGTCGATGAAGTTGGTGCGCAGCACCCGCTGTGGCACGCCGTCGAGCGCCCGGGTCACCACGGTGCCGTCCAGCCCGGCGTCGAGGTAGCGCCGCAGCACCTGCGGGCTGACCGTGCTGTCTCTGGTTAGCAGGAACCGGGTGCCCATCGCCACCCCGGCCGCGCCGTAGGCGAGGGCGGCGACCAGCCCTCGGCCGTCGAAGAACCCGCCGGCGCCGATCACCGGGATGTCGACGGCGTCGGCCACCTGCGGCAGCAGCAGGCTGGTCGGGACCGCTCCGGTGTGGCCGCCGCCCTCGCCGCCCTGCACGATGACCGCGTCGGCACCCCAGGCAGCCACCTTCTCGGCGTGCCGGCGGGCACCGACCGAGGGCACCACCCGTACCCCGGCGTCGCGTAGCCGGGCGATCAGCTCCGGCTCCGGGGCCAGGGCGAACGAGGCGACCCGGACGTTCTCCCGGATCAGCAGGTCGATCCGCTGCGCGGCGTCGGCGGCGTCGGCCCGCACGTTCACCCCGAACGGCCGCGTGGTGTTCCGCCGGATCTCGGCTATCGCGGCGGCCAGGTCGGGCAGGTCGAGGGTGGCGCCAGCGAGGATGCCCAGCCCGCCGGCCTCGGCGGTGGCGGCGACCAGCCGGGGGCCGGAGACGAAGCCCATCCCGGTCTGCACGATCGGGTAGCGCACCCCGAACAGTTCGCAGATCGGGGTACGCAGCGCCGGGTGGGTCCGGGCCGGTCCGGCGGCCGGCCGCTCCGGGCGGTCGGTCATCGCCGCACCTCCGTGTCGCGGTGGCCGGCCGGGTCGATGACGGTACGGATGAGGGTCAGCTCCTGCGCCGTCGGCAGCCGGGTCTGCGGCACCTCCCCGCCGGTCCACAGCTCGAACCCGGTCGCCTCGTGGACCTGTTCGACGGTGACGCCGGGATGCGTCGACACCAGTCGCATCCGGTGGTCCGGGCCGGTGAAGTCGAAGACTCCGAGGTCGCTCACCACCCGACGCAACTGGTGGAAGCGTGCCGCAGACGGCCCGGCAGACGCGGCCCGGTCGTAGCCGATGCCGCAGACCAGGTCGACCTGCTCGACGAAGGTCCGGCGGCTGTGCCGGGGCACCCAGTAGCTGCACGGGTGGCTGACCGTGTTGCCCGGTGCGCCCCGGACTCCGAGCAGGGCCACCTTCGGCCGGTGGAAGTCGCCGATCGCCGAGATGTTGATGTTGCCGTACCGGTCGATCTGACCCGGTCCCATCATCACGTGCCGGCGGCCGGACCAGATCAGCTCGAAGATCTGCCGGAACGGCAGTGCCCCCTCGGTCTGTGCCGGGGATCCGCCGACCGGCCAGGTGCCCACGCCGAGCGCGGCCTCACCGTCGGTGAGCAGCAGATCCGGGGAGAAGGTGGCCCGGGCCAGGCGGGCGCCAATCGTCGGCACCAGTCCGATCGGGCTGGCCAGGATCTCCCCGTCGCCGCGCCACGCCTCGGCGCAGGCGACCGCACACACCTCGGCGCGGGTCGGTTCGGCCGCCGCGCTCACCGAGCTACCTCCGTCCACTCGTTGCGGTCGGCGACGGCCCGCTGGTAGCCGGCCTCGTCGGTGTCGAGGTAGCGGTCCCGGAACGCGGCCCACCGCTCGGTGCCGGCCGCTACGGCGTACTCCCGCTGGAACGGTTCGTCGCGCGGGTAGTCCGGGTCGCACGAGGTGAAGTGGGCACCGCGCGCGGCCGGGACCACGCCGCGGACCTGGTGGCGACGCACCAGCACCGCCGACGCCGGGGTGAGCTGCTCGGTCGGCACGACCTGTTCGCAGGAGACGTAGGCGCGGTCGGCGGCCGCGCAGTACAGGTCGTCGAAGTACGGGTCGGGCCCGAGGCAGAGGGCGTTGCCGTGGACGTCGGCACGGTGCAGGTGGACCAGGGCGGCGTCCAGCCGCAGCGCGGGCACGGCGAGCAGTTCCTCATTGTCGTACGGCGAGCGCACGGTCCGCAGGTCCGGGTTGATCCGCATCAGGTCGGAGCCGAGTCCGACCCGGGTGGGCAGGAACGGCAGCCGGCAGGCGGCGGCGTACAGGCCGAGGTAGAGCATGCCCTCGTCGTATTCGACGGCCTCGACGGCGCCTGCCTGGCGGGCGGCCCGGAAGTGCGGCTCCAGCGGGATCGAGTCGAGGGAGACGAAGCCGTACACCAGCCGGCGGACCTTGCCGGCGGCGAGCAGCAGGCCGGCGTCGGGGCCGCCGTAGGTAACGACGGTCAGATTGTCGAGGTCCGACCGCAGGATCGCCCGGACCAGGGACATCGGCTTGCGGCGCGAGCCCCAGCCGCCGATGCCGATGGTCATGCCGGAGCGCAGTTCGCTCACCACCTGCTCGGCGGTCATCCGTTTGTCGGTCATCGCCACCTACTCGATCCTGGCTGGTCACGGGTGCGGGTACGCCGGAACCGGCGCACCCGCAATGTACCAAGCGCTTGATTGGTTGGCCAGCCCGGGTTCAGCTCGCCCGCTCGATCACCATCGCCATCCCCTGCCCCCCGGCGGCGCACATGGTGACCAGTCCGAACTGCCGGTCACGTTCGCGCAGTGCCCGGATCAGGGTGGCGGTGATCCGGGCACCGGTCATCCCGAACGGGTGACCTACCGCGATCGCCCCGCCGTTGACGTTCACCCGGTCAGGATCGATGCCGAGCAGCCGCACGCAGGGCAGCACCTGGGCGGCGAAAGCCTCGTTGATCTCCACCAGGTCGATGTCACCGATGGTCAGCCCGGCGTGCCCCAACGCCCGCCGGGTCGCCTCCACCGGGCCGAGGCCCATGATCTCCGGACTGATCGCGGAGACGCCGGTGGCCACGATCCGGGCCAGCGGGGTGACGGCCAGCTCGGCGGCCCGGGCGGCGCTCATCACCACCAGGGCGGCGGCGCCGTCGTTGAGCGGGCAGCAGTTCCCGGCGGTGACCGTGCCGTCCGGGCGGAACACCGGCTTGAGCGCGGCCACCGACGCCAACCGCACCCCGGGGCGGGGGCCGTCGTCGCGGTCGACGACGGTGCCGTCCGGCAACATCACCGGGGTGATGTCGCGGGCGTAGAAGCCGTCGGCGATCGCCTGCTCGGCCAGGTTCTGACTGCGCACCGCGAACTCGTCCTGGTCGGCCCGGCTCACCCCGTACAGCTGCGCGACGTTCTCAGCGGTCTCCCCCATCGCGATGTACGGATCCGGCAACGCCCCGGTGTCCCGGGGGTCCTGCCACCGACCACCGTCGCCGGCGGCGCGCGCCGCGCTGCGGACACCGGCGGCCGCGTACCGCTCGTTACGAGTTCCCGGCAGATTGTCCGACTTTCCGGCGTCGTACCGGGAGACCATCTCCACGCCGGCGGAGATGAAGACGTCGCCCTCCCCGGCCCGGATCGCGTGGAAGGCCATCCGGGTGGTCTGCACCGACGAGGCGCAGTAGCGCTGCACGGTGGTGCCAGGGGTGCCGTCCAGGCCCAACCCGACGGCGACCATCCGGGCCAGGTTGTGGCCGTGTTCGCCGGCCGGCTGGGCGCATCCGAGCAGGACGTCCTGCACCTGCGCCGGGTCCAGGGCGGGCACCTGCGCCAGCGCGGCCCGAGTGATGTCCACGGCGAGGTCGTCGGGGCGCAGCGTGGCGAGTGAGCCCTTACGCGCCCGGCCGATCGGCGAGCGGGCGGCGGCGACGATAACGGCCTGCGGGGCGGCGGAGTCTCGGGGCGACATGGCGGGCAGCGTACCCTAACAAGCGCTTGGTTCGCCATGGTCGGTATGACCGGCAGCCCGCCAACGGCTGTCGTTCTGCTGACCAGAAAGGCCGGTCGACGCGGATTCTTCTGAACAGAAGCGGGGTTAGCGTCGGGCAACCTCGGCCGGCCCTGCGTCCGCAGACCGGCCCGGCCCACACCCACCAGGAGGCACGTTGACGGCCAGCGACGGGCAGACCGATGAGTTCATCGTGGTCGGTGGCGGCATCGGCGGGCTCGGCACCGCTCTCGCCCTGGCCCGCGCCGGGCGGCAGGTCCGGGTGTTGGAACGGGCCGCCGCCTTCGGCGAGGTCGGTGCCGGCATCCAGCTCGCCCCCAACGCCACCCGGCTGCTACGCGAATGGGGCCTGCTCGACCAGTTGATCGCCGCCGGGCTGGCGCCCCGGCACCTGGTCCTCGCCGACGCCCGCACCGGACGGGAACTCAACCGGCTCGACCTCACCGGGCCGTTCACCGAGCGTTACCTGGCCCCGTACGTCGTCGCACACCGCCGCGACCTGCTCGACCTGCTGCTCGCCGGGGCCGCCGAGGCCGGCGCGGTACTCGAACCCGACCGCGAGGTGATCACGATCCGGCCCGACCCGGACGCCGTCGAGATCGACTGCGCCGGCGGGCAGCGCTACCGCGCCCGGGCGCTCGTCGCCGCCGACGGCCTGCACTCCCGGTTCCGCGCACTGGTCAGCGACGACGAGCCGGAATGCAGCGGCTACGTCGCCTACCGGGGCGCGATCCCGATCGAACAGGCCAGCCGGACCGCCGACCTGTCCGAGGTGGTCGCCTTCCTCGGCCCCGGGATGCACTTCGTGCAGTACGCCCTGCGCGGCGGCAGCTACTACAACCAGGTCGCGGTGTTCCGCAGCGAACGGTACCGGCAGGGCGACCCGGACTGGGGCGGCCCGGCTGAGCTGCAGGAGGCGTTCTCCCGGTCCTGCCCGCACGTGCGGACCGCCGTCCAGGCGATCCGGACCGACCAGCGGTGGCCGATGTACGACCGGACGCCGATCGACGACTGGGTGCACGGCGGACGGGTCGCCCTGCTCGGCGACGCCGCCCATCCGATGCTGCAGTACCTGGCCCAGGGCGCCTGCCAGGCGCTGGAGGACGCCGCCGCGCTCGCCGCCGCCGTCACCCGGCACCTGCCCGCCGGGCCGGTCAACGCCGACGCGCCGGTCCACCTCGCGCTGCGGGAGTTCGTCCGCGAACGGGCCCCCCGCACCGCCCGGGTGCAGCGCAACGCCCGCACCTGGGGCGACATCTGGCACGTCGATGGCGTCGCCGCCGCGTTGCGCGACGACGCGCTGGCCCACCGTGGACCAACCGACTACCGGTCCACCGACTGGCTCTTCGGCCACACCGCCGCCCAGCGCGGCTCCTCCCCCACCGCGAGTCCCTCCGCGAACCCCACCGTGAACCTGGCGCCGGACGCGCCGACCGCCACCCCGACGACGAGCCGAGACGAGGCGCAATGATCCCCGACCCCGGACGCGACTGGCGGCTGCTGATCGACGGTCGGCTGGTCCCGGCCGGCGACGGCGGGGCGGCCCCGACCCGGTCACCGGCCACCGGCGCGGTGCTCGGCCGGGCACCCGCCGCCACCGTCGCCGACGTCGACCTGGCCGTACGGGCGGCACACGCCGCACAACCGCAGTGGGCGGCCACCCCGCCCCGGCAACGGGCCGCCGTACTACGGTCGATGGCCGAGGTGCTGCGCGCACACCGCGCCGAACTCGGTCACCTCGACGCGGCCGACGGCGGCAACCCGGTCACCGCGATGACCGCCGACGTCGACCTCGCCGCCGAGCTGCTGGACCGGTTCGCCGACTGGGCCGACCAGCTGGGCGGCCGGACCCTGCCCGGCGGCGACGACCATCTGCACTACACCACCCGACGGCCGTACGGGGTGGTCGCCCGGATCGTGCCGTACAACCACCCGGTCATGTTCGCCGCTTCCCGGGTCGCGGCGCCGCTGCTGGCCGGCAACTCGGTGGTACTCAAGGCCCCCGACCAGACGCCGCTGTCCGCGCTGCGCTTCGGTGAACTGGTCGCCGACCTGCTGCCGGCCGGGGTGCTGGCGGTGCTGACCGGCGACGGCGCCACCGTCGGGCCGGCGCTGGTCGGCCACCGGCTGGTGCGGCGGATCGCGTTCACCGGCAGTACCGGCACCGGCCAGGCGGTGCTGCGCACCGCCGCCGCGCACGGCGTCAAACAGGTGTCGTTGGAGCTGGGCGGCAAGAACCCGATGGTGATCCTGGCCGATGCCGACGTGGCCGCCGCCAGCGCCGGAGCGGTCGCCGGGATGAACTTTCACTGGACCGGCGGGCAGTCCTGCGGCTCCACTTCCCGGCTGCTGGTGCACCGGTCGATCGTCGACGAGGTGGTCGAGCGGGTGGTGGCCGGCACCCGCACGGTGCGGGTCGGCGACCCGCTGGATCCGGCCACCGAGATGGGCACCATGGTCTCGGCCGCCCACCGGGACCGGATCGCCGGCTTCCTGCGCCAGGGTCGCGACACCGGGCTGACCGTGGCCACCGGCGGTGGCCTGCCGGACGGGCCCGGCGCGTACGTGGAGCCGACCGTCTTCGTCGACGTGCCGCCGGACAACCCGCTGGCCCGCGAGGAGATCTTCGGGCCGGTGCTCTGCGTCACCCCGTTCGACGACGAGCGGGAGGCGCTGCGGATGGTCAACGACTCGCCGTACGGCCTGACCGCCAGCGTGTGGACCGGCGACGTCGGTCGGGCGCACCGCTGGGCCCGGTCGGTCGACGCCGGCTACGTGTGGATCAACACCGCGTCCCGGCACTTCGCCGGCCTGCCGTTCGGCGGGGTCAAGGACTCCGGCCTCGGCAGTGAGGAGAGCGTCGAGGAACTGCACTCGTTCACCCAGCCCAAGTCGGTCACCGTCCACCTGGGACCGACATACGACTCACGAGGAGGCGACCGTGGCGACCACTGACCACCCGGCCGACACTTACGACGGCATCATCATCGGGGCCGGCCAGCACGGCCTGATCCTCGGCACCTACCTGGCCCGGGCCGGTCTGCGGGTGCTCCTGGTCGAGCGGCGGCTGCGCCACGGTGGCGGGCTGAGCACCGAGGAACGCACCCTGCCCGGCTTCCAGCACAACCTGCACTCGATCAACCACTTCAGCGTCACCTCGACGCCGTGGTTCCGTGACCTGGGGCTGTCCGCCCGGGTGCGCTACCTGACGCCGCGGTACGAGTTCGCCCAGCCGCACCGCGACGGCAGCGCGCTGGTCTTCTCCCGCGACCTCGACGAGACACTCGCCAGCATCGGCCGGTTCAGCAAGGCCGACGCCGACACGTTCCGGGAGTGGAACGCCAAGGCGGAGGAGATGACCCAGCGAATCTTCCTGCGCGAGCGGTTCAGTGAGCCGCTGAGCCCGGCCGACCGCGACGAGCTGCTCGGCCGCACCGCGTTGGGTCGTGACTTCATGGAGCTGACCCGACGGCAACCCGGTGAGGTGGTCGAGGAGCTGTTCACCGATGAGCGGGTCAAGGTGCTGTTCCTGTTCAAGCTGTCGCTGTTCGGCACCGTGCTGCACGAGACGCTCGGCACGCACAGCCCGCTCGGCTCGCTGATCCGCGCCTTCGACCTGACCACCGGCTACGAGCTGTGCGCCGGCGGCAGTTGGAATCTGGCCCGCGGGCTGATGGAGGAGTTCATCGCCGCCGGCGGACACTTCGTCAACCAGGCGCACGTCGAGCGGATCGTCGTCGAGGGCGGTCGGGCCACCGGCATCGAACTCGCCGACGGGCGCTCGATGCGGGCCCGGCAGTTCGTGGCCAGCACGCTGGACCTGCACCAGACCCTGGAGACGCTGGTCGGCCGCGATCAACTGCCCGCCGACTACCTGGCCCGGCTGGACAAGTTCCACTACACCGGCTGGACGTTGTTCGGCCTGCACCTGGCGCTCGACGAGGCTCCAGCGTACACCTCGGCGGCCTTCGACCCACACGTGAACGGGGCGCTGAAGTACAACATCGGCTCGGAGACCATCGCCAGTCTGATGGCCGCGCACGACGACGTGGACAACGGTCGGGTGCCGGCCAACGTCCAGTTCGGTGCCGGGGCGCTGAGCGTGCTCGACCCGAGTCAGGCGCCGCCGGGCAAACACACCGCGTACGCCTGGCACGTGGTGCCGTGGGCACCCGACGGCGACCACGAGAACCTGCGCCGCATGCAGGGCGACATGGCCGCGTCGATCATGGACAGGTGGCGGGAGTACGCGCCCAACCTGACCGACGCCACCGTGCTGGGCTCGTACACCTACACCGCGTACGAGTACGCGCAGGAACTGATCAACATGCGGCACGGCGACATCTTCATGGGGGCGCTCAGCGCCGACCAGGTGCTGCACAACCACTTCGGCTACCGCACCCCGCTGCCGAACCTCTACCTGGCCGGCTCGGCCTGCCACCCCAACGGGGCGATCAGCGGCGGCGCCGGATACATCGCCGCCGGGGTGATCGCCCGCGACCTGGGCGTCGAACCGTGGTGGCAGCCGATGGACGCCCGTACCGAACTGTCCCGGCTCGGCGATGGCTGACCGGCTGGCCGGTCGGGTGGCCATCGTCACCGGCGGCGGACAAGGGCTCGGCCGGGCCTTCGCGCACCGGCTGGCGGCCGACGGGGCGCGGGTGGTGGTGGCCGACCGCAACACCGAGGCGGCCGGTGCCGTCGCCGCCGAGATCGGCGACGGCGCGCTCGCCGTCGAGGTTGACGTCGCCGACCCGGACAGCGTGGCGGCGATGGTCCGGCGCGGCACCGACGCGTTCGGTGAGATCGACGTCCTGGTCAACAACGCGGCGATCTTCTCGACTCTGGCGATGCGGCCGTTCGACCAGATCGACCCGGCCGAGTGGGACCGGGTGATGGCGGTCAACGTCCGCGGACCGTTCCTGTGCACCCGGGCGGTCGCGCCGGTGATGCGCCGGGCCGGCTACGGCAAGGTGGTCAACATCTCGTCGGCCACCGTGTGGATCGGCCGGCCGAACTACCTGCACTACGTGACCTCCAAGGCGGCGCTGATCGGGATGACCCGGGCGCTGGCCACCGAGCTGGGCCCGGCCGGGGTACGGGTCAACGCGGTCACCCCGGGCGCCACCCGTACCGAGATCCCGCGGGCCACCGTCACCCCGGAGCAGGAGGCGGCGATCGTCGCCGGCCAGGCGATCAAACGGCGGCAGGTGCCGGCCGACCTGGTCGGCGTGGTCGCCTTCCTCGCCGGGCCGGACAGCGACTTCATCACCGGACAGACGGTCAACGTCGACGGCGGCGCGGCGTTCCACTGAGGATTCCCACATCGCTGCGAGGATTGGAGGCACCATGGCGCAGCGGCTGCCGATCAGCCTGGCCTGCTGGGACTACGACCGCACCCGGGCACTGCGGGAGGGCATGGTACGGCCGACCGGCGTTGACCTGACCTACCTGCCGCTGCCGCCCGAGGAGACCTTCTTCCGGATGCTGCGCTGGCAGGAGTTCGACGTCGCGGAGATGTCCCTGTCGTCGTACGTGCTGTCGCTGTTCGCCGACGAACCGCCGTTCGTGGCGATCCCGGTCTTCCCGTCCCGGGTGTTCCGGCACGGCTCGATCTACCTGGCACCGTCGTCGCCGATCCGCGACCCGGCCGAGCTGGCCGGCCGTACGGTCGGGATCCCCGAGTACCAGATGACCGCCGCCGTGTGGATCCGCGGCATCCTGGCCGAACACCATGGGCTGCCGGTCGACGGGGTCAGCTACCGCACCGGCGGTCTGCACCACGCCGGCCGGCAGGAGAAGCTGCGGCTGGACCTGCCGGACCGGTTCGACGTACGGCCGATCGGCGCGGGCGAGACGCTCGACGGACTGTTGCGCGGCGGCGCGATCGACGCCCTGTACACCGCTCGGGCACCCCGGTCGTTCGAGCCGGCCGCCGGCCCGGACCGGGTCCGTCGACTGTTCGCCGACCCGGTCGCCGCCGAACGGGCGTACCTGCGGGCCACCGGCATCTTCCCGATCATGCACACGGTGGTGCTGCGCCGCGACGTCTACCAGCGGCACCGGTGGCTGGCCCGGGCGCTGCTGGACGCGTTCACCGAGGCTAAGGACCAGGTCTACGCCGAACTGCGGGAGGTGACCGCGTTGAAGGTCAGCCTGCCGTGGGTGGTGCCGGCCGCAGAGGAGGCGGCGGCGCTGCTGAGCGACGACTTCTGGCCGTACGGCGTCGAACCCAACCGGACGGTGCTGGAGACGTTTCTGCGCTACTCGCACGAGCAGGGCCTGGCTCGGCGGCGGCTGAACCCGGCGGAGCTGTTCGCCCCGGAGACCCTCGCCGACACCCTCGTCTGAACCCGACACCCGACACACGCTGGTCGCAGTCCGGACCGGCTAGGACACGGCGGACCGGCGCAGCAGGGCCCGCAGCGCCGGCTCCTCCACCGGCCGGGACAGGCCGAACCCCTGCCCGAACTCGCAGCCCATCGCGGTCAGCTCGGCCCGCTGGTCGTCGTTCTCAATCCCCTCGGCCACCGTGCTGAGTCGCAGTCCCCGGCTCATCGCCAGGATGGCCTGGACCACCGGCAGGCAGGTCGGATCCTCGGCGCCGATCCGGCTCACGAACAGCTTGTCGATCTTCAACTCGTCGATCGGATATCGGTGCAGGTGGCCGAGGGAACTGAACCCGGTGCCGAAGTCGTCCAGGGCGATCCGGACGCCGAGTCGACGCAGCGCGGCCAGCTGCGACTCGATCGCATCGTGCTCGGTGGCCAGGACGCTCTCGGTCATCTCCAAGGTCAGCGTGACCGGCGGCAGGCCGGAGCGTTCCAACGCGGCCAGCACGTCCGCGACCACGTCACCCAGCATGAACTGGCGCACGCTGACATTGACGTTGATCTGCAACGGTCGGCCACTGAGTCGCTGCCATCCGGCACCGGTGACACAGGCCTCGCCGAGGATCCAGCGGCCGAGTGGCACGATCAGGCCACTGCCCTCGACCAGCGGAATGAACTGGTCCGGCCGGACCATGCCGCGCTGCGGGTGACGCCACCGGACCAGCGCCTCCACTCCGCGTACCGCGCCGTCGGACAGCGCGTGGATCGGCTGGTAGTGCAGGACGAACTCGCGCCGCGACAGCGCGTCCTGCGCCTCCACCTGCAGGCGTACCCGGTCGACCGCAGCCTGGTGCAGTTCGGTGCGGTACCGCACCCGACGTGCCCGGGGCGCGGCCTTGGCAATCTGCAACGCGATGTCGGCCTCGCGCATCAGCCGGTCGGCATCGGCGTCGCCGTCGCTGACCGCGATGCCGACCCGGGCGGCGACCAGCCGCAGGTGGCCGGCCGCCTCGATCGGCCGGTCGAAGACCGCCAACAGGTCGTCAGCGATCCACTCGGTGTCGCGGGCGGCGGCCCGCTCGGCGGTCAGCAGCACCGCGAACTCGTCACCGCCGAGGGCGGCCAGCAGGTCGGTGGCCGTCAACCGGCGCCGCAGCAGGCCGGCGACCGCGACCAGCAGTTCGTCACCGGCCTGGTGGCCGAGAGCGTCGTTGACCACCTTGAACGAGTCGATGTCGAGCAGCAGCAACGCGACATCGGTGGTGCTGCCGAGCGCCACGGCCAGCCGTTCCCGCAGCAGGGCCCGGTTGGCCAGGCCGGTCAGCGGATCGTGGTACGCCTGATGGCGCAGCCGCTCGGTGAGCCGTACCCGCTCGGTGACGTCACGGACGGCGAACAACAGCCCGCGTACGTTCGGATCGTGCAGCAGGTTCTGCCCGCTGATCTCGACCGTGGCGGGCTGGTCGGCGTCCGGGGCCGCGACCCGGCACTGCAAGGTCGCCGCCGCGCCGGGATCGCCGAGCAGCCGGGCGAGCCAGGCGTCGGCCGCCGGCCGGTCCGGCGGGACGATCCAGGACAGCAGCCGGTCACCGGGCAGCCCGGCGGCGAGCCGGAACACGTCCGCCGCCGAGGGGCTCAGGTAGCTGACCGTGGTGTCCCGGTCGGTCAGCACGATCACGTCGCGCGACGACCGGACGACCGCCTCGAACCGGGCCGCCGTACCGGCCTCGAACCGGCGTACCGCGAGCAGCACCAGGCGCAGCGCCAACGACGACAGCAGCATGCCGGGTCCGTACTGGCCGAGCTGCACCTCAGCCAGGGTGCCGCCAGCGGCGAGCACGCCGGTGGTCATCGCAGCGAGGGTGAACCCGACCGAGAGCAACGCCGCGGGCAGCCCACCGTAGAGCGCGCGCAGCGCGGTGCCGACGAACAGCACCCCACCGGCCGGCAGCGCCCCGGCCGCCCAGATCACCACACCGACGGCGACGGCGACGAGCAGGTCATGGGCGATCGTCGGTCGTTCCCGCCGGTACAGCCGCACGGCGAGCGCCGCCAGGACGGCGACGGCGGGTAGCACCGGCCAGGAGCGGCTCGGCTCGACCACCGGCGAGATCAGCCACTGTGGAATCACAATGGCCAGGCAGGCCAGCAGGAAGGCCAGGAAGGCTCGGCGCACCACCGGCAGTAACGGCTGGTTCGCCCCGACCTTCACCCAGGAGCGCAGCGCGGTCGACCACTGCCGGCGACGTCCAGAGGCCATGTCCGCCAGACTACGGCCTGCGATCATGGTCTGGGGGGCCGACACTCCAGCGTTTGGTGTCCCTGGTGGACTGTTCGGTGGATACCGCAGGCCGGGCTGCCGGTGTTAGCGACCAGTTCGTCACAACAAGTTGGACCGGTGGAATCCGCCATCGACCGGAATCATCGCCCCGGACAGGTACGACGAGTCCTCCGAACACAAGAAGGCGATGGCCGCGGCGAACTCGTCGTACCCGCCGACCCGGCCCAGGTGCACGGCCCGGTCGAGATGCTGCTGGCGGTCCCGGGTCCGGTTGGGAAACGGCGCGTTGCCGACGACGATCCCGTTCGACGAGATCCCGCGGGACCCGTACTCCTTGGCGATCGAGGCGACCAGGGCACCCATTCCGGCCTTGGCGGCAGCGTAGGCCGCACCGTTGACCTGGCCGTTGGTGCCGGAGATCGAGCCGATGCCGACGATGTGCCCGCGCTCGGCGGCCAGCATGCCGGGCAGTACGGCCCGGGCGCAGAGGAACGCCGAGGTGAGGTTCAACGCGAGGAAACCACTCCAGTCCTCGAGGCTGGCGTCGGCCACCGCCGCCCAGGCGGCTCCGGGCAGTGTTCCACCGGCGTTGTTGACCAGGATGTCGACCGGGCCGTACCGGTCGACCACCTCGGCGACCAGGTCGGCCACCTGGTCGGCCGAGGTGACGTCGGCCCGACCGGCGACTGCCCGGCCGGGCAGGTCAGCGGCGGCCGCCCGGGTCTCGGCGATGCCGTCGGGATTGATGTCGTTGACGACGACCGTCGCTGACTCGGCGGCGAACCGCAGCGCGGTGGCCCGGCCGATCCCCCGGCCGGCGCCGGTGACCAGAGCAACCTTTCCGGTGAATCTCCCGGGCATCCCGTCAGCCTTTCCGGAACAGGGGGTTGCGGGCGTTTTCGCTGATCACAACCATGGTGGCAAAGCGCCAGCCGACATCGGGTTCACGTCGCATGCCGAACAGGTAGGCACCTTCGTGCTCGCCCCGGCGAAACTGCGGGCCGTCGCCGCTGGTCGCGACGAGGCTGTACACGGCGGCGACCGAGGCGGTCCGGCCGTCATCGGCGACCCGGATCACCGGAGGATGGATGAGGTGACGCAGTTCGTAGGAGTTGATCACATCGACGGACGGTGGCCCGTCGGCGTCACCGGAGCGGGGCAGGACCGGGCGGATGTACAGCTCGCGGAGCTTCTCCTTGCCCTTGACGGTCTCGTTCAGGGTGCCGCGCAACTGCCGCTCGAAGTCCTCGGTGTAGTACTCCAGCAGGTCGTCCCAGCGACGCCGGTCGCACAGCCAGCCGTAGAGCATCACCAGGTCGGCGATCCGGCGGTGGTCCTCGGCAAGGGCCACCCGCTGCTCGACCGTCTCCGGGGTCCGCTCGGGCAGTTGGACCACGGCGATCAGTTCGTCGAGTTCGTCGTCAGTCATCGGGTCTCCACGTTTCGGGCAGGTAACGGGGTCTCGCTCAAAGTACCAAGCGCTTGTTAGGCTGGCAACGTGCGATCCGATGAACCGGCTCCGTTGCTCGCCGTCGAGAATCTCGCCACGAGTTTCTCGACGCCGCGGGGTGTGCTGCGCGCCGTCGACGGGGTCTCCTTCACCCTCGCGCCCAGCGAGGCGCTCGGCGTCGTCGGCGAATCCGGGTCCGGCAAATCGGTGCTGGTCCGCACCGTCATGAACATCCTGCCCCGGCAGGCGCAGGTCGCGGCGGAAAGTCGGATCCTGTTCGAGGGCCACGAGGTACGCGACCGACGAGGCGCCGCCGCCCGGCACTTCTGGGGCGCCGAGGTGGCCATGGTGTTCCAGGACCCGATGACGTCGCTCAACCCGGTCCGCACCATCGGTCGGCAACTCACCGAGCCGATGCGTCACCACCTAGGGCTCAGCAGACGGGCCGCCGACACTCGTGCCGCCGAACTACTCGCCGAGGTCGGCATCAGCGAGCCGGTCCGACGGCTGCGGCAGTACCCGCACGAGCTCTCCGGCGGCATGCGGCAACGCGTCATGATCGGCATCGCGCTGTCCTGCTCGCCCAAGCTGCTCATCGCCGACGAGCCGACCACCGCGCTGGACGTGACCGTGCAGAAGGAGATCCTCGACCTGCTCGCCCGGCTGCGTACCGAACTGCGGATGGCGATGATCCTGATCAGTCACGACCTGGCCGTGGTGTCCGGCCGTACCGACCGGACGATGGTGATGTACGCCGGACGGGTGGCCGAGATCGGACCGACCACCGAGCTGTTCCGGTACACCCGGCACCCGTACACGGCGGCCCTGCTGCGCTCGACCCCTCGGATCGATCAGCCCAGCCACACCCCGCTGGAGGTGATCGCCGGCGGCGCTCCCGACCTGGTGCACCCACCGCCCGGCTGCCGCTTCGCCCCCCGCTGTCGGCAGGCCCGGCCCCGGTGTCAGCAGGAGGACCCGGCGCTGGCCGACGAACCCGGGCACCGGTACGCCTGCTTCTACCCGGTCGGCACCGAGGCCGGCGACCGCGCGCTCGCCGAGAACCTCGCCGACGGGCGGACCGGGGCCGGACTGGACCTCACGCCGGTCCGCACCGACCGGTCCACCCTCGACGGGGCGGTGAACTGATGGCCGGCACCGGCAGGGCGCACCTGCGCGACACCGACGACGTGGTGCTGCGGGTCCAGGACCTGACCGTACGGTTCCCGGCCGGCCGGGGACGCAGCGTGCAGGCGGTCTCCGGGATCAGCCTCGACGCCCGGGTCCGAGAGACCGTCGGCCTGGTCGGTGAGTCGGGCTGCGGAAAGTCCACCACCGGCCGGGCGATCCTGCAGCTGCCCCCGCCGACGAGTGGATCGGTGCGGTTCGACGGCACCGAGTTGACGGCGCTGCGCGGCGAGCGGCTGCGGCGCACCCGCACCCGACTCCAGATGATCTTCCAGGACCCGATCTCGTCGCTCAACCCCCGCCGTACCGTCCGGGACATCGTCGCCGAAGGCCTGCGGATCTGGAACCGCGAGGGCGGTCCCGCCGCCCGGCGGCGGGTGGACGAGGTCCTCGACGCCGTCGGGCTGAACCCCCGGCTGGTCGGCGACCGGCGACCGCACGAGCTCTCCGGCGGGCAGTGCCAGCGGGTCTGCATCGCCCGCGCGCTGGTGCTGGAACCAGCCGTGGTGCTCTGCGACGAACCGGTCAGCGCGCTGGACGTCTCGGTGCAGGCCCAGATCCTCAACCTGCTGGAGGAGATGAAACAGCGGTACGGCCTGACGCTGCTGTTCGTCGCCCACGACCTGGCGGTGGTGAAGCGGGTCAGCGACCGGATCGTGGTGATGTACCTGGGCAAGATCTGCGAGGTCGCATCGCCGGATGTGCTGTTCGCCCGTCCCGCCCACCCGTACACGGCGCTGCTGCTGCGCTCGATCCCGGAGCTTGACGACGGCTCCCCGGCACCGGTCCGCACCAGCGGTGAGCTGCCGTCGGCGCTCGACCCGCCGAGCGGCTGCCGGTTCCGCACCCGGTGCCCCCGCGCGGCGGATGTCTGCGCCCGCACCGAGCCGCAGTTGCGCCAGACCGGCCCGGACCAGTACGTCGCCTGCCACTTCCCGCAGGACGCGCCGGCCGACGGAGCCACCGCCGGCCGGTCGCGGCCGTGACGGGCGGCTCAGTCCCCGGCGGCCGGCGCGGCAAGCAACTCGTCGTGGCGCATCCAGTCCAGCACGTGTTCCCGACGGCTGATCAGCCAGCGGCCGTCGACCCGGACCAGTTCGTCGAGGTAGCGCAGGCCCCGGGTGCGCATCCGGGGGCCGGTGGCCGGCCGGTCGATCAGATGGGCCTGGGCGTAGGTCTGCGCCACCGCGCGGTCGCCGATCACTTCGGCGTAGTGGTTGCCGATGAAATGCATCGACGCCCGCAGGTCGACGATCTCCAGGGGGAAGCGAACCGGCGACTGGCCGGTGAAGAACGCCATGATCCGGTCGATCCCGCCGGCTACCCGTACTCCTTCGTAAATCCCCTCCACGTGGTCGGTGAAGCAGCCACGCAGCCGGTCCCAGTCCCGGCTGTCGATCGCCATGAAGTACCGGTTCACCACGTCGGCGATGGCCAGCCGGTCGGCGGTCAGCGTTTCCATGACCCGATCTCCCGTTCTTGAGTCGACGGTGCCGCGCAACCGCGGCACCCAATCGAAAGGTGTGCATGATGTCCGGATACGCCGATGACCGAGCGGCCATCGTCGAATTGTTGAACCGGTACGCGCAGTCCTGCGACCGGCGTGAGTTCGAGGCGGTCGGCGGCTGCTTCACCGACGACGCCCAGGCCGAGTACTCCGGCAAGCGGTTGCCGCGCGGCGTGCGCCACATCGTCGCGCACATGGCGCCGCTGGCCCGACTGGCCGCCAGCCAGCACGTGGTCGGCTCGGCCACCATCGAGGTCGACGGCGACTCGGCGGTCGCCAGCTCGTACACGGTGGCCCACCTGGTCCGGCCGGTGCCGGACGGCCACGAGGTGGTGCACCGAGGACTGCACTACGCCGACCGGCTGATCCGCACCGGCGACGGCTGGCGGATCAGTGAACGGGTGCACCAGGTGCTCTGGAGCACCAGCTCGCCGACCACCTGGCCGGTGCCCCGGTTCACCACCGCCGCCCAGCCGGCCGACTGACCGGTCGTCGCAGGCAAACCCGGGGGTGCAGACAGAGATCCGGGTGGGTCCGGCATCGCCGGGCTCACCCGGACGCCGTCAGGTCGTCGACAGCGTCCCCAAGGCGGCCGACCGCGGCCACCAGACCCGCCGGATCCAGCATGCTGAACGACAGGCGCAGGTGCCGGGGGTAGGCGTCGGCCAGCGAGAACTCGTTACCCGGCACCACCGAGACGGCCCGGCGCATCGCGGCGCGGGCCAAGGCCAACGCGTCGATCCCCGGAGCCTGGACGCCGGCCCAGACGAACATCCCGCCGTCCGGCATCGAGGTGGCCAGCCGGCCGGCCAGCCGGCCGGCCACCGCCCCGGTCAGGGCTTCGGCCCGCACCCGGTAGAGGTCCCGCAGCCCGGCCAGATGCCCGGCGAACCAGTCCGGATCGGCCAGTAGCTCGACGAGCAGCCGTTGGCTCAACGCGGCGGAGTTCAGGTCGGTGGCCTGCTTGGCCACCGCTAGCGGCCGGTGCAGCCACCGGGGCGCGCACAGGTAGCCGACCCGCAGCCCGGGTGCCACCAGCTTGGAGAAGCTACCGAGGTAGACCACCTGCTCGGCGGCGTCGGCGGCGACCGGCGGCAGGTCCGCTCCGGCGAACCGCAGCTGACCGTACGGGTCGTCCTCGACGATGAGGAAGCCGTACCGGGCCGCGAGCTGCGCCAGTCGGGTACGCCGTCGCGCGGTGAGGGTGCGTCCGCTCGGGTTGGAGAAGTTCGGCACCAGGTAGCACAGCTTCGGCCGCAACCCGGCCCGCAGCCGCCCGGCCAGCAGCTCGGTGTCCATCCCGTCGTCGTCGACCGGCACCTCGACGATTCTCGGCTGGTAGCCGGCCAACGCCCGCAGCGCCCCGACGTAGGCCGGCGACTCGACCACCGCCACGTCACCGGGGTCCAGCAGCACCTTGCCGATCAGGTCGAGCGCTTGTTGCGATCCGGTGGTGACCAGCAGCCGCCCGGTCGGGTCGGGCAGCCGCAGCCGGCCGGCCAGGTCGGCACCGACCAGGTCGAGCAGGTCCGGGTCGCCCTCGGTGGCCGAGTACTGCAGGGCGGAGCCGCCCGCGCCGGCCAGTGCCCGCTCGGCCGCCGCGGCGACCGCCCGCGCCGGGAACGCCTCGGCCGGCGGCAGCCCGCCGCCGAGCGACAGCAGGGCCGGCCCGGGTACCTCGCCGGCGGGTGGCCGGGCCGCCGCCGCGACCAGCTCCCGCAGCTTCGACGGACGCATCCCGGCGGTACGGGCGGCGAACTCGGGTCGGGCGGTCATCGTGTTCCTTCCGTGGACGTCGGTGCGGCACCTGGTGCAGGCGCGCCAACTGGCCGGAGTGGCGTCAGCCCATCGACCATCCGCCGTTGGCCCGGATCAGCTGCCCGGTGACGAAGCGGGCGGCGTCGGAGACCAGGTAGAGCACCAGCAGCGCCTGGTCCTGCGGGTCGCCGACGATGTTCAGCGGCGAACGGGCCGCCATGCCGGCCAGCCACTGACGCTTGCGCTCGGCGTCGACGGTGCCGTCGGCGGCGGTGAAGTTGCGGGCGCTGAAATTGGTCAGGGTGGCGCCAGGCGCGATCGCGTTGACCCGTACCCCTTTCGGGCCGAGCTCCAGGGCGAGGGTCCGGGTCATCCCGACGACGGCGAGTTTGCCGAGGTGGTACAGCCCGTAGCCGGCGGCGGGCAGGTCGGCGGCGGTCGACGAGATGTTCACGATGGCTCCGTGGCCCTGGCGGGTCATCACCGCAGCGGCGGCCTGGCAGCCGTACAGCACGCCCTTGACGCTGATCGCGAACTCGGCGTCGAGGTCCGCGCCGGTGACCTCGGTCAGGTCGCGGACCAGCGACGGTACGCCGGCGATGTTGCACGCGATGTCGAGGCCGCCGTACCGGTCGACGGCGGCGGCGGCCAGGGCGTCCAGGTCGGCCCGACGGCTGACGTCGGTGTACTGGAAGCTGGCCCGACCACCGGCGTCGGTGATCGCGGCGACGGTCACCGCGCCGCGCTCGGCGTCGATGTCGGCGACCACCACGGCGGCGCCGACCCGGGCGAGGGTCTGCGCGACCGCCTGACCGATTCCGCTGCCGGCACCGGTGACCGCGGCCACCCGGCCGTCCAGCCGGAACGCCGACTCGTCCATCCGCATGATGTACCTCCTGCTGCTCGGGTCGAGGGCGGCCAGGTTCCGGACGTTGTCGTCAGACCTGCAAGTCCCGGGGATCCCAGCGGGCCCGGGCACGCTCCCCGACGATGTTCAGGCTGAAGACGGTGAGGAACATGAACACGCCGGGGATCAGCGGTACGTGCGGGTGCCGGCGCAGCTCCCGCAGGCCACCCTCGGCGATCATGTTTCCCCAGGACGGGGCGGGCTGCTGCAGCCCGAGGCCGAGGAAGGCCAGCGATCCTTCCGCGACGATCAGCACGGCGGCGACGATGAAGGCGTAGGAGACCAGCGGCAGTGCCACGTTGGGCAGCAGTTCGCGGATCAGGATCCGGGTGTGCCGGGCGCCCATCGCCCGGCTGGCGGTGACGAACTCCCGTTGGGCGAACAGCAGCGTGTTGGCCCGGGCCAGCCGGATCATCGTCGGGATGCCGACCACGGCCAGGGCCAGACCGCTCTTGAGCACCGCCTCCGGCACGGTCCGGGGCGGGCCGAGCACCGCGGCGAAGGCGATCAGCAAAACGAGGGCGGGGATCACCAGGGCGGCGTCGGCAAAGACGCCGATCACCACGTCCACCCAGCCACGGAAGTAGCCGGCGATCATGCCTACCGCACCGCCGATCAGCAGGCTGACCAGCACGGTGCAGCCGACGGTCAGCAGGCTCACCCGGGCTCCGTAGATGGACCGGGCCAGCAGGTCGAGACCGAAGCCGTTGGTGCCCAGCGGGTTGGCCGAGAACAGGTCGGGTCGGGCGTAGCCGGCGATCCCGATCGTCTGGGTGGTGTCGTCGGCGTTGCCCAGCGGCAGCAGGTCGGCGAGCAGGGCGCAACCGGTGAGAACGACCAGCCAGCCGAGGCTGAACCAGAAGGCGAGGTCGATCCGACGGCGTCGGGTACGGCTGGGCTCAGGCATGCCGCCTCCGGATCCGTGGGTCCAGGTAGCCGTACAGCACGTCGACGGTGAGGTTCAGCAGCAGGTAGATGACCGCGATCAGCAGTACGCCGCCCTGCACCAGCTTGTAGTCGTTGCTCTGCGCCGCGTTGATGATCACGTTGCCCACCCCGGGCAGTACGAAGACCGCCTCGACGATGATCGTGCCGCCCAGCAGGCGGCCGGCGCTCACCCCGGCCAGAGTGATCAGCGAGAACGACGAGGGGCGCAGCGCCTCCCGGAGCATGATGTGCCAGCCGGGCATGCCCTTGGCCTTCGCGGCCAGGATGAAGTCCTCCTGCAGGGTGGCGACCAGGTCGCCGCGCAGCAGCCGGGCGAAGACCGGGGCCTCGGCCAACGCCAGGGTGAGCGCGGGCAGGAAGGCGTGCCACAGGTTCTGGCCCAGACCGTCGTCGGACGGCCGGGACCACTGTCCGAGTGGGAACCAGTCCAGGTGGATGGCGAACACCAGCAGCAGGAGCAGGCCGACCAGGAACGGCGGGACCGAGATGACGCCGATGGTGCCGGCCGAGATCCACCGGTCGACCAGCCCGCCGGCCCGGTACGCCGACCACATCGCCAGCGGGACGGCGATCAGCAGGGCCAGCACGATGGCCATCGCGGCGAGCTGCAGGTTCACCGGGAACGCCCGCAGCAGCCGGTCGGAGACGTTCTCGATCGGCGGGACCAGGTTCTGGCCGAGGTCGCCGCGCAGTACGCCGCCGAGCCATTCGAGGTAGCGCTGCACGGGCGGCTGGTCCAGCCCCATCTCGGTCCGGATGCGCTGGTAGTCGGCGGGCGTACCGGCGTTGCCGAGCACCTGCGCGGCGGGGTCGCCCGGCCCCAGTTGGAGCAGGACGAACGTACCCACGCTGACCAGGAACAGCACCGGGACGAGCAGGGCCAGCTTGACGGCCACCGTCCGTAGCATCAGTGCTCCTCCTCTCGTCGTCGCCGGGTCACACCAGCGGGGCCGGCCCGCCGTCGACCTCGATGGTCTGACCGGTCAGGTACGACGCCGCGTCGCTGGCCAGCCATCGGATCGCCGCGGCGATCTCGGCGGGTGCGCCGATCCGGCCGAGGACCGCGATCCGGCCCATCGCGTCGATCTCGGCGGCGCTGCGGTTGCGCTCCATCAACGGGGTACGGACCGGTCCGGGTGCGACGCAGTTGACCCGGACCCCGGCGGGGCCGTGGTCGATGGCCAGCGCCCGGGTCAGTCCGACCACGCCGGCCTTGGCGGCGCAGTACGCCGGGTTGGCCCGCATGCCGCGCAGTCCGGCCCCGGACGAGACGTTGACGATGGCCCCGCCGACCGCGGTCAGCTGCGGCAGCGCGGCCCGGCACATCAGGTAGACCGAGGTGAGGTTGAGCGACAGCCAGCGGTCCCACTCGGCGAGGTCGATGTCGATCACGGTACGGCCGGGCCGGCTGCCGCCCACCACGTTGATCAGCGCGTCCAGCCGCCCGTACCGGGTGGTGGCCGCGTCGACCGCCATGGCGGCGCCGGCCTCGGTGGTCGCGTCGGCGACGACGGTCGCCACGCGGTCAGCGCTGGCCGGATCGGCACCGGCCAGGTCGGCGGCGGTCGCCGCCAGCCCGGCCGCGTCGACGTCGGCCAGCACCAGCCGGTGTCCGGCCTCGGCGAAGGACCGTGCGGTGGCCGCCCCGATCCCGTGGGCGGCCGCAGTGATCAGGGCCACCGGGGGTGCCGGGGTGGCGCCGGCAACGCCGGCACCACCCCGGCCGGTGACCCGCGCCGACGGGTCAGCGGCGTCGGTCGCGGATCGTCCGGTCATCCCCGCGTCGCCCGACCGAGCAGCACCACGGTGTTGACGCTCTGCAGCACGTCGCCGACCTCGTCGGAGATCAGCACGACCTCCGGCTGCGCGGTCAGCGCGAGGAACGGCACGTCCTCGGCGTACGCCCGGGCGATGGTGCTGATCGCGGCTTTCACCTCGGCCTCGCTGCCGGCGCCCCGCCCGGCGGCGATCGCCTCGTCGACGGTGGGATTGACGTAGCCGGAGAAGTTGCCACCGCCGGTGGTGACGTAGGTCGAGTTGAAGTCGCGGTTGAGGGCGAAGAACGGCTCGGCGTCGGAGATCGACGAGCCGAAGCAGGCCAGGTCGAAGTCCTTGCGCACGATGACCGCCGAGGTGTTTGCGGCGATCTCCTGCTGGTCGGTGAGGTCGACCTGCATACCGGCCGCCTCCAGCATGCCCTGTACCGCGGTCCCCCAGGTCGGCAGGCCGGTGTGGCAGCTGATCCGGATGCGCCCGTTCCAGCCGTCGGCCTTGGCCTGCTCGACGAGCTCGCGGGCCCGCTCGATGTCGTAGGCCGGTCCTTCGACACCGTTGTACCAACGGGACTCTTCGGAGATCAGGTCGCTGGACATGGAGCCGGCACCGCCGTACACCCGCTGTTTGAGCGTCTCCAGGTCGATGGCGGCGGCTACCGCCTGCCGGACCCGCTTGTCGGCGGTGGGTGCGGTGGACTCCAACTGGGTGCCGTCCGGTCGGCCCTCGCATCGGGGCGCCGGTTCACCTTCCTGGCAGGTGATCGGGAAACCGTTGTTCATGATCAGGGTGTCGTTGGCGGAGTACTGGACCCGGATGCCCTCGGCACCGTCCGCCTCGGCGTCCGCGATCGCCCCGGCGTCACGCAGGAAGGCCAGGTCGACGCTGCCCGCGCGGAACGCCTCGTAGGTCTGCGGCCCGTCACCGGCGTGGATGAACCGCACCCCGTCCAGCGGGACCTCGCCGCCCCAGTAGTCGGGGTTGCGGGTGAGGGTCAGCGACTCGTCGGGCCGGAACTCGTCGAAGACGAACGGCCCGGCACCGGCGCCCTGTGGGTTGGTGCCGAACGCGTCGCCCTGGGCGGCCACCGCCGCCGGGTTGACCACCATCCCGGGGGTCCCGGCGAGGGCGAACGGGAAGTTGTTCCACGGGAAGGCGAGGGTGAACACCACCGTCAGGTCATCGGGGGTGGCGTAGTCGGTGATCGGCGCGACCAGCGAACTGGCGTTGGACCGCGCCTCGGTGTGCCGTTGCATGTTCGCCACGACGGCCGCCGAATCGTACGGCGCGCCGTCGCTGAAGGTGATCCCGGAACGCAAGGTGAGGGTCCACTGGGTGAAGTCGTCGCTGGGGGTCAGCGAATCGGCGGTCTGCGGCTCGAAGGCGCCGCTGGCCGGGTCGTACCGCATGATCGTGTCGTAGAGCGCCGCGAGCTCCGCGCCGCCGGAGTTGCCGGTGCCAGCCACCTGAACCGGATCGAGTGACTGGGTGGCGGACCAGGTGGCCATGGTGATCGTGCCGCCGGTCTCGTTGGTTTCGTTGTCGTCTCCGCAGGCGGTGACGGTGGCGAGCAGCAGCCCGGCCACCGCGACACGGGCGGTCGCCCCGTTCCACTTGTATTCCCGACCAGTTGCCATCTGCTTCTCCTGGTAGCCGTGAAGCCCGAGGCTTTGTGAATGCCATGTAAACTAGCCGCGCACCGGCCACCAATCAAGCGCTCGCTTGGAGATTGTTACCCGAGCTCGACCTGGGACGACCAGCCCGACCCCGACACCGTCGCACCAAGCGCTTGATTGACCCTGCTATGCTGACGCCCGCCCGTTGCACCGCAGACCCGAAAGAGGCACCGTGGCAGAGTCGCTGGATCGACGACAGCAGATCATCGCCTGCGCGGCGGCCTTCTTCGCCAGTCGCGGCGTGGCCGCCACCACGGTCCGGCAGATCGCCGACGAGGTAGGCATTCTGTCCGGCAGCCTGTACCACCACTTCGACTCGAAGGAAGCAATCGTCGAGGCGATCCTCGGCCCTTACCTGGAGGATCTGCGCCACCGGTACGCCGAGGTACTGGCCGGAGAGAACGACCCGGCGACCCGGCTGCGCGAGCTGGTCCGCGCCTCGCTGGACACCGCCGCGGCGCACCCGCACGCCACCGAGATCTACCAGAACGACGTCAACTACCTGCGTGGCCTGGCCCGGTTCCACTACCTCAAGGACGTCGCCCGCGAAGTGCAGAGCGCCTGGCTCGGGGTGATCGAAGCAGGTGTCAGCAGCGGAGCGTTCCGCCCCGACATCGATACCCGGGTGTTCTACCGCTTCATCCGCGACGCGGTATGGCTGTCGGTCCGGTGGTTCCACCCGAGCCCCGACAATCCCACCAGCCGGCTCGCCGACCAGTGCACCGCGATCTTCCTCGACGGTCTGGCCGCACGCCAGACCGATGTCGCCGCGCCGGCCCCGGCGCCCCCACCAGCCGCGGTTGACGCGGTCGGTGGGGCGGCGCCGGTAACCGGCCGGTAACCGGTTGGCTGCTCACCCGGCGGCCAGCGAGCGCCCGCTCAGGTACCCGTACGTCATCCCGGCGGCGAGCGTCGCGCCGGCACCCGGATAGCCCGGTCCGAACGGGCTGGCCGCCACGTTCCCGCAGGCGTACAGCCCGCCCATCAGCCCACCGTCGACGTCCCGCACCTGGCCGTGCTCGTCGCAGAGCGGGCCGCCCTTGGTACCCAGACAGCCCAGGTGCAGCCGTACCGCATAATAGGGACCGTCACCGAGCGGACGCAGATTGCGGTGCGGGGTCACCGTCGGATCGCCCCGGTACCGGTCGTACACGGTCGCGCCCCGACCGAACTGCGGATCCCGGCCCTGCGCGGCGTGCCGATTGAACTCGGCGACCTGCTCGGCCAACCCGTCCGGATCGATGCCGACCGCGCCGGCCAGCTCCGCCAAGGTAGGTGCCGTCGCCATCCAACCCGGGGTCGGCGCGTCCGGGGTCGCCGTGGCGACCGAGTACGACGACCGGAACCGGTCGTCGAACACCAGCCAGCAGGGCAGGTTGGCGTACTCGTAGCGGATCGGGTCGAAGGTGGCCATCGCCTTGCCGAGGTCGTTGTAGTTCATCGCCTCGTTAGAGAACCGCCGGCCGTGCCGGTTGACGATGATCCCGCCGGGCAGCGCCCGCAGACCCGATGTGGGCCGGAACAGCGGCGCGCCGTCGTAGGTGTCGCCGGCCGCGTACACCATCGGTCCCCACCATGCCTCGTTCATGTTGCCGAGCGCGGCACCGACCTCCATCACCATCCGCAACCCGTCGCCGGCGTTCGCCGGTGGGCTGGCCGGTGCGTCCATCGGTACGCCGAGGAACTGCCCGACCATCGCCGGGTCCCACTCGAACCCGCCGGAGGCGAGCACCACACCCCGCTGCGCGACGATCTCCACCTCGCCGTCGCCGGTGGCCACGGTGATCCCGTCGACCCGTCCGCCGGCGCGCCGCAGCCGAACCGCCCGGGTGTCGGTGTGCACCGTGGCACCGAGCCGCAGGCAGCCGTACAGCAGCTCACCGACCAGTGCGGCGCCCATGCCGACCACGCCCTTCGCGGTGCGTTCGGCGATCAGCGCCCAGTCCCACCGGTCCAGGGTGTCCATCCCCCACTGGTCCAGTTCGAGCTTGGTCACCGGCACCGTCGAATGCGTCGGCCGCAGCTTGCCGCGCAGCTCACCGAGGACGGTCGCGTCGAACAGGTCGCTCTGCAGGGTGCGCCCGCCCGGATGCGCCCCGGGCAACTCCGGCTGGTAGTCCGGGTGCTCCAGGTTCGGAGTGAAGCGCAGCCCGGTGCGCGCCACCACCAGGTCCAGCATCGGGTTGACCTGGTCGACGAAGGCCTCGATGACCCGATCCGGGACCCGGTCCAGGGCGAGCCGTCGCAGGTAGGTCAGCGCGTCGTCGCGGCTGTCCGGCACGCCCGCCTCGGCCAGCCAGCGGTTCGCCGGCGCCCAGATGGAGCCGCCGGAAACCACGGTCGTGCCGCCGATCACCGGCGCCTTCTCCAGGATGGTGACCTGCAGGCCGGCCGCAGCGGCGGTCAACGCGGCGGTCAACCCGGCGGCGCCGGTGCCGACCACCACCACATCGGTACGGCGTGGCAACTCGTGCATGGCTCGTCTGCTCCCCTCGTCAGGCGCTGGCCCGCCGGGCTTCGAGTGCCTGGCGGATGTTGCGCAGGAAGTCCTCGGCGGTCGGCTCCACCATCGGCCCCATCAACAGCTCGACCATCGGGGCCATCGGCCCGCCCGGGGTGAGCTGCAGATGGAAACGCAGCCGGGACCGGCCGGTCCGCGGCGATGTCGGCGGACCCGGCTCCTGGTCGACCGCAGCGGCCTCGGTAGCAGCGGCCGGCTGACCGTCCGCTGCCGCCGGACCGGCCGGTGGGTGGGTCGCCCGGCGGCGGTTCAACCAGCGCAGCAGCCGGCCGGCCACGGCGAACCTGATCCGGCGCAGCAGTCCGGGACGGGTCTGCTCGTCACCGGGCTCGGGACGTCGCTGCCGTCCCGAGGCCGGGGAACCGTCGGCCGGGGAACCGTCAGCCGGCCCGGCCGCAGTGGCGTCGCCCGGCACCGACGGCACGTCGATCGGCTCGATGTCGAAGCTGCCCTGCCCGGTGATCCGTTCGGTCAGCCCGGTGATGGTGAACTCCGCCCGCCGGCCCGGCTCCCAGACGGTGATGTCGGCCTGCAGGTCCACCTCGCGGGCAAGGACCCCGACGTCACCGCGCAGCGTCCAGATCGACCGCCGGTCGTCGACCAGGTCCAGCTTCTGGAAACCGACCAGGAAGTGCGCCCAGTTCGGGATCACCTCGACGAACGACCACACCTCGTCGACGCCGACGTCGATGTCCAGGGTGTAGCTCGCCTCAATCATGGTCGGGCCGGCCCGGCAGGATGGAGATCGGCTGCTGCCGCATGCTCCAGGTGAACTCGATGTCGATCGCGCCGGCCGGACACTCCACTCGGCAGACGTCGCAGTAGCTGCACTCGTCCGGGTAGCGGACCATCTCCGCCACGCCCCGGTCGATGTGCAGGATGTCGCCCGGACAGACGTCCTGGCAGATCCCGCAGAGCGTACAGAGGTTCTCGTTGATCCGTGGTGCCATGCCTATCCCACCTTTCCGGCGAGCCGTGCTCCCCGCTCACCGACCAGTTCCACGACCGACCGGTTCTCCAGTTGCGCCGCACGCCAGGACGGGGTCGGCACGGTGTGCTCCAGCACCGGCTGCTCGCCGTCGTGTCCGGCCAGAATCGACACGCCGAGCCACCGCTGGTCGTCGGCGCTGGGCCGGTCGGTGCGGTAGTGGCCCATCAGGAAGCTGAACCGGCTCTCGTCGCGCTCCAGCGCGACAGCGGTCATCATCTCGTCGAACAGCCGCAGGTCGAACGCCTCGTGGGCACGCATCAGCTCGTGGCCGTTGCCGGCGTGGACCTCGCCGGCCGCCGCCGCGTACCCGCGCAGGTACTCGGCGGCCTGCCGCAGCCCGATCTCGTTGCGGTCCATCCCGACGTACTTGGTCATCAGGTCCTGCAGCTGGTGCTCGTACTCACGCCAGCCGATCCCGTTGGTCCGATTCAGCGGTGCCAGGGTCCGCCGACGTTCGGCGGCCGCCGCCGAGGCGTCCAGCACCGGCGCGGCGGCGGACCGGGCGAACTCGGCGGCGGTCCGGCCGATGACGTACCCGCTGGCCAGCGAGCCGGCCAGGGCGTACGCCGGGGTGGCCAGGTCACCGGCGGCGAACAGGCCGGGGACCCGGGTCTGCCCGTCCGCGCCGACCACCACGCCCTTGGGCGACCCGGTGGCCGACCAGGCGCCGTTGAACAGCTCGAACTCGACCGGGTGCCGGGACAGGTCGATGCCGGACTGCTCCAGGAACTCCAGGAACAGCGGCGCATCGTAGGAGATGTAGTCGCTGATCGCGGCGATCTCGGCGGGCGGCAGATGGGTGCAGTCGATGTACACCGGGCCACGGCCGGCGAGCACCTCACCGGCCGCCTTGCCGACGATGCCGAACCCGAACCGCCGCTCCCCCTCGACGTCCGGCAGGTCGGCGATGAGCTGACCATTGCCGTTGACCAGCCGGCCACCGGCCTCCAGCAGGTTGCCCATCGCGCCGGTGGCGAAGCCGCGCGGGAAGAGGAAGGTCCCGAGGAACTCGATGTTGGCGGCCACCGCGCCGGCCCGGGCGGCGAGCGCGAACCCGGTGGTGGCGTGGTAGGGCCGGTGGTAGGTGTGGAACGCGTCGCGCCGGGGCGAGTTGAAGATGACCCGTTCGGCGTTGCCGGTGGCGACGATCACCGCGCCGGCGCGGAAGGTCAGGAACTCGCAGGACCGGATGTCGAAGCCGGTCGCGCCGACCGCGCGGCCGGTGTCGTCGAGCTGCACGCTGGTGGCGTGCACCCCACCGATGATCCGGACCCGGTCGGTGGCCGCCGCCCGCTCGGCCAGCCGGGGCTTGATGTCGGCGCCGTCGAACTTGAGCACGATCGGACCGGGCGTCCACATCCGGCCGACCCGCTCGTAGTCGCCGTCGGCGTTGCGTAGCGGCACGCCGGACTCCTCCAGGAACCGGCAGACGGCCGGCAGCGGTTCGATGCCCAGCGGCCGGGCCACCTCCATGTCGACCAGCCCTAGGGCAATGTCGCAGTACCACTCGGCGAAGACCTCCGGGGTGTCCCAGGGCTCGCCCAGATCCAGGTAGGTGGTGAGAAAGGCCAGTCCCCGGCCGGCGTCGCCGGAGCGGCGTACCGACCTGGTCTTGTCGACCAGGACCACCGAGGCGCCCGCCTCCGCGGCCCGCACGGCCGCCACGCAGCCGGCGATTCCCCCACCGATGACGAGTACGTCGGACTCGATCACGTTGCCGTCCACCGGTGCCTCCCTCCTATCGTCGGTGACTCGCCGTAACCGGCGGCCACCAGAAATCGATCATGTCATCGCGCCTGGTCAGCGGGGTCCGACGAGCGGACCGGGTCATATCCACGGCGGCGGTGGCGCGACCACGGCCCCGGCCGGGTGGACCGTCAAACGGTCCGCCGGCACTCGCCCGATCAGCCAGCCGAGCAGCTGCCAACCGGCTCCGGACAGCTCCACCGGCCGGACCGGTGCGGTATCACCGGACCCGGCCGCACCGCGGGTCGCCACGCTCCCCGTACCGCTGGTCGCCACGGTTCCCGGACCGGTCCGCCAGACCCGCGACCGGTCGGTCGCCCGCAGTTCGACCGTCGAACCGGCGTCACGGCTGGTAAAGGTGGCGGTCACCTCGTCCAGCAGCGCGTCGGTGAGCGGACCGGGCAGATCGGCCAGGGTGCCGCCGAGGTCGAGGTCGGCCTGGTGCACCCAGACCTCCCGGACCCGCAGCCAGAGCACCTGGTCGGCGGGGACCTCGCGGCCCTGACCGGTACGGACGGTGGCCGACCAGGCGTCGTCGGGCATGGCCCGGACGGCGTCGGCGAGCCGACCCGCCGCACCGGCCAGGTCGGCGCGCAGCTCGTCGGCGCCGCGCCCGGCGCCGGCGTCGATGTCCGCGCCGCGCTGGGCGGCGCTGGCGTACATCGGGGTCGGCACCCCGGTCCGCGCCCAGGTCAACAGGTTCACCAGGGCGTCGGCGTTGCGGGCCAGGTGGGTGACCAGGTGGGCGCGGGTCCAGCCGGGCAGCCGGCTCGGCGCCGCCGCGTCGGCGTCGGTGAGCTGGTCGACCAGTTCCCGGCACCGCTGTTCCCCGGCGGTCAGCCAGCCCATGGTGGCGTCGGACCCCGCGCCGGTCACGGTTGCTCCGCGCAGCAGGTGTTGCGGCACTCGCCGACCCCACCGATCCGGGTGACCAGCACGTCACCGTCGGCCAGGTACCGGGGTGGTTTACGGGCGTGACCCACGCCGCCGGGTGTCCCGGTGGCGACCACGTCGCCGGGCCGCAGGGTGCAGATGGTGGACAGGTACGCCACCAGTGCGGGCGGGTCGAAGACCAGCTCGGTGCTGTCGGAGCTCTGCACCACCTCGCCGTTGACCAGGCATTCGACGCTGAGCCCGGCGTCGAGGTCGAGGTCGTCCGGGGTGACCAGACAGGGTCCGAGCGGGGTGGTCGCCTCGAACGTCTTGCCGGCCAACCACTGCGGGGTGCGGTACTGCCAGTCCCGGGCGGTGACGTCGTTGAGCACGGTGTAGCCGGCGATCGCGGCGGCGGCCTGCCCGGGGTCGGCGTGCCGGACCGTGGTGCCGACGACGACCGCGAGTTCGGCCTCCCAGTCCATCGCGGTCGAGGCGGCCGGCAGTACGACCGGGTCGGTGGCCCCGATCAGCGCCGGTGGGTACTTGGCGAAGATCGTCGGATGTTCCGGGAGCTGCCGGCCCATCTCCAGGATGTGCCGGCGGTAGTTCAGCCCGACGCAGATGATCTTCTCCGGTCGGCTGACCAGCGGAGCGTGGTCGAGTCCGTCGACCGGGTGCCGGGTGCCGTCGGCGGCGGCGGCGCGCTGCGCCCAACCGGGGTCAGTGAGCAGTTCACCGAGGTCGACGGCGCCGACCTCGACCGCCGCGTCGGCGTCGACCCGGACCGCGGCGGTCCGGTCGCCGGTACGGATGGTGGCCAGTCTCATGCCAACTCACCCACCTGGTGCCGGGCCAGGTGCAGGGCCTGGTAGCTGGGTGCGTCGCTGAACCGGAACAGGTCGGCGCCGTGCGGTGACCGCAGGCTCACCGGGCACCACGACGGTACGGCGAACAGGTCCCCGGTGCCGACCTGGTGTTCCCGGCCGTCGAGCAGCACAATGGCCTGGCCGCTGAACACCTGCCACACCGACGAGCCGACCTCCCGGCGGGTCGCGGTAGATGCACCGGCGGCCAGCCGGTGCATCTCCAGGCGCAGCGTCGCCAGGGCGTCGCGGCCGGTGGTGGGGTTGACGAACCGTACCGCCGCGTGGCCGGGCTCGACCAGCGCCGGGTGCCCTTCGTCGGCGAGCTCCAGCTGCGCGGTGAGCGCGGCGTCGGTGTGCGTCCAGCGGTACGCCGGCAGCGGCGAGTGGACGGTGTCCGCGTCGGCCGACAGCGGGCGCAGCCCGGGGTGGGCCCAGAGCCGTTCTCCCCGTGAGGAGGCCGGGGTCGACGTGTCGGTGAGCTGGTCCGGGCCGAACTCGAAGAACCCGGCGTCGAGTTGGGCGTTCAGCGGAATGTCCAGTCCGTCCAGCCAGACCATCGCGGTGTCGGCGGTGTTGTGGTGTTCGTGCCAGGCCCAGCCCGGGGTCAGCAGCAGGTCACCCCGGCGCATCGCGACCGGGTCGCCGTCGACGACCGTCCAGACGCCTTCCCCGTCGAGCACGAAGCGGAACGCGTTCTGGCTGTGCCGGTGGGCCGGGGCGACCTCGCGGGGCCCGAGGTACTGCACCGCTGCCCAGAGGGTGGCGGTGGCGAACGGGTCGCCGGGCAGGCCGGGGTTGGCCAGGGCGATGGCCCGTCGTTCGCCGCCGCGCCCGACCGGGACGAGGTCACCGGCGCGGGCGGCGAGCGGCAGCAGCCGGTCCCACGGCCAGACGTGGGGCACCGCCCGGGGCGTCGGGGCGACCGGCATCAGACCGTCCCGCACGGTCCACAGCGGTTTGAGTCCAGCGGCGTCGAAGTCGGTGTAGAGCTGCTGCAGAGCGCGGTCCTGCACCGTGCCGGCAGCGGCCTCGGAGTCCAGGTCAACCATGTCGCCAGGTTAGGAACCTTCTTTACGACGGAATGATCACGTGGTCATAATTCTCTGGTGCAGAACGCCGTGCCGTACCCCATCGAGTCCGTCGACAACGCCCTGCGCCTGATCCTGCTGCTGCGGGAGCGGTCCCGGCTCGGGGTGGCCGAGGCCGCCCGCCACCTCGGGGTGGCGCCGTCCACCGCGCACCGGCTGCTCGGCATGTTGAAGCACCACGGCTTCGCCGTCCAGGACGGCCGCAGGGCGTACCTGCCCGGCCCGGTCTTCGCCGACCTGGGGCTGCTCGCCGGCCGGTCCGGCCCGGACCTGCGGACCGTGGTGCGGCCGCATCTGGAGCGGCTCAGCGGTGAGCTGCAGGAGACGGTGCACCTGGCGGTCCTGCAGGGCACCGCGGTCCGGTTCCTCGACGGAGTGGAGGCCACCCACGGTCTGCGCGTCGGTTCCCGGGCCGGGATGTCGATGCCGGCACACTGCACCTCCGGCGGCAAGGTGCTGCTCGCCCAGCTCAGTCCGGCGGAGCTGGAGGTGCTCTATCCCCGAGGGCTGCCGGCGGTGTACGGCCCTGCGGTCGAGGATCTAGCCACCCTGCGTCGCCAATTGGCCACCGCACGTCGCCTCGGCTACGCGGTCAACCGCGAGGAGAGCGAGCGGGGCATCACCGGGATCGGGGTCTGCCTGCGCGACTCGACGGGCCGGGTGCGCGGCGCGTTGGCGGCCGGGATGCCCACCGCGCGCTGCCCGAACACCCGGATTCCCGAGGTCGCGGCGGCGCTGCGGACCGCCGCCGGGCTGATCGCCGACGAGCTGGGCGGGCACTGACCCCGGCACCGGGCTGCAACATCGGCGCAACATGCCGTTGACGAAGCAAGCGCTTTGTTGGTAGCTTCCTCGCCTACTCTCGCCGGCGCCGTGCCGCACCGCTGGTAGAGCAACTGCCGCCTACTGAAGGTGGGACCGAAAAGTGAGATCCCTACACCGCACACTCGCGCCGATGCTGGCGTTGTCCCTGCTGCCGCTCGCCGCTTGCAGCACCAGTTCCGACACCGACTCCGACACCACCGACGACAACGGCACCGCCGCGCCCGGCTGCCCGCCGGCGACGTCCACCACGGTGGCCCACGACCCGACCGCGGTTCTGAAGTACGGCAGCGTGCCGGCCAGCTCCCTGGACCCGATCCGGATGGTCGAGGCCAACGAGATCACCGTGCTACAGACGATCTTCGACCCGCTGGTCAAGCTCGACGCCAACGACCAGCCCATCCCTGGACTGGCCACCGAGTGGAGCGTCGTCGAGGACAACGTCATGGAGTTCAAGCTCCGCGACGGCGTCGTCTTCTCCGACGGCACCCCGTTCGACGCCGAGGCGGTGCGCTTCAACATCGACCGGGCGATGAACGACGAGGAGTCGAACATCAAGGGCGACCTGGCCAACGTCCAGGCCGTCGAAGTGGTCGACGACCTCACCGTGCGGTTCGATCTGGATCCGCCGAACCCGGCCGCCTTCCCGATCGTGCTGTCCGACCGGCCCGGGCTGATGGCCTCGCCCACCGCCGTACAGGCCGCCGGCTCCTCTACGGCGTTCAGCGACGCCCCGGTCGGCGCCGGGCCGTACGCCGTCGAAGGCCCCTGGTACGCCCGGGAGAAAGTCAGTGTCCGGGCCTGGGACGGCTACTGGAACGCGCAGGAGCGGCTGCTCGGCGGGATCGACTTCATCGAGACCTCCACCGACGCCAGCCTCGGCGCGCTGCAGGCCGGTGACCTGGACGTGCAGTACATCGAGGACGACAAGGTCGCCGCGGCCTGCGCCGACGACCGGCTGCGGGTGATGTCCTCGTCGACCAACGAGGTCCGCGCGTTGCTGATCAACCAGGCGATGGAGCCGTTCGACGATGTGCGGGTCCGGCAGGCCCTGCGGTACGCCCTGAACCGCGAGGCGATCACCGAGGCGCTGACCGACGGCCGGTCCGAGGCGGCCACCCAGTGGTTCCCGGAGGGTTCGGTGCCGTACTCGCCCGAGTTGGCCGATGCCTATCCGTACGACCCGGACCGGGCCCGGGAGTTGCTGGCCGAGGCCGGCTATCCGGACGGGGTGACCTTCACCGCCGAGATCGGTGGCACCTTCACCGCGTACGTCCGGATGGGTGAGCTGGTGCAGGCACAGCTGGAACAGGCCGGGTTCACCATGGACCTGCAGCTGATCGACCCGGCGCAGATGCTGGCCCGGCTGTACGGCACCGCCGACTCGCCGCCGCAGATCGCCGCCGCGCCGCTGGCCATGGCACCGGCCCGGTCACCGTCCAGCCGGTTCCGGGAACGGTTCTTCGAGGACGGCCGGTACAACCCGTCCGGCGAGACCATCCCCGGTCTGCGGGACCTGGTCGTCCAGGCGGACGCCGCAGTCGACCCCGACGAGCGGGCCGACCTGCTGCGCCAGGCGGCCACCCTGGTCTCCGAGGAGGCCGCCGCCGGGGTGCCGTTGTTCTTCGTCGCCGGGCACACCGCGATGGGTGCCCACGTCGGCGGGGTGCAGCGCGGCTCCACCCGGTCGAACATGATTTTCGACGGGTTGTACATCACCGAGGGCCGGGTGCCGGTCGGCTGACCACCCGGACCGCCCCGCGGGCGGACGTACCAGCGGCGCCGTGGGATCCGTCGGACCGATCCCACGGCGCCGTGGTGTGCCGGGTGCCGCCGGCCGGCCAGCAGGAACCACCCCGCCCGGCGGTGTGCGGATGTGGGTGGATCGAGAGACGGTGGTCGGTCAGGCCAGCGCGCCGCCGTCGGCGTGCAGCACGCTGCCGGCGACGAACGACGTGTCCAGCGAGGCCAGAAGCGCAATGGTACGGGCGATCTCAGCCGGTTCGGCCCGACGGCCGGGCGGCAGCGCCCGGGGCAGAGCACGTTGATCCGTACGCCGACCGGGCCCGTACTCGGCGGCCGCCGAGCGCATCAGTGCGGGCATCGCGGCCTGGGCGAGCAGGAACGGCGCCCGCAGGTTGGCGTCGAGCACCCGGTCCCAGTCGGCGACGGTGGCCGCCGCTGCGGGCTCGGCCCAGGTCGGCGAGGAGCGACCCGGGGCTCAGCCGTGCGGCACCGCCCGCAGCACGGCGAACGCCTGCGCGGTCGCGGTCCGGCCGGTGTCCAACTAGTGCCACTGGGTGAAGAAGCCGTGCACCACACCGGGATGGCTGGCCAGGGTCACCGCGACCCCGGCGGCGCGCGGCCGGGCCGTGTACGCCTCGTTCTCTCGCTGCGCAGCGGGCGGTGCGCGGCGGCGGTGGCGGCGGTCCAGGCGGTCGCGGCGTAGGCGTCCTCGGCGGCGGCCGGGAAGCCGTGTTCGGGGGCGAGCCGGTAGTCGACCGACACCACCGCCGGCTGCGGCCGCTCGGTCGGTGCCGGGTGGTAGACCCGTACCCGACGACCAGCACGTCGTACCGGTCCGCCGGACCGGCGGGGTCGTCGACCATGGTGTCCGTCGTCATCCCGGTCGACGCTAGCCGACAAAGCGTTCTGTTCGTCAACGCGACCCACCGCGATCGCATACGAGTGGGCGGACAGCCGGCACCACCCGCGCACCGCCGAGACGTTGACGACCAAGCGCTCGTTAGGTAGGTTGCCCGGACAGTCAGATGCTGGTCAGCCAGCGTTCCGGCGGCCAAAGGATCACCCACGAATGGTCACCCTCGTCCTCCGGCGCCTCCTGTCGGCGATCCCGCTCCTGCTGATCGTCTCACTGGGCGCGTTCTCCCTGGTCGCCTTGCTCCCCGGCGACCAGGCGATGGCGATCGCCGGGGAACACGCCACCCCGGAGCAGCTCGCCGCACTGCGCCAGCAGCTACGCCTCGACGACCCCTTCCTGGTCCGCTACGCGCACTGGCTCGGCGGCATCCTGCAGGGCGACCTGGGTGACTCGCTGGTCACCGGCCGGGCGATCAGCGACGAGATCCTGCGCCGCGCGCCGCTGACCGCAAGCATCGCCCTGGGCACCCTCGTCGTCGTGCTGCTGATCGGCGTACCGACCGGCATCCTGCAGGGCGTCTACGCCGGCCGTGCCGTCGACCGGATCGGCCTGCTCGGCAGCGCCGCCGGCCTGGCCGTGCCGAACTTCTGGCTGGCGACCATGCTGATCACCATCTTCGCGGTGCAGCTGCGCTGGCTGCCGGCCACCGGCTACACCCCGCTCAGTGAGGGTGTACTGCCCTGGGCACAGCACCTGATCATGCCGTCGATCACCCTCGGCGTGTTCACCGCCGCCGAAATGGCCCGCCAACTGCGCACCGGCTTCCTCCACGCGTACTCCCAGCCCTACATCCGGACCGCCTGGTCCAAGGGGTTGCCGGCGCGCACGGTCATCGGCAAGCACGCGCTGAAGAACGCGGCGGCTCCGGCGATCACCGTGCTCGGCATCCGCCTCGGGCACCTGCTGTCCGGCGCGGTGATCGTCGAGTCCATCTTCGGCATGCCGGGGCTCGGCAAGTTCGCCATCGACGCCATCCTCAACCGGGACTTCACCGTCGTACAGGCCGTCGTCCTGGTCTCCGCGGTGGTCGTGCTCACCGCGAACCTGCTCGTCGACATCGCCTACGGCCTCCTCAACCCGAAGGTGCGGATCTCGTGAGCCGACCAGTGAGCACCGACGACACCGCGTCCACCGCCAACCCCGCCGAGCCCGGCACCGGGCCGGAACCGGGCGGGCTCGACCGCCGCGACCGCGGCGACACTCTCGTCGCCCGGATCCGCAGCCAGCCGATGACCGTGGTCGCCCTCGGCTACCTGGTGCTGCTCAGCCTGTTGGCGGTCGCCGCGCCGCTGGTCAGCCCGTACGATCCGTACGCCACCGACTTCCGGGCGATCCTCGACCCGCCGTCGGCCGTGCACTGGCTCGGCACCGACGACCTCGGTCGGGACATGCTCAGCCGGCTGCTGTACGCCTCCCGCTCCTCCCTGCTGGCCTGTCTGCAGGCGGTCGGGCTCGGCCTGCTCGGCGGGGTCCTGCTCGGAGTGACCGCCGGCTACTTCGGTGGTTGGGTGGACCGGCTGGTGATGACGCTGATCGACGCCGTGCTCAGCGTGCCCGGCCTGCTGCTGGCGATGTCCATCGTCGGCGTGCTCGGGCCCGGACTGCGCAACGCCATGTTCGCCCTCGCGGTCATCTTCGTGCCGATCTTCGCCCGGTTGAGCCGCATCCAGGCGCTGGCGGTACGCGAGGAGACCTACCTGGAGGCGGCCCGGTCGATCGGAGTGTCCCACCTGCGGTCGGTGCTGCGGCACGTGCTGCCCAACATCGCGGGTCCGCTGGTCGTCCAGGTCTTCATCACGATGGCCGTGGCGATCGTCGCCGAAGGCGCGATGAGCTACCTCGGACTCAGCATCCAGCCGCCGGAGGCGAGCTGGGGCAACCTGCTGCAACGGGCCTTCTCGTCGGTCGCCTCGGCACCCTGGTTGATCTTCATTCCCGGCCTGACCATCACCCTGACGGTCGTCGCCTTCCAGGTGCTCGGCGACGGACTCAGTCAGGCCCTGTCCGGTGGACACCAGCAGAAAGCAGGCAACCGATGACTGCCGCGAGCACCACGACCCGACCGCTGCTGGAGGTCGACGGCCTGACCGTCAGCGTGGGGTCCGGACGGGACACCGTGCACCTGGTCGAACAGGTCGATCTGACCGTCGCCGCTGGCGAGACCCTCGGCCTGGTCGGCGAGAGCGGCTCGGGTAAGAGCATCACCTGTCTCGCCCTGGCCGGGCTGCTGCCGCCCGGCGCCCGGATCACCGGCGGTTCGATCCGCTTCGCCGGCCAGGAACTCACCGGCCGCTCCCCCGCCGAGCTGACCCAGTTCCGCGGCAACCGGGTCGGCATGGTCTTCCAAGAGGCGTTGAGCAGCCTGAACCCGGCGTTCACCGTCGGCAACCAGATCGTCGAGAGCCTGCTGCGACACACCAGAATGAACCGCCGGCAGGCCCGGGCCCGCGCGGTGGAGCTGCTCGACCTGGTCCGGATCCCGGACCCGCAGCAGCGGGTGGCCAGCTATCCGCACGAGCTGTCCGGCGGGATGGCCCAACGGGCGCTGATCGCGACGGCCATCGCCGGCGAACCGGAGCTGCTGATCGCCGACGAACCGACGACCGCCCTGGACGTGACGGTCCAGCTGCAGATCCTGCAGCTGCTCGGCGATCTGCGTGACGCACTGGGGATGTCGTTGCTGCTGGTGTCGCACGATCTCGGCGTCATCGCCACGATGGCGCACCGGCTCAGCGTCATGTACGCCGGTCAGGTCGTCGAGTCGGGTCCGGTCCGCGACGTCTTCGCCGCGCCACGGCATCCGTACACCTCGGCGCTGATCTCGTCCAGCGCGGAGGTCGCCGCGAAGGCCACCCGGCTGCCGGTCATCCCCGGCCAGGTGCCGCGCCCGGGCCACTTCCCCGCCGCCGGCTGCCGGTTCGCCAACCGGTGCGCCCACGCCCGGCCACAGTGGACCCGTTTCGACCCGCCGTGGACGGTGCTGGACGGCGGCGACCGGGGTACCCGGTGCGGCCGGCACGCCGAGCTGGAGCTGCCCGGCACCGGCCCGACACGCGCCCCCGGTTCCACGAACCCGGCGGGCGAGGACGTGGCCGCGACCGAGGCAACCGTCGAGGATGCCGACACCGGTGGTCCGACCGACGGCGGGGACCGGGACGGGGCCGTGCTTCGGCTGCGCGGCCTCGGCAAACAGTTTCCGGTCCGGCGCGGGGTGCTCGGCCTGCGCCGGGTGGTGGTACACGCGGTCGACGGCGTCGACCTGACGGTGGCCCGTGGCCGGACCCTCGGCCTGGTCGGCGAGAGCGGCTCCGGCAAGTCGACCGTCGGCCGGCTCGCCCTGCGGCTGATCGAACCCAGCAGCGGGGAGGTCTCCTTCCTCGGTCGGGACCTCGCCGCGATGCGCCGGGGCGAGCTGCGGTCACACCGACGCGGCATGCAGATGGTGTTTCAGGACCCCTACGCCTCGCTGGACCCGTCGATGACGGTCGGGCAGAGCATCGCCGAACCGCTGGTGGTGCACTCCCGGCTCACCCCGGCCGAGCGCCGCCGCCGGATCGGCCAGCTGCTGGAACGGGTCGGCCTGGACCCGGCACTGGCCCGCCGGTCGCCGCGGGCGCTCTCCGGCGGCCAACGACAGCGGATCTCGTTCGCCCGCGCGCTGGCGCTCGAACCCCAGCTGATCATCTGTGACGAGCCGGTGAGCGCGCTGGACGTCTCCACCCGGTCGCAGATCGTCAACCTGGTACAGGACATCCAGGACGCCGAGGGCATCGCCTTCCTGTTCATCGCCCACGACCTCGCGCTGGTCCACCACGTCAGCCACGAGCTGGCGGTGATGTACCTGGGGCGGGTGGTGGAGAGCGGTCCCGCCAGTCGGGTGTACGCCAGCCCTGCCCACCCGTACACCCGGGCGCTGCTGGCCTCGATGCTGACCCCGGCCAGTCACGGGCTCGCCGACCGGAGCACCCCGGCCGGGGAGATTCCCAGCCCGATCGACCCGCCGTCGGGTTGCCGGTTCCGCACCCGCTGCCCGCACGCGATGCCGGTGTGCGCAGCGGAGACCCCACAGCCGGTGCCGGTCGTCGGCGGCGGCTGGTCCGCCTGTCACCGCACCGAGTGATCCGGCTGCCGGTTCCGGACCGCCGTGCAGCCCGCCCATGGTCGCACCGGCCGGCCCGGCTGATGATCCACCCGGCGGCACCGCCCGGCAGGTCCAGCCCGACCTGCCAGGCCGCACCGGGCGCGGGCCGCAGCCGTCGAGCCCGGGCCGGCTGACGCAGTGTGCCGCCGGCGACGGTGAACTCGTCGGCGAGCCCGCGCAGGAAGGTCCAGACGCCGAAGGTGGCGTACCGCCGGCCGGGCTCGGTGCGGCGCACCGGGGCGAACAGCCGCGCCCGGTGCGCGGCGTCGCCGTCGGTGACCAGCCGGCCAGGCCGGCGCCGACCACCAGCACGTCAGCTGACGGTTCGGGGCCATCGCCGGTCGGCGGCGGACAGTGCATATCCGAACCGGGCTCCTTCCAGCACGGCGTGCGTCAGCCGACGTGGCGCCAACGCGTCGCCGACCACCTGACATTCGAGGTCCGCCGGCAGCGCGGCGCGCAGCCCGTCGTTCGCGGTACGACCGTGCGCGACAATCACCGCACCGGCGTCGAGGATCGACCGGTGCCCGGTGAACAACTGCTCCACCTCGACGGCCCCGCCGGACCACCGGTGCACCCGGGTCATCGGGGCGAACCCCACCGCCCGGCCGTACAACCGACGCAGCACCGCCGGTCTGGTCCGCTGATCCAGATCGGGTCCGATGTCGACACATTCGGTGCACACCCGGACCGGCCAGCCCTCCCCGGCCAGCAGGTCGGCGGCGAGCAGCGGCTCGAGATGCCGCTCGGCACCGCCGACCACCAGCACCGGTGTGCCCGGCGGCGGTCGACGACCGACCAACAGATCCATCGTGGTCAGTACCGGTTGGTCGGTAGGGAAGCCGGCCGGGCCCGACCGGCCGCCGGTGGCCAGCACCACCAGGTCCGCGTCGAGCAGGTCGGGGTGGTCGGCGGTGGCGGTGGTGCCGGTACGCAGGACCACCCGCCCGCCGGCGGGAGACGGCCGGTCCAGCAGCGGGGCCAGCCGCCGCTCGAGCCGGTGCAGCAGCGGTGCCCAGTCGGCGAGCAGTGGCGTACCGACCAGGTGACGCAGTGCCCCGCCGACCATGTCGGCGGCTTCGATCAGGGTCACCTCGGCTCCGGCCGCCGCGGCACCGACCGCCACCTCCACCCCGGCCGGCCCGGCACCGACGACGGCGATCCGTCGGCGGGCAGGACGGTGTCGGACGAGAGCCGGACCGGCCGGTGCTTCGGCGGGCAGCGGGTCGAACTCGGCTTCCCGGCCGGCAGCCGGATTCGCCGGGCAGGAAAACGGCACCCGTACGCACTCGTTGCAGGCGACGCAGCGGACGATGCCGGCGTCGTCCCCACTGACCGCGCGCCGGGGGAAGGTGGGGTCCGCGATCAGCGCCCGGGCCAGTCCCACCAGGTCGGCCGCGCGGTCGGCGACCAGGCCACGGGCGATCGCCGGGTCGGTGATCCGGCCGGAGACCAGGACCGGCACGTCGACCACGGCGCGGACCTGCCGGGCGGTCGGCGCCGCCGGCGCCGGTGTCACCAGCCAGGATCCGGTGTACGCGGTGGCCGGCCGGCCGTCGCGCAGGCCGTCGTGGTTGCCGAGCGACAGGTTGACGTAGTCGACGAGATCGGCGATCCCGGTGGCGATTGTGGTCACCCCGGCGGCGTCGATCCCGCCCGGCACCTCCTCGCCGGCGGTGAGTCGGACACCGAGCAGCGACCGGTCCCCCAGCTCGGCGCGCACCGCGCGCAGGATCCGGCGGATCAGCCGCAGCCGGCCGGCTGGGGAACCGCCGTACCGGTCGGTGCGCCGGTTGTAGTGCGGGGACAGGAACCGGTTCAGCAGGTACCCGTGGCCGGCGTGCAGTTCGACGCCGTCGAACCCGGCAGCGACGATCGCCGTGGCGGTGGCGAGGTAGCCGGTCACCAGGTCGTCGATCTCGGCCACGGTGAGCGCGTGCGGGACGACTCCGGTGTCGTCGCCCCGTACCTGCGACGGGGCAAGGGCCGGTTGGAAGTTGTCCCAGCCGCGCTCCGCGCCCGGGTGGTGGATCTGGCCGACGGCGAGCGCCCCGCTGCGGTGCGCCGCGTCCGCCAGCCCGACCAGGTGCTCGTGCGCCGCCGCGAGCAGCACCTGGCGGTGCCGGGGGTCGCGGACGTGGAACGAGACCGCGTCGGGGTCGACGTAGCCGTCCGGGTCACCGGGGCATGCCTCCAGCGGGTAGACCGGGTTGGCGTACACCCCCTGGCCGGCCGGCAGCACGATCATCGCCACCCCGCCGGCGGCGCGCTCGGCGACGTAGCGCCGAAGCCGCCGGGGTGGCAGCCGGCCGAGGTGCGGGGTCATCACCATCCGGTTGCGCAGCCGGTGCCGGCCGACGGTCAGCGGTGTGGCCAGCGGGTCACCGCCCGGCCGGCCGGTCACGCCGGCAGCAGCGTCTGCAGCGCGACTCCCAGCCCGCCGTCGACGGCGATCACCTGGCCGGTGACGTAGCGGGCGGCGTCGCCGAGCAGGAAGACCACGACCGGGGCGATGTCCGTTGCGGAGCCGGTGCGACCGAGTGGTACGGCGGCACCGCGGCGCAGCGCGGCCTGCGGGTCGCGGCTGCTGGCCGAGAAGTTGGTGCCGCTGACGATGCCCGGTGCGACCGCGTTCGCCCGGATGCCGTCCGGACCCCATTCCAGCGCCATCTGCCGGGTCAGGGCGATCACCGCTGCCTTGGCGGCGTTGTAGGCGCCGGCGCCGGGTGCGACGTGGATGCCGCACAGCGACGAGATGTTGACGATCGCGCCGCCCGACGTCATCGCGGGCAGGGCGGCCTGGCTGCAGTAGAGCGCGCTGGCGCAGTCGATCCGCATGATCGCGTCCCAGTCGTCCGGGCTGACCGACCGCAGTGCTCCGCCGCGTACCACGCCGACGTTGTTGACCAGGCCGGTGAGCCGGCCGAGCCGGTCGACGGCGGCGGCCACGACGGCCGCGGCGGACCGTGGGTCTGCCACGTCCCCGGCGACGGGGTAGGCGGTGCCGCCGGCGGCGACGACCGTGTCGGCGGTGGTCTGGGCGGCGGCCGGGTCGAGATCGTTGACGGCGACCGCCGCGCCGGCCGCCGCGATCTGCCGGGCGGTCTCCGCCCCGATCCCCGATCCGGCACCGGTGACCAGCACCGCTCCGTCCGCCTGTGTTGTCATCCCGACCTCTTTTCTCCGCCGCCCGACGGTCCGCCGGACAAGCTCATTCGTCGATCGCCAGCAGTACGTTCTTGACCCGACTGAACTCCAGCAGGCCGGCGAGCCCGCCGACCTTGCCGTAGCCGCTCTGTTTCACCCCGCCGAACGGCGCGAACGGCCCGGCGGGCGCGCCGGCCCCGTTGACCCCGACGTTGCCGACGACCAGCGCCGAGGCGACCCGCATCGCCCGGTCGACGTCGCGGGTGTGCACGTAGCCGGCGAGCCCGTATCGGCTGGTGTTGGCCGCCTCGACCGCCTCGGCTTCGCCGGCGAACCGGCAGACCGACAGCACCGGGCCGAAGATCTCCTCGGTGGCGAGTTCGCTGTGCGGGTCGACGTCGGAGAAGACGGTCGGGGCGACGTAGTAGCCGTCGGCCAGCTCACCGCCGAGCCGGTGCCCGCCGAGCACCAGGTCACCGGTGTTGTTCTCCCGGGCCCGGTCGATAATCCCGACGACCCGCTCGCAGGCGGCCGCGTCGATCAGCGGCCCCATCTGGGCGGCCGGGTCGAACGGGTCGCCGACGGTGACCGCCCGCAGGCCGTCCAGCAGCCGGCCGAGCACCTCGTCGTACACGTCGTCATGAACGAACATCCGGGTCGGGATGGTGCAGCCCTGGCCGCTGTTGGCGGTGATCAGCAGCGCGAATCGGCAGGCCCGGTCGAGATCGGCGTCCGGGAAGACCAGCGACGCGCTCTTGCCGCCGAGCTCCAGCAGCAAGGGCTTGAGCGTCGGGGCGGCCGCCGCCTGGATCCGGCTAGCCGTCGCCGGACCGCCGACGAATCCGATCTTGTCGACCTCGGGGTGGCGGACCAGGGCGTCGCCGACCGCCGGGCCGCCGGGCAGGACGTTGACCACCCCGGGCGGCAGTCCGGCCTCGGCGCAGAGTCGACCGAACCGCAACGCCGCGAACGGGGCCTGCTCCGGCGGTTTGACGATGACCGTGCATCCGGCGGCCAGTGCCGGGGCGACGGTGGTCTGGATGTTGGCCAGCGGATGGTTCCAGGTGAGGATCACGCCGACCACGCCGACCGGTTCCAGCAGGGTCAGGTCCAACGCTCCGGGCATCCGCAGCGCGTCGCCGGCGGCCTTGTCCAGCCAGCCTGCGTAGTAGTCGAAGAAGGTCTGACCGGTGGTGTAGCGGCCGTACGACAGGGCCGCCGGAGTGCCGACCTCGAGCGCGTTGATCGCGGCGAGGTCGGCGGCGTTGGCCCGGATCAGGTCGCCGAGGCGGGACAGTACCTGGCGACGCCGGTCGGTGGGCCAGCTGCGCCAGCCGGGGGCGGCGGCCCGGGCGGCGGCGACCGCCTCGTCGACCTCGACGGTCCCGGCCAGGGCGAAGCTCTGCTGAACGCGGCCGGTGCCCGGGTCGACGTGGTCGCGTCGACCGCCGGTGCCGGTATCGCGCCACCGTCCGTCGATCAGAATGCCGGGGCGTAGCAGGCCGGCCGGGTCCGCCGGTCGGTTGATCACCGTCATCGACGGCCGCCGGGGGCCGGGATCGGTGTCGGGTCGACTGACAGCATCACGATCACCTCACAAGCGCTTGCTTGGTGGCCGACATTACCGCATCCCGCACCGTCGCGAAACCCGTGGTCAGGCCACCGGCCGGTACGCCGTCACGCCGTCCGCCCGGTGCGACACCACCCGACCCTGCTCGACCAGCAGGTCCAGATGCAGCGCCGTCTCGTTGACCGCCAGCATCCGGTGGTACGGCGGCAGATCGTCGAGCTTGCGGCGACGTCGCGTCCAGGGCAGGGTCCGCGCCACCTGATACGCGGTCCGCGCTCCGGCACCGACCGCGGCCGCCATTTCGGCCAACCGGTCCCGGTGATGGGCCAGCAGTTCGTCCACCCGTCGATGGACGCTGTCGCCCACCGGCCCGTGCGCCGGCAGCAGCAGCGCGTCCGGCAACGCACGTACCGCCCGCAGCGACTCCAGGTACCGGCCCAATGGGCGGTGCGCCGCCACCGCCTCGAAGCCGACCGACGGGGTGATGCCCGGCAACACGTGGTCACCGGCGAAGAGCAGCCCGGCCTGCGGGTCACGGAAGACGTAGTGCCCGGCGGTATGGCCCGGAGTCGGCAACGCCCGCAACCGGCGGCCGGACAACGCCACCTCGCGCTCACCGGACAGCCACTCGTCCGGCGGTTGCCAGTCGAGTTCCGGCTGCTCCGCGTCGGCGGTCAGCCGCTGCACCTGGTCGGCGAGGTCGGCGGCACCGGCGGCGCGCAGCTGGGCCAGTGGGGCGGCGTACGGCTCGTCGGTGCCGGCCGCCATGAACTCCAGGCTGGGCCGCTCGCCCACCCCGAGCACAATCGGCACCCCGGTTTCCTGCCGGATCGCAACCGCCTGCGAATAGTGGTCCTGGTGGATGTGGGTGACCAGGAAACGGCGGATCGCGGCGAGGTCGTGCCCACGGTCACCGAGCGCCGCCTCGAGGGCCTTGCGGGCGGCCGGCACCGCCCAACCGGCGTCGACGAGCACCAGCCCGGCGGCGTCCTCGATCGCGTAGACGTTGACCGCCCGCAGCGCGTCGTCGGGCATCGGCAGCGGAATCCGGTACACCCCGTCCGCGACCGGGTGCGCCCCGGGCGTCATCCAGTCCGACACCGCCGCCATCGGGCACCCCCTCGTGCTGGCCAACCGGCCACCGACCATACCGGTCGCTTGCTTGGTTGCCGGTGGTCCCGCTCACCCGTCAACGGTGATCGTCCACACATGGCGCGGGTACGGCGGGTCAGTAGCCGCGCCACGCCGCCCGGCTGTAGGTGAGCACCCGGGGGTCCAGCAGCGTCGACGCTTCGACCGGCACCGGACCCCGGTCCGGTGGAAAGACCTGCGCCGCCCGCAGCACCTCGGGCGCCAGGAAGCGCAGCGCGGGCGCCTCCGCCGGCACCTGCGGCGTCGGCACCGGGCCGGCTCCCTCGCCGTCGGCGACCGCGAGCAGGAAACCCCAGTCGCCGAACGACGGAACATCGACGTGGTACGGCCGGGTCGTCCAGCCCGACTGCCGCACCGACGCCTCGATGCACCAGAAGGCACGTGGCGCGAAGTACGGGGACCCGGCCTGCACCACCATCCTGCCCTGCGGACCGAGGGCCTGCCGCAGGAGCGAGTAGAACTCCACCGAGTAGAGCTTCGCCGTCGCGGTCTGGTCCGGGTCCGGCAGATCGACGACGACCGCGTCGAAAACGCCTGGTGCTCCGCGCAGCCAGGCGAACGCGTCGGCGTGCACCAGGCGTACCCGCGGATCGTCGAAGGCCGCATTGTTGAGCGCCCGAATGTCCGGCTCGGCCCGGGCCAACGCGACCACCGCCGGGTCCAGCTCGACAACCGTCACCGAGGTGACGTCCGGGTAGCGCAGCACCTCGCGCAGCGCCAACCCGTCCCCCCCGCCGAGCAGCAGCACCCGGTCCCGCCGACCGGCCAGCGCCGGATGGACCAACGCCTCGTGATAGCGGTACTCGTCCACCGAGCTGAACTGCAGATCGCCGTCGAGGTACAGCCGCAGGTCGAAGCCATCGACGACCGGCGACACCGCCCGGGTAAGGACAATCTCCTGGTATCGGCTGCGTTCGGCGTGCACCACCGGATCCCGGTAGAGCTGCTGCCGCGCGGTCACCTCGAAGTCCGCCGCCACCAGGTAGGCACCGGCCAGCGTCGCCATCACCACCGTGGCGGCGAGCGCGACCCCGGCCCGGCCCCGCCGGCCGAGATCGCCCCGGAAAACCGTGCCGACCAGCAGAATTCCGGCCAGCGCGTTCACCGCGCCGACCAGCAACGCCCCCCGCAGTTGGCCGAAGAACGGGATCAGCAGGAACGGAAAGGCCAGGCCGCCGAGCAGGGCACCGACGTAGTCGGCCGCGAACAGGTCGGCGACCGCGCTGCCGGCCGCCTGCGCCCGGATCCGCTGCAGCAGCACCATCAGCAGCGGAATCTCCGCCCCGATCAGCAGCCCCAGCACGAACGCGGTCGTCACCAGCGCGGGCGCATAGAGGTCCAGCCAGGCGAAGGCGGCGTACAGGCCCAGTACCGACAACCCGCCGAGCAGCGCCAGGGTGAGCTCGACCGCAGCGAAGGCCACCACCGCGCGGTGCTGCAGCGGCTTGGCTGCCAACGCGCCGACGCCCATCGCGAAGACCATCACGCCCAGCACGATCGACGCCTGGCCGACGGTGTCACCGATCAGGTAGCTACCCAGGGCGACCAGCGCCAACTCGTACACCAGGCCGCAGGCCGCACAGACGAAGACCGCAGCCAACACCGCCGGCCGGGCCAGCCGGGCGTACCGGCGGCCGGTGCCGGCACCGTCGTCAACCGGTGCCGGCACCACGACCGCCGACATCAACCGACCACCGACGACAGCTGATCGCCGACATCAGCTGATCGCCGCCGCCACGATGGCGCCGGTGGCAAGGTGAATGGTCGCGCTGACCCAGACCGCCGGGTGCGGCTCCCGATCCACCAGGGTGTCCCCGAGGCGGCCCGGGGTGACCGCGTCCAGCAGCACGAACGACACCGCCATCACCAGCAGGCCGAGCAGCCCGTACCCGGCGGTGCCGACCAGGCCGGTGACGAAACTGTTCTCCCCGGCGGCGATCGCCGCCACGACGATGGTGCCCACCGCGAACAGGTTCGAGGCGAGCAGCACGGTCGCGTTGCGGTTGCGCTGCGCCCAGATGAGCTCGTGCAGCTTGCCCGGGGTGACCAGGTCGACCAGCAGGTAGCCGAGCGCCATCAGGACCAGACCCACCCCGGCGTACGCCAGGGTGAGCAGCAGATCGACGAACAAATCGCGGAACATGTGCCAACTCCAGGTGGTGGGATGGGGTGGTTACTTGCCGGTGCCGGGACCGCCGCCCCGGATCGTGCTGCCGCGTTGCCACTTCCACGAGTTGCCGACGACGGAACGGTACCGGGGGTACGCGGTCGTCATGCGTTCCAGCAGGATCAGCGAGCCGGCGGCGATCGGCAGGATGACCACCGAGTCGTCGCCGTAGCGCAGGTAGTAGCGGTCACCGACGGTGTACTCGTCGGCCGGGCTGAACGCCCGGGTGAGCTGCTGCGCCACCTGGCGCGGTGGCAGATCGGAGCGGTACCCCTCGGCGTCGGAGCCGATGTCGTCGACCACCGAGCGGGCATAGCTGCGCTCGACGTAGCCGCGGGCGGAGAAAGTGCCGACGGCCAGCCCGCAGCACGACACGATCACGCCCACCAGAGCGAGGACCACGCCACCGACAATCCACTTGCGGGAAGTCACCGTACTGTCACCACCGTCTCGGTCTCGACCAACTCGGCTGTCTGCGGGTACGCATGCCAGGTGCGCCAACTGATCCGCGCACCATCGATCCGGGTGTGCAGCGCGGTGAGGGCGTCCGGGCTGCCCGGGAAGACGCCGACCAGGGCGTGCGGATCACCGGTCAGCTGCCGGCGGAGGCGGTCGGCCCGCCCGGCGAACTCGCCGGCCGACAGCCGAAGCGCTCGCGCGGAGAACCGGTAGCCGTCATCCGCGTCCACCACCGCCGGCAGATCAGGCGGGTGACCGGGCAGGCAGGCGAGCGTCTCGACCAGGTCATGGCCGGCGGTACGCAGCACGACCTGATGCGAGGCCCCGAGCAATCGCAGGCGCAGCAGCCCTGCCGGCTGCGAAGCGGACGGCCGCGAACCGGAGCGGGCGCCGCCGCCAGCGCCCGGCAGGGGCAGCTCGAGCACGTGCAGGGCGGGTCGCTCGGCCAGATCGAGCGCAAAGCTGAGCTCCGCCGCGCTGGTGTCGACGTACGGTGCGTCCAGGGCGACCAGCATGTCAGACCTTCCCGACGGTCGGTGCCTGACCAGCGGACGGGTAGATCATCACCTCGGCGCGGTGCAGCACCTCGCCGAAGCCGACCTCCCAGCGGCCCGAGTCACCGAAGCCTTCGAAGGACAGCCGGGCGTTGTCCGGGGCGGTGTAGTCGAAGTAGCGCACGTAGCCGCTGGGGATCAGCCCGGTCGCCCCGGTGCTGGTGAACCGGGCCTGGCCGGACTCGTCGAGCCGGTATCGGCGCCCAGCGACGTCCACCACCGCCGGGCCGGGCTGCAGGTGTTGCAGGTCAGGACCGGCCGCCCGCCACAGCACCAGTTCCAGGTCGGGATCGGACTCGACGGAGAGCCACAGCTTGTCGCCCCGCGCGTCGTCGAGGAAGTGCTCGCTCCAGGTCCAGCTGCCCTCGGCGAAGTGCAGGCTGCCGCGGACCGCGTACGACTGTGCCCGGATCTCCACGATGTCACCGGGGCCGACGCGACGCGGATCGCCACGCAACGCGTCGGTGTCACCGGTGTGGAACGGGTCGACCGGTCCCCCACCGGACCTCTTCCGAGAGCCACCGGCTCGGGTCCGGGTCTGCCACACGGCGATCGCCGCCATCACCACACCAGCCGTCGCGATCAGGCATCCCAGCCCGGTGACCAGGTAAGCAATGGTCCCGTTCATCATCGCCGCGTCCTCCGTACATCGCACCGGCCGACGACCGTAACAAGTGCGCGCACGTCACTCGCAGCTAGCGCGACTAAGTGACGGGTCAGCGACCGAACGCAGCGACTCTCACCGCAGATGTGTGTCGAACCAGCCGGCGGCGTCGGCGGCGACTCGGTCCAGCGCACCCGGCTCGGCGAACAGGTGACCGGCGCCCGGCACCACTCGCAGTTCGTGCGGTGCCCGCAGGTCGGCCGCAGCCGCCGCGTTGAGCTCGGCGACCTGCGGATCAAGCTCCCCAACCAGCAGCAGGGTCGGTGCCCGTACCTCGGCCAGGTCATTGCCGGCCAGTTCGGGCCGGCCGCCCCGCGACACCACGGCACCGACCCGTTCCGGCCGGGAGGCGGCGGTACTCAGCGCCGCCGCCGCGCCGGTACTGGCGCCGCACAGTCCCACCGGCAGGCCGTCGAGTTCCGGCTGCTCGACGGCCCAGTCCACCACCGCGGTCAACCGCCGGCTGAGCAGGGCGATGTCGAAGCGCAGGTGGGCGGTGGCCGCGTCGATCTGCTCCTCCTCCTTGGTCAGCAGATCGGCCAGGACGGTCGCGAGGCCGGTCGCGTGCAGCCGGCCGGCCACCGTCCGGTTGCGTGGACTGAGCCGGGAGCTGCCGCTGCCGTGGGCGAACAGCACCACCGCCCGGGTACGGGCGGGCACCACCACGTCCGCGTCGAGCGCGACGTCAACGGCGGGGACGCGGGTCGCAGTGTCCTGAGCCACCGGCGCCGGGTACCCGGCCGACGACCGATCATGCCTGCGACCTGACGCTCGACTGTGCGCCCGGATCGCCCCTGCCTGCCGGGATCCGGCTCACCCGGTCACCGGACCGACCTGGTGACCGACCGGTACGCGACGAGCAGTGCCCGCGCCTTGAGCATCGTCTCGTCGTACTCGTCGGCCGGGTCGGAGGCCAGCACGATGGCACCGCCGGTGCCGACGGTGAATCCGTCGCCGGTCAGCACCGCAGTACGGATCACGATGCTTAGATCGGCACCGCCGCCGAGGCCGAAGTAGCCGAGAGCACCGGAGTAAATTCCCCGGGCCCGCTGCTCCAACCGGTCGATGATCTCCATTGTGCGCAGCTTCGGCGCACCGGTCATCGACCCGCCGGGGAAACTCGACCGTACGCAGTCGACCGCGCCTACCGACGGACGCAGCCGCCCTTCGACGGTGGACACCAGCTGGTGCAGTGTGGGGTAGGTCTCGGTGGCCAGGAACCGGGGGACGCGCACCGAACCGACCTCGCAGACCCGGCCGAGATCGTTGCGGAGCAGGTCGACGATCATCAGGTTCTCGGCTCGGGTCTTGGGTGAGCTGGCCAGCGTACGACGTAGATGGTCGTCCTCGTCGGCGTCGTTCGCGCGGGCCGAGGTGCCCTTCACCGGGCTACTGTCGACCCGGCCGTCCGGGCGGATGCGCAGGAACCGCTCCGGGGAGGAGCTGGCCACGGCGACGTCATCCAGCCGCAGGTACGCGGCGTAGGGCGCGGGGTTGATCCGACGCAGCGTCCGGTAGTAGGCCAGCGGGTCCGCGACCGGTGGCAGCCTCAGTTGGTTGGTCAGGCAGATCTCGTAGCTCTCGCCGCGGCGCAGCTGGGTGCGGGCCTCGTCGACGTCGGCGAGGTAGTGGCTGCGGTCGCGGGCGGGCGACACCCAGCGCCACAGGTCCGTCCCGGCGTCCGGTGCCGACGGCCTGTCAAACGGCCCGGGCCGCACCGACGACGGCACCGCGCGCAGCCGGGTCGCCGTCACAGCCAACCAGTCCCGGGCGGCGCGCTGCCCGACGTCGTCGATGCTCAGTGCCACCAGGTAGGTGCGCCGGCGCAAGTGGTCGACGGCGACCAGCCGGTCGGCGAAGATCCAGACCGCGTCGGGGGTGTCGGCCCGGCGGGCGGTGGTGGGCGCACAGTCGGCCTTCATCTCGTAGCCGAGATAGCCGACGTAGCCGCCGGCGAAGTCGAACGGCAGCTCGGCTGGGGGCAGCCGCCGCCGTGCCAACCGCTGGCGCAGCACGTCGAGTATGCCGCCGGTCTCCTGTTCAACTGGACGGTCCGGCCGGCGCACCTCGATCCGGCCACTGCCGATCCGGTAGCTGAGCACCTCGGCCAGCGGCCCGTCGGCGGCACCGAGGAAGGAGAACCGGGAACGCCCGGCCGCGACGTCGGCGCCGTCGAGCCAGTACGCGTACCGTGCGTCGGCGTACAGATCCTGAAAGGCCGCCTCGGTGTCGATCTCCGCGTCGAGGACCGTCACGTCGCGCCGCCAGCCGGGGCCGGAGGCCCCAGCATCGGAGGGTGCAGGATCGGGAGCCGCAGCGTCGGGAGTCGGCTGCCGGGGTGTCACCGACGCGGTGGCGGCACGGCGCGGCACGGCCGCCACCGGACGGGCGGCGGCGGTGGCAGTGACAGGCCCGGTGGCCCGGGCCAAGGCCAGGAAGTTGCCGACCAGGTGGGCACCGTGTTCGCTGGCGATCGACTCGGGATGGAACTGCACGCCCCAACGGGGCAACCGACGGTGCGTCAACGCCATCACCGTGCCATCGGCGGCCCACGCGTTCACCATGAGGTCCGCCGGCACCGGCTCAGCCACCCGCAACGAGTGGTACCGGACCGCCGCGAAATCCTGAGGTATGCCGGCGAACAGTCCGGCACCGGTGTGTCGCACCCGGTCGATCAGACCGTGCCGGGCCCTCCGCTGGTCGACCCGCGCGCCGGCGTGCAACGCGATCGCCTGGTGACCGAGGCACACCCCGAGCACCGGCAGGTCACGACGGCGGTCGAGCAGTTCCCACCCCCAGCCGAGGTCGGTCACCCGGTGGGGCCGACCTGGGCCGGGCGAGATCACCACGCACTCCGCGGCGAGCCGGTCGACGGCGGCGAGCCGGGGGTCGTCGTTGGCCAGCACGGTCGGCTCGCTGCCGGCGACCGCCGCGAGCAGCTGGAAGAGGTTGTACGTGTAGGAATCGTAATTGTCGACCAGCAGGATCCGCACCCGCTACCTCCCACCGCGTCACGGCACCGGCCGATTGTCCACCTTCGGCCGGGAGCGTGTGGCGCGGTAGCCGACCTCCGCCGGCCCTAGCCCGGACCGGCATGGCTCACCCGTCGGCCCCCGGGGTGGTGTCACCGACCAGTCGTTCGACGGTCGCCGGCGCGTACACCTGGGCGCGGCCGACCAGCGCGACGATCAGCGGAGCGAGAACCGCAGCGAGGCCGAGGACCGCGGCCTGTTGTGCCTCGGTGAGCGGCAGACCGAACGCGGTCACCGCGCCCAGCAGCGCAGTGACCGCAGCGGTGATGCCGCCCACCGACCACAGCGGTTCGGAACTGCCCGGATTGGGAGTGACGGTCACGGGAAACCTCCTGGTCGAGCGGACACCACGAAGACGCGGCACCGGGCCGGGAGGTTGACCCGGCCGGTCGACGGGGCCGGACGCCCGCCAGGCGGCTCCAGGACGGTGTCCGGCCAAGAGTCGGGGAGGATACCGAACCGAACCGCGCTTACCGGATGGGTTATCCGACGCGGGCCATTCCGCCGTAGCCGAGCTGCCGGGACGGCGTCTGTGCGTCCACGTCGAGACCCGGGTCCGGCCGCCAGTCCGCCATCAGGGTCACACCGGGCTCGACCAGCTCCATGCCGTCGAACCAGGAGGTGATGGTGGCCTTGTCCCGGACGTAGAGGTTCGCGCCGACGCCGGCCTGGTAGGCGGCGACCATCCGGTCCACCTGCCCGCGGGTCTCCTCGTCGGCCGTGTCCGCGCTGAGGTGCGACATAGCGATGTAGCTGCCCGGTGCCAGCGCGTCCCGGTAGGCCGCGACGAGTCCGGCCGGATCCTCGTCGTCCTGAACGAAAACGAGCAGCCCGCCGAGAACGATGCCCACCGGCTGCGACAGGTCGATCAGCTCGCGGACCGCCGGATGCGACCACACCTGGTCGGGATACCTACCGTCGACCTCGGCCATCGCCACCAGCGGCTCCGTGGCGAGGATGTCTTCACCGTGGACGACAGCCGAGTGATCGTTGTCCACATAGACAACCCGAGCCTGGGCGTCGAGGGCATGCGCCACCTCGTGCGTGTTGCCGACTGTCGGCAGCCCCGAGGCGATGTCGATGAACTGCCGCACGCCCTCGCCGACCAGGTATCGCACCGAACGGCGCAGCCAGTCCCGGTTGCCACGGGCGAGCAGGTCGACGCTGGGCAACATCAGCTTGATGCGTTCGGCCCGCTCGCGATCGATCGCGAAGTTGTAGAGTCCACCAAGGTAATAGTCGTAGATCCGTGCGATGTTGGCGTTTTCCACTTCGGCTCGCACGTCGCCCGATTGTCGGATAGTTGCCGTCATTTCCATAACCCTTCAGCGAGATGACGGACACACCGGACAGGCGCGTCCGCGCACACGAACGGTGGCACGGTAACGATAAACGGCGATCATCGGGTCCGGACAGTGCCACGGGTCTGATACTCCAACACTTCTTCGGCGCGGACCGCGACATCGGCGCTGACCTTGCGCCGTACCAGATGCAGCGCCGACTCCAGTCCGGAGGCGATGCCGGCAGCAGTCACCAGGATCACCGTCGTCGACCACCTGGGCGTTTCTTCACCAATCCGCCACGGCGACGGCGGCTCGGCCGCCGCTCGACGTCGATTGTCCGGTCCACGGCTTCCTCGCGCTGCTGTGGTGGGCGTGGTGTTCGCAGCTGATGCTCGCCAACCGGATCCGACTCGGCGAGGGCATCGCCCCGCTGGTGATGTTCACGGCGACGGCAGCGGTCTTCATCGCCGCGTTGACCATCCCGCAGGCGTTCAGCGACAAGCCGAGCGGCCTGCCCGGTCCGCTGCTGATGGCCGGCTGCAGTCCCGCCGGTCGCCGCGGGCGGCGGCGATGCACGTACGGTTGGCCCACGAGGCCCGCGAGTCGGCGTGGCGACAGCGCCGCTACCGCTGACCGGCAGGTGCTGCGCTGGTCAGTGCGGGTCGGCGACGGTGAGCACCAGCAGCAGCTCGAACCGGCGGTCCGGGTCATCCAAGTCGTCGCCGAGCAGCGTCCGCAGCCGCTTGAGCCGGTAGCTGACGGTCTGCGGATGGACGAACAGCTCGGCGGCGACCGCCGACCGGGACCCCCAGTGCCGCAGCCAGCTGTGCAGCGTACGCAGCAGTCCGGCGCGCTGGGTGGGCGGCAGCGCGCCGAAGGGCGCCAGCCGGCGGCCGGTCAGCACCGTCAGCGCGTCGGGGTGGCCGTGCAGCGCCAGCACGGTGAGGTGGTCCTCGACGAAGACGGCGGTGCGGTCGACGGGACCGCCCTGGTCGGCTCCACCGGTCCGGACTACGGTCGCCGCGAGTTCGGCAAGTCGTACCGCCTGGGGCACCTGCGGCCACGGCGACGCCGGGCCCACCGTGGCCCGCCAGCCCTGCAGCGCGTCGGCCAGCACCGGGCGGGTGGCCCGGGGGCCGGCGCGCAGCAGCAGTACGGCGTCGCGGCCCCGGTCGACCACGATGCCGTCGGTACCGAACCGGAACCGTGCGTCGCGGGCCTGCCGGGCCGGCAGCACGACCGGCAGCACGGTGGCCAGGTCCCGCCAGCCGGCCCGGGCGGCGGCCGCCGCCACGGTGGCGGCGCCGGCTCCGCCGACCAGCAGCAGTTCGCCCAGCTGCCGGCGGGCCCGGTCGCCCTCGCCGGACTGTTCGCGCAGCTGGCGGGCGAACCCGTCGGTGCCGGCCGCAGCCAGCTCGTCGACGAAACCGGTGACCGCGTCGGCGCAGTCGGCGAGGGCCTCGGCGTCGACCGGGCGCACTGTGGCGAGCGCCTGACCGACCTGACGCAACAACAGTCGGCCGGCCACCCGCAGGGCGGCGAGCAGTGCCTGGGGGCCACGGTCCTCCCGGGCCTCGGCCGCGCCGAGCGCGACGAAGACCTCCCGCTCCCGGGGCGGCAACGCCGGCTCGGTGGTGCCGACCAGGTCCAGAAAACGCTGGAGGGCAACGTCGACCGCGGTCCGGACATCGGCCCGGAACTTCGGGTCGTCGATCCCGACGAACTCAGGGGTCAGCTCGGTCACCGCGGCGGCCACCGTGTCGACCACCGCCGCCAGCCGGGGCCGCATCGCCGGGGCCAGCTCGGCGGGCAGCCGCTGCCAGGGGGTGACGGTCACTGGGCGGGCTCGCACCTCGCCACTCTGTCACGTGATGATAATTCAGTGAGACTGCGACCCAGGGCAACGGGTTGCTGAGGGCACACGCAGCCCGAATTTGTCACGTGGTGATAGTCCGGTCGCTGTTTTCCGCTGCCGGCGGGACGGTGTCCCAGCGCCGGCCGACGGCGAGAATAGGTTCTCGCCGCGACCCCTCCCTGGAGGACCGGAGGACCCGCATGGACCACCACACTTCCCGCCGGCACGTCGTCGACATGTGTCGAACCATGCTGGACCGGGGCTATCTGAAGGCTACCGAGGGCAACGTATCGGTCCGGGTTCCGGGGCACCGGCTGTACGCCGTCACGCCGAGCAACTACGACTACGACCGGATGCGGATCGAGGACATCTGCCTGGTCGACTTCGACGGTACGCACATACCCGACGGCACCGGTAGTGACCTCGCGCCGTCGATCGAGGCCGGGATGCACGCCAACATCTACCGGCAGCGGCCCGACGTCAACGCGATCGTGCACACCCACCAGCCGTACGCCTCGGCCCTGGCGTTCCTGCGCCGTCCGATCCCGGCGCTCACCGACGAGCAGGTGCGCTTCCTCGGCCGTCAGGTGGCGATCGTCGACTACGCCCCGTCCGGCACCGGGATGCTGGCCCGCAACGTGCAGAAGAAGGTGGCCAGCGGCGACAACGCGTTCATCATCGCCAACCATGGGGTCGTCGCGCTCGGGACCGACCCGGACCGCGCGGTGTTCAACATGGCGCTGCTGGAGAAGGTGTCGATCGCCTATCTCCTGGCGTTGACCAGCGAAGCCGGCAAGGTCTACACCATCCCGACCGCGATCCGGGAGGTCGCGTTCACCAAGCTGCGCGCCGACGAGAAGCGGATCGCCGCGCAGCTCACCGAGGCGGTCCCGCCGGTGCGGGTGCCCGCCGATGAGCAACTGCCCAGTGCGGACGCGGTGGCGGCGGCGATCGCCGCCGCCGGGCCCCCGGTCGCCGACACCACCACCGCGCAGCTCCCGGGCAGCGAGTCCGCGCGACTCGGCTACGCGATCACCGAGTACCTGGACGTCGACGACACGATGCGCCGGCTCAAGGCCCTGGTCGCCCAGCCGGTACGCGGGCTGCGCCACGACGCGATGCTCGACGTGCTCGGCTACTTCAACGACCGGTGCCGGGCCAGCAAGGAGATCACCGACCGGGCGAAGCGCCGCATCCCGGGCGGTGTGCAGCACAACCTGGCCTTCAACTACCCGTTCCCGTTGGCGGTCGACGCCGCCGACGGCGCCTACCTGACCGACCGCGACGGCAACACCTACGTCGACTTCCTGCAGGCCGGTGGCCCGACGATCCTGGGCAGCAACTACCGCCCGGTCAACGAGCAGGTCGCCGCGGTGGTCAAGGAGTCGGGGCCGGTGACCGGGCTGTTCCATGAGTACGAGCTGAAGCTCGCCGAGATCATTTTCCGGTACCTGCCGCACATCGAGATGTACCGGTCGCTCGGCTCCGGAACCGAGGCGGTGATGGCGGCGGTCCGCGGTGCCCGCGCCTTCACCGGCAAGCACATGGTGATCAAGGTCGGTGGGGCGTACCACGGCTGGTCCGACACGATGGTGTACGGGCTGCGGGTGCCCGGCACGTACCGGATGAACGCCAAGGGCATCCCGTTCGGCGCCACCGCCAACACGCGGGAGGCGTTCCCGCACGATCTCGGGGCGTTGCGCCGCAAACTGATCGAGAACCGGGTCCGCGGCGGCACCGCTGCGGTGATCGTCGAACCACTCGGCCCGGAGTCCGGCACCCGCCCCGTGCCACGTGACTTCAACGCCAGGGTCCGCGCGTTGTGCGACGAGTTCGGCGCGCTGCTGATCTTCGACGAGGTGGTCACCGGGTTCCGGGTCGGGCTCGGCGGGGCGGCCGGCTACTTCGGTGTCACCCCCGACCTGACCGTGTTCGGCAAGGCGGTCTCCGGCGGCTACCCGATGGCCGGCGGCGTCGGCGGGCGGGCCGACGTGATGGCTGTCTTCGGCGCCGGACTCGACGGGCGCGGCGGGACACACATCCAGGTCGGCGGCACCCTGTCGGCGAACCCGCTGTCCTGTGCGGCCGGCTATTTCGCGATCGCCGAGATGGCCCGGACCAACGCCCCGGTGATCGCCGGCCGGGCCGGGGACCGGCTCACCCGGGGACTGCAGCGGCTGATCGACCGGTACGGTCTGCCGTACGTGGCCTACAACCAGGGGTCGATCGTGCATCTGGAGTGCAGTGGCGTCATGCTGCTCGACATGCGCAACCCGATCAAGCTGCTCAGGGAGAACAAGTCCCGCAAGCGGCTGATGGAGCAGATGGGTGCGGCGTACACGGCGCACGGCGTCATCACCCTGGCCGGCTCCCGGATGTACACCTCGATGGCCGACACCGACGAGGTGATCGACACCGCGCTGGACCGGTTCGACCGGGTGTTCGCGCAGGTGGAAGGGGTTTGACCCGGTGCCGGCCGTCCCGCCGCAGGTCCTCGCGATCGACCTGGGCACCTCGGGGATGAAGGCCGCGCTGGTCGCCGCTGACGGTACGGTGACCGGCTGGGCGCAGCGCCCGGTGCCGCTGCTGGTGCTGCCCGGCGGCGGTGCCGAACAGAACCCGCATGCCTGGTGGACGGCGCTTGCCGAAGCGGTCGCCGACCTCGGCCAGGCCCACCCGGAGCACCTGCGCGCGGTCACCACCGTCTGCTCGTCCACCCAGGGCGAGGGGACCATCGCGGTGGACGCCGCCGGGGCGCCACTGACCCGCTGCATCACCTGGTTGGACATGCGCGGCGCGGCGCACCTGCGGCGGCAGTTCGGCGGCTTCCCGGCGTACGGCGGGATGTCGGTCCGCCGGATCGTGCGCTGGCTGCGGTTGACCGGCGGGATGCCGTCCACCACCGGCAAGGACCCGGCCGCGCACATGCTGCTGGTCCGCGACACCATGCCCGAGGTGTACGCGCGGACCGCGACCTTCCTCAACGCGCTGGACTGGATCAACCTCAAGCTCACCGGCCGTACAGTGGCTACGGTCGACTCGATCCTCACCTCGTGGGTGACGGACAACCGCCGACCCGACCGGGTCCGCTACTCTCCCGCCCTGGTCGCCGACTGCGGCATCGACGCGGACAAACTGCCGCCGATCGTGGCCTGCACCGAGGTGATCGGCACGTTGCACCCGGACGCCGCCGACCACCTCGGTCTGCCGCCGACCGTCCAGGTGGTGGCCGGGGCGATCGACACCACGGCGGCGGCGATCGGCGCCGGTACCACCGCCGACGACGACCCGCACCTGTACCTGGGCACCTCGTCGTGGATCGCGGCGCACGTGCACCGGAAGAAGACCGACCCGGTCGCGCAGATCGCCGCCGTGCCGTGCGCGATCGGCGACCGGTACCTGATGACCGCGCTGCAGGCCACCGCCGGGGCGAACCTGACCTGGCTGAAGGAGAAGATCGTCGAGTACGACGACCCGCTGGTCGGCGCCGGCCGCCTCGCCACCGACGAGACGCCGATCTTCGACGCGTTCGACGCGATCCTGCCGACCGTGCCGGCCGGCGCCAACGGGGTGCTCTACCTGCCGTGGCTGTACGGCGAACGCGCACCGGTCGACGATCCGGACCTGCGTGCCGCGTTCGTCAACATCTCGCTCGACACTAACCGGTCCGATCTGCTGCGGGCCGTCTTCGAAGGCGTCGCGTTGAACACCCGGTGGCTGTCGGCGGCGGTCGACCGGTTCCTCGGCACCCCGGTGGCCTCGTTGACCGTCACCGGTGGCGGCGCCCGGTCAACGGCCTGGTGCCAGATCTTCGCCGACGTGCTCGGCGTCGAGGTGCGTCGGGACCCGGACCCGGTCGCGGTCAACGCCCGTGGCGCCGGCTGGATCGGCGCGGTCGGCACCGGGCAGCTGACGTTCGGGCAGATCCCGGCGTTGCTGCGGACCGACCAGGTGTTCGCCCCGACGGCGGCGCACCGCGTCCGCTACGACGAACTCTTCGACGTCTACCGGGAGCTGCACCGCCGACTCGCCCCGGTGTACCGGCGGATGCCCGGTGGTGCACATCGGACCGATCAGCGAAGATAGCGGCATGGCCCGATCCGTTCCCGCCGCCCGGCACGCAGTCGTCATCGGCGGCAGTCTCGCCGGGCTGTGCGCGGCCCGTGTCCTCGCCGAGCACGTCGACCGGGTGACCGTCGTCGACCGCGACCGGTTCCCCGACACGCCGCAGGTCCGCGCCGGCGTCCCGCAGGCGCACCACCTGCACGTGCTGATCACCGCCGGGCAGCGTGCGCTCGATCAGCTCTTCCCCGGCCTGATCACCGAGCTGCACGCCGCCGGCGCGGTCCGGGTCGACGCGCCGACCGACATCCTGTACCTGGCGCCGACCGGGTGGCGGGAACGGTTCCCGGCGACCCACCAGCTGGTCGGGACCAGCCGGGAACTGCTCGACTGGACGGTCCGCCAGCGGCTGGCCGCCGATCCACGGATCCGGTTCGAGCCGGCCCACGACGTGATCGGGCTGCTCGGCGCCGACGGCCGTGACGCGGTCACCGGCGTACGGATGCGTCCCCGCGCGGCGGGCGCCGCCGACCGGAGCCTGTCGGCCGACCTGGTGGTGGACGCCAGCGGCCGCAGCTCACACGCGCCGGACTGGTTGGCCGAGCTCGGCTACGGCCGCCCCGACGAGACCCGGATCGACGCCGGACTCGGCTACGCGAGCCGGCGCTACCTGCTGCCGCCGGGGGCCAGTGCCGGGTGGAAGAACATCGTGGTGATGCCGCAACCGCCCCACTCTGGTCGGGGCGGGGTGATCTATCCGATCGAGAACGGACGGTGGATGGTGACCCTCGGCGGACTCGGCGGCGACCACCCGCCGACCGACGAGGCCGGTTTCCTGGAGTTCGCCCGTGGGCTGCGCAGCCCGCTGATCCACCAGGCGATCCGCGACGCCACTGCCGACTCGCCGATCCACGGTTTCCGCAACACCGCCAACCATCGCCGCCGGTACGAGGCGATGCCACGCTGGCCGGACGGGTTCGCGGTGGTCGGCGACGCCTCGTGCACCTTCAACCCGGTCTACGGCCAGGGGATGGCCGTGGCCGCCCGGACGGCGGTGGTGCTGGCCGAGCAGCTGCGCGACAGCGGCGGCACACTGGGCCGCGCGGCGCAGGCCCGGCTGGCCGGCTGCAGCGAGACCGCCTGGCTGATCGCCACCGGCGCCGACCTGCGGTACCCGACGACCGTCGGGCCACGGCCCCGGCGCGGCGGCAGGCTGTCCCGCTGGTACCTGGACCGGGCGGCCGACGTCGCCAACCGCGATCCGTACGTGCAGCGCGCCTTGACCGACGTGTTCCATCTGGTCGCACCGTTGTCCGCGGTGGTCCGCCCGGCCGTCGCGCTGCGGGTGCTGCGCGGTCGGCCCGGCCCGCAGCTGGTCGCACCGCCGTCGACCTGACGCTGCCGACGCGGATGAGACTCCTGCGGAGCCGGTGAGCTGTTCGCCGACGTCGACCTGTACCGGCGGTGGAGCGGGCAACTGCGCGACGGCCGGGCGCCGAGCGCCGACCCGATGTGGCAGTACCCGCCGGGCGCGGCGGCGTTGTTCGTCGCCGTCGGCTGGGCGCCGTACTGACGGTCTCCTACGCCGGGCTCCAGGTCGAGTCGGTCGCCGCCATCGTGATCGGTCTGCACCGGTTGCTGGTCGGGCACCGGGTCGTGCCGGACGCGGCCCCGGCGATGGCCGGGCACCGGCCGCCGGTCGCCGATCGCCGGGACCGTCGGCCTTGGCAGAAACCCGGGCGTCCAGTTAGGTTAGGCTCACCTCATCGATGAAGGGAGTGGGATGGGCCTCGAACGCACGACGGAGACCGGCACCGGCCGCCACCGGGTGGTGCTCACCGACCAGGTACAGATCGATGCTCTCGCGAAGGTCTACCGCCAGGTGCACGCCAAGGACCTGCACCTGACCGACCACACCGAGCCGTCGGTGGAGCAACGGCTGGAGTGGACGGCGCAGGCACCCGGATTCGCCGCCACCGTCGGCTACGTCGGCGACCAACTGGCCGGAACGGTGCTGGGCTGCCCGCTGCCACCCGAGACGCTCTGGTGGCGCGACCTACGGTCGACGGCCGACCCGGACCTTGCCCGGGAGTGGCCGGGCCGGACTTTCGCCGTCTGTGAGGCGTTCGTGCTGCCCGAGTTCCAACGTCAGCAGGTCGGCGTGGCGTTGTTCTCCCAGTTGCTGGCCAGCCGCACCGAGGAACGGGCCTCACTGGCGGTCGCCGATTCCAACTCCCGGGTGCTGCGCAGCATGCGGGTGCTGGGCTGGCAGCACGTCGGCGACCTGGTGCCCTTTCCCGGCTGGCGCCAGCACGCCATGTTCGTCCGACCGTTGCCCTGGTAATCCAGTTGGCTCCGGGCCGGTCGCCGGCCGGTACCGGCCCTGGTGGCGGACGCCGATGGCGACTCCGGCGAGGATCAGCACGATCGCGGCCACCGCGACTGCCGGGTAGCCGACCCGGGCCGCCGCCGTCAGGCCGAGCGCCGCGGCCAGGTAGGAGCAGATCAGCCCGAACGACGACAGCACCGTGAAGTCGGTACCCCCGGTGCCCGGCCGGGAGTAGTCCATGTTCACCGTGTACAGCGCGACGTTCGCCACCGTGTACGCGGCCATGAAGCAGCACAACGCGACCGTAGTGAAACCGCCGGCGGCCCGGCCGGTGAGCATCGGCAGCAGCAGCACCGTGGCGACGGCCAGCGACCCGCCACCAACCACCAGCACCCCGGCCCGGCCGATCCGGGCGACCAGGCCGCCGGCCACCAGCCCGGCGACGACGGCCGGGACGCTGGTGACGATCCCGGTCACGAAGCCGATCCGCTGCAACGACCAGCCGACGTCGACCAGGGCCGGCGACACCAGTCCGTACGCCGCGCCGGCTCCCATGTAGAGCAGCGGCACCACGCCGAGGGCCCAGCGGCGGCAGCCGGGCTGGCCCAGGACGGACAGCAGCGCGCCGTACGCCTGACGCGCCCCGGCCGGCCGGGCAATCCGCTCGGGCTCGCGGAACCGCCACACCACCAGCAGACCGGTCGCGGTGAGGGCGGCGAGCAGGCCAACCGCTGCCTGCCAGCCGAACCGGTCGTAGACCACCACGCAGACGCCGCCGCCCAGAATGTTGCCGACGTAGCTCGCCGACACCTGGATCCCGTTGCCGGTGCCCCGGACCGAGTCGGCCAGCATCCGCACCGCGATCGCGTCGGCGGCGATGTCCTGGGTGGCGGAGAGGAACACGAACAGCGCGCAGATCAGCACGATCGGGCCGATCCGCCCGGTCGCCGGGTCGGCGGCGAGCAGGGCCAGCAGGGCCAGCACCATGCCGCTCTGCAGCACCAGCAGCCAGGAGCGGTAGTGGCCGCCGCGCCGTGGGCCGTACCGGTCCAGTATCGGTGCCCAGAGGAACTTGACCGGCCAGATCAGGCCGATCAGGTTCAGCAGCGCGAGAGTGTCCAGCGAGGTGCCGCCGGACCGCAGGATGCTGGCCAGCCCGACGGTGATGAACCCGAATCCCAGGTACTGGGTGATGTACAGCGCGGTCAGGATCGACATGGTCCGCCCGCGGGCGGCGACGGCAGCGGTCATCCGGCCGCCCTCCCGCCGACGCCGAGCGGCCACCCCCACCGGGTAATCCACCTGGTGGGACGCAGGTCACAAGCGTCCGCTCGGCCTCCGCTGGCGGAATGAATCCGCTGGTCACGACGCACGACAGCGGTCCCACCGAGGGGCGTGCGACGCGCCTTGCGGCCCCGTGCCCCGCGGAGAAGGGGTCCTGCCCAGTTCCGTTTCACCGGCCCTCCCAGTAGCCTCGCCTAAGTTAGGTTAGGTTACCCTTATGGAGGCGGTGTTGGAGAGACCAATGTACCCGCATCTGTTCGGCCGGCACACCGTGGACACCTACGTGTCCAGCATCGACCGGACCGCAGCGGTCCTCGCCGACCGTGTACGGGCGGTCCGCCAGCCGTACTCCGGCGACGCCGTGGCACCACTGCAGGCCAAGGTCGACAGCGTCGACCTGGACGCACCGCTCGGCACCACCGACGCCGCACTGGACGAGGTCGCCGGACTGTATCTGGACCACGCGGTGTGGTTCCACGAACCCACCTACCTGGCCCACTTGAACTGCCCGGTGGCGATTCCCGCACTCAACGCCGAATTGCTGCTCGCCGCCGTCAACACCTCAGTCGACACCTGGGACCAGAGCACCACCGGCACGCTGATCGAGCGACGGCTGATCGCCTGGACGGCCGAGCGGATCGGATTTGGTCCGACCGCCGACGGTGTCTTCACCAGCGGCGGCACCCAGTCGAACCTGCACGGCCTGCTACTGGCCCGGGAGGACCGCCTGGTCCGCGCCGACGCCGACCGGGCCACGATGCTGCCCCGGCTGCGGGTCCTGGCCACGGCGGAGAGCCACTTCAGCGTCAGCAAGTCCGCCGGTCTACTCGGACTCGCCGCCGACGCGGTCGTTCCGGTAGCCACCGACGGCACCGGCCGGATGGACCCGGTGGCGCTCGACGCCGAGATCAATCGGCTGCTCGACCAGGACCTGGTGCCGATGGCGGTCGTCGCCACCGCCGGCACCACCGACCGCGGCTGTGTCGACCCGCTCGCCGCGATCGGCACCGTCTGCCGCGACCGGGCGGTGTGGCTGCACGTCGACGCGGCGTACGGCTGCGGTCTGCTGATCTCCACCCGCCACCGGCACCTGCTCGACGGCATCGCCGCCGCCGACTCGGTCACCGTCGACTTCCACAAGAGCTTCTTCCAGCCGATCAGCTCCAGCGCCATCATCGTCCGGAACGCGCCGACCATGCGGCGGGTCGCGGTGCACGCCGACTACCTGAACCCACGAACTGCGACCGTGCCGAACCAGGTCGACAAGAGCCTGCAGACCACCCGCCGGCTGGACGCCCTGAAGTTGTGGATGACGTTGCGGGCGATCGGCGCCGACCAGCTCGGCGAGATGTTCGACCAGGTCGTCGACCTGGCCCAGCAGGCATACGGTCTGCTCCGCGAGTGCGACGACTTCGAGCTGGTCATGCGACCGGTGCTGAGCACCGTGCTGTTCCGGTACCGACCGGACTGGCTACCGGTGCAGGACTGCGACCGGCTGCTGCCCCGGCTGCGGGCTCGGCTGTTCGCCGACGGCACCGCGATCATCGCCGGCACCGTCGTCGACGGGCACTACTGGCTCAAGTTCACGCTGCTCAACCCGAACACCACCGTCGAAGACCTGCGTACCGTGATCGGGCTGATCCGCCGCACCGGCCAGGAGCTGCTCGACGCCGAATGGGATCCGGCGCTCATCGCCCCGGAGCCGGTCACCCCGGAGGTGTGCGCCAATGCGAACGTATGACTTCGTCGCCGTCGGGCTCGGGCCGTTCAACCTCGGTCTGGCCTGCCTGACCGCGCCGGTCGACGACCTGGACGGGGTGTTCCTGGAGCAGCGCGACGAGTTCGCCTGGCACCCCGGGCTGATGATCGAGGGAGTCACCATCCAGGTGCCGTTCCTGGCCGACCTGGTGACAATGGCCGACCCGACGTCGCCGTACTCGTTCCTCAACTATCTGAAGCAGACCGGCCGGCTCTACCGCTTCTACATCCGGGAGAACTTCTACCCGCTGCGTGTCGAGTACGACGCGTACTGCCGCTGGGCGGCCGCCCAGCTCCCCAACGTCCGGTTCGGCAGCCGGGTCGACCGGGTCGAGCACGACGCCGCGACCGGCGACTACCTGGTACGGGTCGCCGAGGCCGGCACCGGGGCGACGACGACGCTGCGGACCCGGCGGCTGGTGCTCGGCATCGGTACCGTGCCGTACCGCCCGACGGTGGTCCGGGACCTGCCCGGCCCGGCCGTGCACAGCGCCGACTACCTGCCGGACAAGGCCCGGCTGCAGAGCCTCGGGTCGGTCACCGTGGTCGGCAGCGGGCAGAGCGCCGCAGAGATCTACCTCGACCTGCTGGAGGAGATCGACACCCACGGCTACCAGCTCAACTGGGTCACCCGGTCGCCCCGGTTCTTCCCGATGGAGTACGCCAAGCTCACCCTGGAGATGACCTCACCGGAGTACGTCCGCTACTTCCACGGGCTTCCGGCGGCCAGCCGGGACCGGCTCAACCGGGACCAGCGCAGCCTCTACAAGGGCATCAGCGGCGACCTGGTGGACACCATCTTCGACACGCTGTACCGCAAGGACGTCGGCGGCCCGGTGCCGACCACCCTGCTCACCGGGACCGCGCTGACCGGCGCCGACTGGGACCCCGACACCGGACGGTACCGACTCGCCCTGCACCACCAGGAGCAGGACCGCGATTTCACCATGGACACCGACGGCCTGGTGCTCGCCACCGGCTACCGGCCGGCCGTGCCGGCGTTCCTGGACCCGGTCCGCGACCGGATCCGATGGGACGAGCGGGGCCGGTTCGACGTGGCGCTCGGCTACACCGTCGACCACGGCGACCGGGAGATCTTCGTGCAGAACGCCGAGGAGCACACCCACAGCCTCACCGCACCCGACCTGGGCATGGGTCCCTACCGCAACTCGGTGATCATCGCCAACATGCTCGGCCGCGAGGTCTACCCGATCGAGCGCAAGATCGCCTTCCAGCACTTCGGCGCACCGTCGGACAGCAACACACCGTCGGCACCGGCGGCCGCGACCGGTCCGGTGGCCATGCAGCGGCAGGAGGCGCTCATCCGGTGACCGCCGCCACGACGACCACGTTCACCTTCGACGACCCGCTCGGCCGGATGACCGTCGAACCACTCGACATCGCCGGTCACGCCGACCTGCTGCACGCCTGGATCACCCACCCCCGGTCGGTGTTCTGGGGAATGCCCGACGCCGACCTCGACACCGTACGGCGCGAGTACCAGCGCATCGACGCCAACCCGCACCATCACGCGTGGCTCGGCCGACTCGACGGCGTACCGCTGTTCCTCACCGAGACCTACGAACCCGCACACAGCGAACTCGCCGACCACTACCCCGTACAGCCCGGCGACGTCGGGATGCACGTGCTGGTCGCACCGCCGGACGGCGAGCCCCGGCACGGGATGACGTCGGCGGTGATGCGGACGGTGATGGCCTTCGTCTTCGCCGACCCGGCGCACCACCGGGTTGTCGTCGAGCCCGACGTACGCAACGAGGCGATCGCCGTGAAGAATGCCGAAGCCGGCTTCGTCGTCGACCGGCTGATCCAACTGTCCGACAAGCAGGCCCGGCTCAGCTTCTGTTCCCGGTCCGCGTTCAGTGCCAGCCAACTGGGCGGTACCCGCAGTCCGCAGGGCAGCAGTCCGAGCGACGGCGCGGCGGCCGATGCCGACGGATCAGCCACGGAGAGCCCAATGACACCCCCCGCTCACCTCGCGCCGGGCCCGATCGCGGCCGCCCACCGCCAGCTGGTCGCCAAGGCCATCGCCGAGTTCAGCCACGAACGGCTGATCCAGCCCCGGCCCGACAACACGCTCCCGGCCGGCCCCGGCGGCGACGGGTACCAGCTGACGACCGGCGACCGGGTCGCGTACCGGTTCCGGGCCCGCCGGTACGCTCTCGACCACTGGCTGATCGACGCCGCGTCGCTGACCCGCGAGGTCGACGGCACCCCGGCGGAGCTGGACGCCCTCGACCTCGTCGTCGAGCTGCGAGAGACGCTGGGCATCCCGGCGAAGCTGCTCGGCACCTACCTGGAGGAGATCAGCGCCACCCTGGCCGGTGCCGCCTGGAAGCACCACCACCGGCGGGAACGCGCCGCCGACCTGGTGCACGCTGACTTCCAGACCATCGAGTCGGCGATGACCGAGGGGCACCCGCTGTTCGTCGCCAACAACGGCCGGATCGGCTTCGGCCTGGCCGACCATGAGGCGTATGCGCCGGAGGCCGGCGCCCCGGTGCGGCTGGTCTGGCTGGCGGTACGCCGCGACCTGAGCACCTTCACCGCCGGGCACGGCGTCGACGAGCAGAGCCACTACCTCGACGAACTGGGTGCCGAGACGCTGCACCGGTTCGCCGACCAGCTGCACGGCCTCGGCCTCGACCCGGCCAACTACCGGTACCTGCCGGTGCATCCGTGGCAGTGGGAACACAAGGTCGGCGTCACCTTCGCCGCCGACGTGGCGTCCCGGGCAATCGTCCCGGTCGGCACGAGCCCGGACCGGTACCGGGCGCAGCAGTCGATCCGTACCTTCTTCAACATCGACCACCCGCACCGGCACTACGTCAAGACCGCACTGTCCATCCAGAACATGGGCTTCATGCGCGGGCTGTCCCCGGCCTACATGCGGGCCACCCCGCCGGTCAACGACTGGGTCGCCGACTTGGTCGCCGACGACGACACACTGCGTGACTGCGGGTTCGGGGTGCTGCGGGAGCTGGCCTCGGTCGGCTACACCGGGGACGCGTACCACCGCAGCGGGGCACCGGTCTCGGCGTACCAGCGGATGCTCGCCGCGTTGTGGCGGGAAAGCCCGGTGCCCCGGATAGCGCCCGGGCAGCGGCTGGCCACCATGGCCAGCCTGCTGCACCGCGACCGCGACGGCGCGCACCTGGCCACCGCCCTGATCGCGGCGTCCGGCCTGCCGGCCGCCGACTGGCTGGCCCGGTACCTGCGGGCCTATCTGCGCCCGCTGCTGCACTGCCTGCTCGGCCACGACCTGGCGTTCATGCCGCACGGGGAGAACCTGATCCTCGTGCTGGCGGACCACGTACCGATCCGGGTGTTCATGAAGGACATCGGCGAGGAGGTCGTCGCCATGCACGACCGGGAGCTGCCGGCCACGGTCGAACGGATCCGGATGCCGGTCGACGACGACTTCCGGGTCCTGGCCGTGTTCACCGACGTCTTCGACGGGTTTCTGCGCTTCCTCGCCGCGATCCTGGACGCCGACGGCGTGCTGCCGGCGGACCGGTTCTGGCAACTGGTCGCCGAGTGCGTCCGTCAGCACGGCGACGACCACCCGCAGCTGCGGGACCGGTTGAACTTCTTCGCGCCCACCTTCCGGCACTCCTGCCTGAATCGGTTGCAGCTACGCAACACGCTGCAGATGGTCGACCTGACCGACCAGGCCGGGTCGTTGATCTTCGTCGGTACACAGGACAACCCGATCGCCGCCGTCGCGGCGCCGGCCCCGTGACGGCTCCATCCGGCGCCGGCCCCGGGACGACCCGGTACGGCACCGGCCGGTCCGGACGGGTGCACCGGGACGGGTACGGCATACCGCATCTGTGGGCGACCGACGTCGACGACCTCGCCTACCTGCAGGGGCACACCGCCGCCACCGACCGGGCCTGGCAGATCGAGGTCGAGCGGTGGCGCTCGGAGGGCGCGCTGGCCAGCCGGCTCGGCCCGGCCGAGGTCGGCTGGGACCGGTTCGCCCGCCGGGTCCGCCTCGACGACACCGCCGAACGCTGCTTCCAGCGGCTGGACCCGGCGACCCGCCGCTGGGTGGGCGCGTACGTCGACGGCGTCAACGACGGGCTCGCCGAGGGCTCGGGCGCGGCACCAGAGTTCGCCGCTACCGGCATCACCGCCGGCATCTGGCGGCCATGGACCCCGCTCGGCGTATTCCTGGTGCAGCACGTGCTGTTCGGCACCTTCGGCAACAAGCTGTGGCGGGCGCACGTCACCGCCACCCTCGGTCCGGCCGCGGTCGACCTGTTCGCCATGGAGCCGCCCGCGTCGTCAGGTAGCAACGCCTGGGCGGTGACCGGACAGCGCAGCGGCACCGGATCCCCGGTCATCGCCGGCGACCCGCACCGGATCCTGGAGCTGCCCAACGTCTACCAGCAGGTGCAGCTGACCTGCCCCGAGTTCGACGTCTTCGGGTTCGCCTTCCCCGGCGTACCGGGGCTGCCGCACTTCGGCCACGCCGGCGAGGTCGCCTGGGCGATCACCAACGCCATGGCTGACTACCAGGACCTGTACCGCGAACAGCTGCGCCGGGTTGACGGACGGGTGCTGGTCCGCCAGGTCGACGGCTGGGCCCCGGTGACGGCGCACACCGAACTGATCGAGGTACGCGACGCCGACCCGGTGCCGGTCGAGGTAGTCGAGACCCCGCGCGGGCCGGTGATCGATGTGGACTCACGCACCGGTGAGGCGATCAGCCTGCGGACACCGAGCCGGGTCGGCGGGGCGCTGGGCTTCGACGCGCTGCTGCCGCTGCTGCGGGCCCGCCGGGTCGGCGACGTCGAACGGGCACTGCGGCACTGGGTGGAGCCGGTCAACAGTGTGCTGGTCGCCGACCGCTCCGGCGCGGTGCGCCGGCTGGTCGCCGGCCGGGTGCCGGTGCGCGACGACCGGTGCCGACAGGTCCCGGTGCCCGGCTGGGAGCCCCGGTACGCCTGGCGACCCGGCTACGCCGCCCTGGCCGCCGCTGAGGTGTCCGAGGTGGTGGTCAACGCCAACGACCGGCGCGGCGGCGACACCGCGGACCTCGGCGTCGACTTCGCCCCACCGCACCGGGCCCGGCGGATCCGCCAGCTGCTCGACGACGGGGCCGCACCCGAGTCGGTGCACATGGACGCCCTGGTACCGACGGCCGGGCTGCGCCGGCTGCTGCGCGGCCTCGACCTGACCGACCAGCCCGGGCCGGTCCGACAGCTACACGAGAAGCTGCTCGACTGGGACGGTCGGATGGCGGCCGACAGCGCCGACGCCGGGCTGTTCGCCGCCTGGCGGGCCGCGTTGGTCCACCGGCTGTCCGCCGACCCCTGCCTGCGGCCGCTGCACGCCGAACCCGGCTTCGACGAACTGTTCGCCCCGTGGACCGACCCGGTGGGCCGAATCGGGCTGGCGCTGGACCGGCTGGTCGACGGGCTGCCCCGGCTGGGTGGCGACCCCGGCCGCTGCGCGGTGGCCGCGCTGGTCGAGGTGGCCGACGGACCGCCGCCGGGTCGGTGGGGCGACCGGCACCTGCTGCACCCGGTACGGGTGCTGCCCGGCCCCGCCGACCCGGCCACCGACGCGCTCGGCGGCCCGGTCCCGCTCGACGGCGATACCGGCAGCGTCCTGGCCACCTCCAGCGTGCCCGGGGTCTCCGACGTGTGCTGGCGCGGGCCGGTGGCCCGCTACGTGTGGGACCTCGCCGACCCGTCGGCGAGCCGCTGGGTGGTGCCGTTCGGTGTCTCGGGACGGCCCGGTGACCGGCACTTCGCCGACCAGCTGCCACGGTGGGCGGCAGGTCACCTGGTCCCGGTCGCGCCGGTGCGGTGGACCACCGGCGCCGGCGGGACGACACGGTCGAGCGTTTACGTCGAACAGCTGCCCGGCATCGGCCGGTTCAGCCTGGTGGTGCTGGACCCCACCGAGGACCTCGACCTGCTGTACGGCTGGGTCACTGAGCCACGTGCCCGGTTCTGGGGGATGACCGGGCACACCCGGGAACAGGTGGGCGACATCTACCGGTTCCTCGACGGTCTGGACTCGCACCACGCGTACCTGATGACCGTCGACGACGAGCCGGTCGGCATCTTCCAGACCTACCCGCCGGCCGAGGACCCGCTCGGCGAGCACTACCCGGTGCGCGACGGTGACATCGGGATCCATCTGTTCCTCGCTCCGGCCCGGCGGCCGGTCGCCGGGTTCACCGGCGCGGTGGTGGACGCGTTCACCCGCTACCTGTTCGCCGATCCGGGCCGGCGACGGATCGTCATCGAGCCGGACGTTCACAACGACCGGGCGCTGCGCCGCTGGAAGCGGCTGGGCTTCGAGTTCGACGTGGAGCTGGTGTTGGCCGACAAGCGTGCTCAGCTGGCGTTCCTGACCCGGGAGGCGTACGCCGCCAGGCAAGCACACTGGCGGCGTACCATCGGCCGGTGACCGCCGCTGACCAGCCACGTACCGATGTGCCGTCCCGGGTGCTGGCCGCCGATCCACAGCTCGCCGGGTTGCGCCGGTCGCTGGAGTACTACTACGGCGATCCGGACCGGGACGCCGCGATGGACCTGCTCTACCGGCGGTTCATCGCGCCGGGCGATCTGGTCTTCGACATCGGTGCGCACGTCGGCGACCGGGTCGGCAGCTTCCGGCGGTTGGGCGCGCGGGTGGTGGCGGTGGAGCCGCAGCCGTTGTGTGCCCGCGCGGTACGGCTGGTCTACGCGGACGATCCGGCGGTGACCGTCCTGCCGGCGGCGTGCGGTGACACCGCCGGAGCGGTAAGGATGTACATCAACTCGGCCAACCCCACGGTCTCCACCGCGTCGGCCGACTTCGTGGGTGCCGCCGACGGTGCCGCCGGCTGGTCGGACCAGGTCTGGGACGGCGAGATCGAGGTGCCGGCGACGACCCTCGACCAACTGGTCGCCGAGTACGGCCGGCCGACGTTCGTCAAGATCGACGTCGAGGGGTTCGAGGAGACCGTGCTCGTCGGATTGTCCAGGCCGCTGCCGGCGCTGTCCTTCGAGTTCACCACGATCCAGCGGGACACGGCGCTGCGCTGTCTGCGGCGGTTGGCCGGGCTCGGCGACTACCGGTTCGACGTCGCGTTGGGTGAGAGCCAGCGGCTGACCTTCGGACGGTGGGTGTCGGAAGCGGAGATGGCCGATCATGTTCGGTCGCTGCCGCACGCGGCCAACTCGGGCGACGTCTACGCGGTGCTGCCGGGCGGGTCAGCCGGCTAGCTCCGCCTGCCACCGGTCGACCTGCGGTTCGCGGCCGCGCCACAGCCAGTGCACGTCCCGCCCGAACGACCAGAGCAGCGCGGCCAGCACGCCGGCGACCAACGCGGTGACCAGCGCCGGCGGCGCGATCCCGGCGGCGGCCAGCACGAGCACGGCACCCTGGGTGGCGGCCACCGTCTTTCGGCTGAACCGGGGCGGCAGCGGTGCCCGCAGCCAGGGCAGCAACCGGGTGGCGGCACCGAACAGGTAGCGGAACACCCCGATCGCCAGCACCCACCAGCCGACCGACGCGGCCACGAACACGCTGAGCACCAGGACCAGCGCCGAGTCAGTCTCCATGTCGAACCGGGCACCGAGCCGCGAACAGGTGCCGGTACGGCGGGCCACCTGGCCGTCGACGCCGTCGAGCACCAGGGCCACTGCGGCCAGGGTCACCAGCAGCGCGACCGGGGCCGGACCGACGAACGAGTCGGCCACCAGCGCGGTCACCGCGCCGACCAGGGTGCACCGGGCCAGGGTGACGCTGTCCGCCGGACCCCAGCCGGCCACCTCGGGCTGCTGCATCGCCCGGATGAGCAGCGCCCAGGTCACCAGGCCGTAGACCAGTCCGGCCGACCAGCCGGCCACACCGAGGCCACTGGTCGCCGCCAGGATCAGCAGGGCCGTGATCTGGGCGAGCAGCCCGATACTCGGCGCGTGTACCGACCGAACAGTTTCACTACGTGCACTTACCGTCACTTTTCCTCCGTCACCGAATAGCCACCGGCGTAGCACGCCCCGGTGCCCATATCCCCACCAACGGCGATTCAGCGCGAAGAGTTCACTGGCCGGGCCGGAATCTTAGGTCGGCATCCGGACACCGTAACGGCCGACCCAGCCAACCAGCACCTGGTGACGATCAGTAGCCGGTCCAGACAGCTTTTGCTCCCGAATCGCCGGCCCGCACCACTAAGTAGAGACTTACCCCGGCCGCAACGACGACCAAACCCTTCATCACCAGAACCAGCACCCCGTTGCCACGCGCCCCGGCGGCGACCGCGCTGTGCGCGGCGGCGACCCGGGGACCGACCAGGTACACCAGGGCCAGGGTGGCGAGCGCCAGCACGATCGACGCGAGCAGCGTCAGGTTCCCCAACTGTTCGTGCTCCTCGATCACCGGCCGGAAGCTCTCGGTGATCCGACCGGCCGTGTCCATCCGGTTGAGGAACGCGTCGCCGGACAGCTTGGTGACCAGCGCGGCGATCGGCGTCACAATGGCCAGCACGGTCAGCACCCACCGGGTGTGCGCCCGGATGAACGGGACCAGGGCGTACCCGACCGCCAGCAGCGCCAGCAGCGGGACGAAGACCACCGCCGCGTGCAGCAGCAGTGGATGGGCGGGGATTCCCGCGACTTCCTCGAACATGTCTACGCCTCCTCGGCTGTTCCACGGCAGTCATGGCGACCAGAAATCGGAGGCTAACGCACCAGGAACCGGTACGGCAGCAGCCGCCCGGCGGTCGCCGGGCGGCTGCTGCCGTACCGCGGAGTCGGTCAGGAATCCTCGTCCTCGTCTGCGGACGGAAGCCGCCACCGTCGTTCCTGCGGACCACGTTCGGCGCCGAGGGTGTTCTCCGGTTCGGTGGTGTGCTCGAAACTGGGCCGACGGACCTGTTCCGGCCGGGGCACCTGGACGGCCCGGGCACCGGACACCGGGTCCGGTACGAAGGTGGCGACGTCGGTGGGACCCTGCGCCGGACCACGCGGGACGATCCGGTGGGCGGCCGGATCCCGGTGCAGTTCGTCGACCAGGTGCTGCGGCGGCTCGGTGTCCCGCTGCGGCAGGTCGCGACCGAGATCCGCGACGAACAGACCGTATTTGGCCTCGAAGGCCGGGCGTTCGGACCTGATCCGGGGCAACCGGTCGAAGTTGCGCAGCGGCGGCGGGCAGGTGGTCGCCCATTCGAGCGAGTTGCCGAACCCCCACGGGTCGTGCACGCTCACCTGCTCGCCGAACCGGTACGACTTCCACACGTTCCAGATGAAGAACAGCGTGGACGCCCCGAGGATGAACGATCCGATGGTGGCGATGGCGTTCAGGACGGTGAAGCCGTCGGTCGGCAGGTAGTCGGCGTACCTGCGAGGAAAGCCCTCACTGCCGAGCCAGTGCTGGACCAGAAAAGTGGCGTGGAAGCCGATGAACATCGTCCAGAAATGCGCCTTGCCGAGCCCTTCGTCGAGCAGTCGTCCGGTCATCTTCGGGAACCAGAAATAGATTCCGGCGAACGCCGCGAATACGATCGTACCGAACAGAACGTAGTGGAAGTGGGCCACGACGAAGTAGGTGTCGGTGACGTGGAAGTCGATCGGTGGACTGGCCAGCAGCACCCCGGTCAGCCCGCCGAGCAGGAAGGTCACCAGGAACCCGACGGCGAAAAGCATCGGCGTCTCGAAGGTCAACTGCCCCTTCCACATGGTGCCGATCCAGTTGAAGAACTTGATCCCGGTAGGGACCGCGATCAGGAAGCTGAGCATGGCGAAGAACGGCAGCAGCACCTGCCCGGTGCCGAACATGTGGTGCGCCCAGACGCTCATCGACAACGCGGCGATCGCGATCGTCGCAGCCACCAGGCCCTTGTAGCCGAAGATCGGCTTGCGGGCGAAGGCCGGAATGACCTCGCTGATGATGCCGAAGAACGGCAGGGCGACGATGTACACCTCGGGATGGCCGAAGAACCAGAACAGATGCTGCCACAGCATCGGGCCGCCGGTCTGCGGTGCGTACACGTGTGCGCCGAGCAGCCGGTCCGCCAGCAACGCCAGCAGCGCCGCCGCCAGCAGCGGGAACACCAGGACCACCAGCAGGGCGGTGATCAGAATGTTCCAGGTGAAGATCGGCATCCGGAACATCGTCATTCCCGGCGCGCGCAGGGTGATGATGGTGGCGATCAGGTTGACCGAGCCGAGGATGGTGCCGAGGCCGGAGACGACCAGACCGACGATCCACATGTTGGCGCCGACGCCCGGGGTGTGCTCCATCCGGCTCAACGGGGTGTAGGCGAACCAGCCGAAGTCGGGAGCGCCGCCGGGCGTCAGGAATCCCCCCATGACCAGCAGCCCACCGAGCAGATAGAGCCAGTACGCCAGCGCGTTGAGCCGGGGAAACGACACGTCCGGGGCACCGATCTGCAACGGCACCAGGTAGTTGGCGAACCCGAACACCAGCGGGGTGGCGAACAGCAGCATCATGATGGTGCCGTGCATGGTGAACAGTTGGTTGTACTGCTCGGGCGAGAGGAACTGCATGCCGGGCCGGGCCAACTCGGCCCGCATCAGCAGGGCCATGACGCCGCCCGCCACGAAGTAGCCGAAGGACGTGCCGAGGTACAACAGCCCGATCTGCTTGGCGTCGGTGGTCCGCAGCAGCCGGGTCAGCGAGTTGCCCGGTACCGCGGGGCGGACCGGGCCGGGGGTGGCACCGTCGGCTCCCAGCGCCACCGGGCGCGGCAGAGCCGTCTGTGCCGTACCCACCGTCGTGGTCTGCTCCGTCATGGCCGCCTCCCGCCCAGCGCGTCAACCGACGGTAACTTGATAAATCGTCGGTTGAGACGGTAAATCCGGATCAGTCGAGTCAAAGCCTGGCCGACTTCTCGCCCGGGACCCGGGCCGGCTGCCGTAGCGCGCCACGGCAGCCGGACGGACAGCTCTTTGCCCGTAGGTCCGGTTGCGACAGGATGGATCTGTCCACCGACCGTCCGGCGGGAGCGGCATGCCATCGACGATGATCGACCAGCCGGGTGACCCGCCGGTCACGGTCATCGACTCCCGCCTGCACCTGTGGGACCCACGACTGCTTGACTACCCGTGGCTGGCACAGGTCCCCCGGCTACGGCACAGCTACCTGCCAGCGGACCTCTCGACCGCCACCGCCGGGCTCGGATCGGGCGGCTTCCACCTCGAAGCGGTGGTGTTCGTCGAAGCCGGCCGGGCCGACACGGACGCCGACGCCGAGGTCGACTGGGTCGAACAGCTCGCTGCCGGAGGGCCGATGCTCCGGGCGGTGGTGGCCCACGTGCCGCTGGAGCGGGACGCCGGCGCAAGGATCGCCGCGCTGCGCCGCCATCGGCTGTTCACCGGGGTACGTCGCAACCTCCAGGACGAGGCCGACGGCTTCACCACCACCGACGATGTCGCCGCCGGAGTCCGGCTGCTGGGCTAGGCCGGGCTCAGCTTCGACCTCTGCGTGCGACACCACCAACTGCCCGAGGTGACGGCCCTGGCGGCCCGGGCGCCCGAGGTCACCTTCGTCCTGGACCATCTCGGTAAACCACCGGTGGCCGTCGGCGGCAGCGCGCGATGGCACGACGACCCAACCCGCGTCGCGCAGTTGCCGAACGTGGTCTGCAAGCTCTCCGGGCTGGCCACCGAGTCGTCCCGTGGCTGGCTCGGTCAAGACCTGTTGCCCTACCTCGAGCACACGTTGCGCCAGTTCGGGCCGGACCGGTGCCGGTTCGGCGGGGACTGGCCGGTGGCGACGCTGGCCACCGGCTACCGGCGCTGGCTCGGGGTGGTCCGGGCCGCCTGCGCCGAGCTGCCCGGACCGCATCGGCAGGCGGTCTTCGCCGGCACCGCACGGCGGGTCTACCGGATCGACTGACCGCGCGGACCGCCGGGTAGCCGGCCGCCCGCCGCCGCGCGGCGTGACGTCACCGCACGGCACGCCGGGCGAAAGCCCGCAACGCGGCGGCGGTGGCCGCTACCGCGACCCCCGACAGGACCAGCAGGCACAGACTGATCGGCAGGTGGGTCACGTGCGGCGCCATCGCCGCGCGGAGCGCCTCCGCGGCGTACGTCATCGGGTTCGCCGCGGTCGCCACCTGGAACCACGGCATCTCGGCCAGCCGCTGCCACGGATAGTGCACACACCCGGTCCAGATGATCGGGGTGACGAACAGCGAGAAGGTGGCCTGGATGCGCTGCAACGGCAGCACCGTCGCCAGGGTCATGCCCAGCGCCGCACCGACCCAGCCGGCCAGCAGCACCACCACCAGGGACAATGGCAGCGCCGACCAGCCGCCCGGTGCGGACCCGACGACCAACGCGCCGAGCGGGTAGACCACCACCGCAGCGAACAGGCCACGGAGCGTGGCGACCATCAGCTTGCCGACCGCCACCAGCGCCGTCGGCAGCGGCGACAGCAGCCGGTCCTCGATCTCCCGGGTGAAGCCGAACTCCTTGACCAGTGGTACCGCCACGCTCTGCAGCGCGGTGGTGAAGGTGGCAAGGGCGACCGTACCGGGCAGCAGGATGTCGGCGAACCCGGCACCGACGATGCCCTGCATGGTCAGCACCTGGGTAAAGATGAACAGCATGAACAGCGGGGTCATCAGCACCTGCGCGAGGACGAACCAGATGTCCTTGCCGGCGACGAACAGGTCCCGCCACAGGATCGCGCCGAAGGCCCGCGCCACCGGTGGTCGCGGTGGCGCGGGCGGTGCCGACGACGCGGTGGCGTCCGACGACGGTACGGGGGTGACCTCGGCCAGGCTCAACGGATCTCCTTACCGGTCAGGCTCAGGAAGATGTCCTCCAGGCCGGGCTTGCCGATGTGCACGTCGGTCAGCTGGGCCGCGCGGCCGGTCAACACCGTCAACGCCGGACCGAGCACGGCGGCGGGGTCGGCGTCGAGGTGCAGCCGCAGCCGGATCTCGCCCGCCGGTCCGTCGGCCGCAGCCGCCGGTGCGGCGGCGAACAACGCGGCGAACCGTGGATCATTGCGGGCGGCGGCGAGCTTCGCGGCCTTCCGGGGATCGGACCTGGCGGCGGCGATCCGGGCCGCGATCCGTGGATCGGCGGCCAGCCCGGCGAGCCCCGGACCGCCACGACCCGCCGGGCCGGGGGCGGCCGCGCCGCCGGTGGTGACCTCCCCGGTACGGACCCCGTCGAGTGCGGTGAGCGCGGCGAGCAGATCAGTCACGCCGTCCCCCGGCCCGGGACGCACGGCCAGGTCCAGCACCGCCCGGCCTGCGACCCCGCGTACCAGGTTCGCCGGGGTGTCCAGGGTGAGCAGCCGGCCGTGGTCGACGATCGCCACCCGGTCGGCCAGCTCCGCCACCTCGGTCATCTCGTGGCTGGTCAGCACGACGGTCACCCCACGCTCGCGCAGCTGCCGGATCCGGGCCCGGATCAGCAGCCGGGCCTGCGGCTCCAGCCCGTTGGTCGGTTCGTCGAGGAAGACCACCCGGGGGTCGTGCATCAGCGCCCGAGCGATCATCAGACGCTGGGACATGCCGCCGGAGAAGAAGTCGACCCGCGAGTCGGCCTGCTTGTCCAGCCCGAACTCGGTCAGCAACCGGTCGGCCCGGCGGCGCCGCTCGGCCCGGGGCACCCCGTGGTACGCGGCGTGGCTGAGCAGGTTCTGCCGGGGCGTCAACGCCCGGTCCAGGTTGTTGTACTGCGGCACCACGGCGAACCGGGTCCGGGCCGCCACCGGGTGCCGGACGACGTCGACGCCGTCCACCCGCGCCGTACCCGAGCTGGCCCGGATCGTCGTGGTGAGCACGCCCACCGTGGTCGACTTGCCGGCGCCGTTGGGCCCGAGCAGACCGAAGACCTCACCGGGTCGGACCGCGAACGACAGCGAGTCGATGGCGTTGCGGTCCTGGCCCGGGTACCGCTTGACCAGGTCGACGACCTCGACCGCCGGTCCGTAGCCGGGCGGGGTGGCCGGTGCCGGGGCGGCGTCGGGACCGTCGACCAACGGGTGGGTGCCGGTACTGGACATCTGCTCTCCTGCTCAGGCGGGTCTGGGATGCGAGGCGAAGAACTGCCAGCTGGTCGCGGTGGCGTCCAGTTCGGTGGCGGGCGGGTCCAGGCCGAGCAGCCGGCCCGCCGCGGTCATCTCGGAGCCGGGCCACTGGTGCCCGGCACCGTCGATGGTGATCAGGGTGACGCCGCGGCCTGCGGCGCAGTCCGCCATCGAGGTGGTGACACTCCTATCAGTGGCGGTCCGCGCGGCATCACACTCGTCGATCTGCCGCCACCGGCCGACCAGGTCCGGTACGGCGGGGCCGTCGACCTTGTCCGGCACCCGGCCGTTGCCGGCGCCGTCGCGGCGCCCCGGGCCGCCGGTGTACGGGATCGTCTCGTCGCCGGTGCCGTGGATGTGCAGCACGGAGATCGGCTCCGGGGCCGGGCAGTCACCGAGCATGGTCGTCGCCACCCCGGTCACCGCGGCGAACGTCGAACTGTCGCAGGCGATCCGATAGGCGAGCATGCCGCCGTTGGACATGCCGGCGAGGTAGTGCCGGTCGGGGTCGAAGGAAAGCCGCTGCCCGAGCGACTCCACCAGGGTGAGGACGAACCCCACATCGTCGACACCGTCGCGCGCGGAAGCACCGCAGCACTCCTCGGTCACCGCCCACGCCCGGTTACGCGAGTCCGGATAGACCACGACGAAGCCGTGCTGGTCGGCGACGGCGTTCCAGCCGTACCAGGACTCGGCCTGCCGGCCGCTGCCGAGCAGACCGTGCAGCATGACGACGACCGGGACCGGCGTCGTCTCGGCGACGTCGGCCGGGCGGTACACCCGGTAGGTCCGCTCGTAGCCGTCGATGCTGATCGACCCGGCCGACGAGCCGACCGGCGGGGTGTCGACCGGAGCGACCACCCCGCCGGCCACGGACGGCGGGGTGGTGCCCGATGTCGGCGGTGCCGGGTCCGGCGCCGACGTGCAGCCTGCGACGAGTGCCCCGAGAACTCCCGTGACGATCAGAACCGCCGACCGGCGTCGGAACCGCGACATCGCTCACCTGCTTCTCTTAGTGGTGGTGTTGTTTCGGAGTCAACTGAATCAACTCCCAGCCGCCCTCAGGGACGTCATCTGTCGGATCTGTCCGCAGATTCATCGGGTTGGCCATACCGAGGTATACCGTGGACCCGTCCACCACCATGCTACGGACGCCGTAATTGAGGTAGTTCCCGAGACCGGCGTTGTCCACCATTTTCGCCGGCCGGTGCGGCGACTCGAAGACCCAGAGATCTGCGCCGAAGGCCAGCTCCACTTCTTCATCTTCGTCGTCACCAGCGCGAGCGGCGTCGACCGGTGGCACCGGCTCATCCTGCTGCAGCTCCTTCGCCAGGTAGCTCCAGTCCATCGTGCCGACATAGAGCCGGCCACCGGCGACGACCATCTTCCAGGTGTAGTTGAGCGTCGGGTTGTCGAACCCGGACGCCCCGTAGAGCGGGGTGTACCCGGTCGAGGTGCTGGCCCAGACGCCGGCGCCGTCGCCGGCCTGCGGGTCGTAGGCGGGTAGCGCACTGGCGCCGTACAGCAGGTCGACCCGGTCACCGCGGCCGCCACCGCGCTGGCCGTGGCCGTGATGATGGCCGTGGCCGAAGCTGCCCCGGAAGACGCCGATGGCACGCTGGGTGTTGCGCACCGAGTCCCGTATCCCCTGCTCGTCGGTCGGCGGATACACCGCCAGATGCACCGTCGTCGCTTTGAAGGGCACGTGCATGGTCCCCCAGTAGAGGTAGCCACCGTAGGACGCGAGCCCACCCAGCCCGTAGGTGCGGGCGATTACTGGATCCGGCTCGTACTCCATGACGTGCCACACCCGGGTCCACCGGTCGACGTCCCGGCTGTCCAGGCCGGGTCCGTTCGCGGACAGCTTCGGGCTCATCCAGACCCCGGCGATGTTGAGCGGAATCGGGTCCTCGTCGGTGGGTTCGTCGGCGATACCGGCGGTCGGTGACACCGGTCCCGGTCCGAACGACTGGGTGTCCTCCGCACCCGGCCAGGTGGTGACGAAAATCCGGCCCTGGTGCACGGTCAGGTCGACCGCCTGAGCCGGCAGGTCCGCCACCGGCAGGAAGCTGAACGGGTCGGACTTGCTGCCGGTCCACCGCAACACCAGCCCGCGCTGGCCACCGTTGGGGCCTACCCCGACTCCGGCGTACATCTCGCCGTCGGCGATGACGAAGTGCCGGATGTTGCCGTACTCGGTGAAGTTTCGCGAGCCGAGATAGGCGCCGGTGTCGGCGTCGAACGCGAACAGGTTGATCGTGGCACCGAGCGCCGGACCACCAAGCAGCACCACGCCGCGGTGGTTACCGGCGGCCCGGAAGCCGACGGTCCGCAGCAGGCGGGCCTCGTCATCGGGCGAGGCGTCGCGCAGGTCGGCGGTGCGTTCGACCATGCTGCGCCGCTTCAGGTCGTAGGTGTACACCCGGGGGGCTCGGTGGTCACCGACGGTCGGCGGCAGGTCCGGGTTGGCGCGGGCGATCTGGCTCTGGCCGTACTCGCAGACCCAGTCGTCGTTGCGCGTCGGCTGTGTGTTGCGCAGGTTGTTGCCGCTGGTCAGGCAGTTGGGGTTGGCGCCGGTGCCGAACCACAACCGGTCCTTGTAGCGGGTCAGTCCCCAGACGTAGGCCTGGTTGACCTTGGGCTGCCCTGCCTCGCAGGGCGGTCCCGGCGGATAGTCGACACCGATGTCGACGAAACACTCGTCGGCCGACGCCTTGGCCAACAGGGTGCTCTGGTAGCGGGTCCCGCCGTGGTGTCCACCGTGCCTACCGTCGGTGGTGGCTGCCGACTCGGTACCGGCCACCGGTGCGGCGGCGGCCGGGCCGGCGGCCAGAAGCAGCCCGGCGAACACGGCGGCGGCGACCGACCGGCTCGCGGATGGGCACAACCTACGCATCAAACACTCTCTCCCTCTACTGTGGCTGACTGGTGCGGGATGGCTCCGGGTCACACGGCGGCGGTCTGCCGTACCGAGCCACCCTTGCCCACCCGGCCGGCGACCTGTCGGGCCCAGCCGGACGGGTCGTCGAACTCCAGGAACTCACCGAGCCGGGCCAGCTGCGGCTCCGGGTCGGCGACCAGGTCCTCGTAGGTCATCGTGAACAGGTGCGCCGGCGGATTGTCGGCGAGCGCCTGCTCGGCCTGCGCCGCCATGAACGCGCAGAGCCCGAGGTAGCGGGTGCTGTCTTCGCCCCGCTCGCGAAGCAGGTCGGCGGTGATCCGGCCGGGTAGCAGGTGCTCGAGTTCTGCCGGCACCCGCTGCTCCGGGCCCATCTGGAAGGGGTCCACGCCGCACCGGGAGACGAACTCCAGGCGCAGCTGGATGAGCTGGAACGACGAGTGCCGGCTCATCGACCGGGCGGTGTCCGCCCAGTTGCGGGTCAGGTAGACGATCCGGGTGTCCGCGAACGACCGCAGCAGGTACGGGGCGATCTGGCTGGACCCGCCGGACCGCTCCACCCAACGCCGCCGGGCGGTCAACCGGGTGAGCAGGTCCAGGAACATCCGGTGATGGTCACCGAACGGCTGCTCGGGGAAGTCCGGCACCTGGCCGGCGAGCTGGTCGAACAGACCGTCCGGGTCGTCGGTGAGCTTCGGCAGGGTGATCGCCAGCAGTTGCGGCAGCTCGGTCAGGTTGCCGGCCCATCTGCCGTCCGCCGGGTAACGCACCTCCTTCGGCGGCAGGCCGATGGCGAACAGCGTGGTCAGCTCCGGCTTCGGACTGCTCAGCACCTGCCAGTACGCCGCCCCGGTGATCGGCTCCCCGGCCTTCGCCCATGACGGGGTGGCCATGAAGAACTCCTGGACCGACAGGGTCGCCGGCTCCTCGACGATCAGGTCGGACAGCAGGGTGGAACCACACCGCCCACTGCTGATGATGATCGCCCGTCCGGGCGCCTCGAACTGCATCGAAACCTCCTGGTGGAACGACGACGTCAACCGCGCAAGGCGGGCTGACCGGTGTCGGCGATGTGCCGGGCGAGCCAGGGCGATACCTGGCGCCGGACCTGGTCGCGGGCGGTGACCAGCACCGCGTGCCGGTGCCCAGGGACGACCACCAGCTCGGTCTGCGGCAGCAGTCGCACCAGCGCCGGAGCCAGATCGGCGGCGGACGAGTCGCTACCGAAGATTCCGAGCACCGGGCAGGTGATCGCCCGTAGCGCGGCCGGGTCGGCGGGTGTGCTGGCCGGCAGGTCCCGGCCCGCGGTAGTGGTGGCGACGAGCCGGCGGACCGCCGCGGCGTACCGGGCGCCCCGCTCACCCCCGCGGGTAGTCAGCGCCGGCGGCTCGCCGTCGCCGTCCGGCTGCGCGGCCCGCTCCAGCTGACGGCCCACCCGGGCGAGCCACTTGGCGGTGGCCGGCGCCGACTCCACCGCGACCAGCGAGGCGACCCGGTCCGGGTGGCGGGCCGCGTACCCGAAGGCGATGGAACCGCCCAGCGAGTTGCCCAGCAGATGCACCGGCGCGTCGACACCGAGCCGGTCCAGCAGCGCGGCCAGGTCGTCGACCAGGTCGTCCAACCGGTAGCCGGCCGGCGGCCGCTCGGTCCGTCCGTGGCCCCGCAGGTCGTACATGATCACCCGGAATCCGGCGTCGGCCAGGGGATGTGCCAGGCTGAGATACCAGCTGGCCAGGCTGTCCGGCCCGATACCGTGGATCAGGACCGCGACCGGTCGGCTGGCCGACGATTCGGCCGCTGTGCCGACCGCCGGGCCGGCACCAGGTTCGCCGCCTGGGCCGGCATCCGCAGCGGCGGCCACTCCCCCGGCGGCCGGGTCGGCAGCCACCGGTGGGAGTTCCTGGACATGCGTCACCAGGCCGTTGACCTGGATCATCGTCACTGGCCGGCCACCTGCGCCACGCTGGCCGGCGGGCTGTCCAGCGCGGCGGCGATGTGCTCGACCAGTTCGCCGACCCGCAGCGCGCGCAGCGAGTCCACGTCGAGCCCCGCAACGAACTGGGCGAAGTTGACCGAGTCGCCGTACCGGGCCTGCAGCCGCCCGGCGAGCGAGATGACGTCGATGCTTTCCATCTCCAGGTCGTCCCGGAAGCTGGTGTCCATCGTGATCTCCTCGTCCGGATCGATGCCGGGCAGCACCGCGCGCAGCATCTGCGAGATCTCCGTCAGGATGGTGTCGTGGTCGGCGGGCATGATGCGGGTCTCCTTGTCAGGACGTCGATCGGCTTTCTCGGCAGGTCGATCGGGCCGTTCTCGGGGCCTACCGGGTAGGTTCTTCCGGGCCCCAGGTCCAACCAACGACGTAGCGTCGCTGCGGCAGGTCGGGCGGGTTCTCCAGGCTCCGGCAGGTGACCCGGTAGGACCTGCCGGAGGGAGCCTCGATCAGCAGGGTGCCGGCGTCGACGGCGGCCACCCGTAGCCGGCGGGGCGCTCCGTCCAGCCCGGTCCCCTCCGCCTTGCCGGCAGCCTCCTTGGCCGCCCAGAAACAGGCGAACCAGAACCACCGGTCGCTGCCGGCACTGACCTGGTCGAGCAACGCGACCTCCGCACCGGACAGGGCGTAGTCGACCGTGCTGTCCGGCCGGTCGGTGACCTCGACGATGTCGATACCGACGCCGGGGCCGTCCGGCGTCAGCCGGGCCGGGCCGGCGATCGCCACGGCGGCTTCGGCGCAGTGCGCCAGGGACAGGTCGCACTCCCGCAGGTCCCGGCCGGGACGCAGGTCGGCACGCGGCCGGCCGTTCGGGTCGTTGGCAATGGTCAACTCGATCGGGTACACGTCGGTGTGCCCGGCGTCCCACTGTCGGAACCGCACCGCGTCCTTCGCCGCGATCCGGCCGAGCAGCCACTGTTTGCGGGTTTTCCCTGGTTGCCGCTCGTAGTCGGCGGACGCGGCGGTACCGAGGATGCCGCGCGCGGCCATCGACTGGGTGACCAGATCGGTCCAGCAGTCGAACACCGCCGTCCACCCATCCGGCTGACGGACCGACATCGGGTGACGTTCCGGGAATCGTTCCGCCGGACGTGCCTGTGGGTGGCTGTCGAACCGACGGTCGACCGCGCCGTCGATCTGCGCCCAGACCCGGCCGCCGACGGACAGCTGGGTGTCCGCGACCAGTTGCGTGTCGTCGATCGATCGGACCCGGGCGACGCACTCGAAAGCCGTGCCGGGCTCGGGCGGCGGGCCGAAGAACCGGACGTGGCCGAGACCGACCGGCAGCGCCACGGTGCGCACCGGCTGGGTGGTGATGAGCCAGTTCCCAATCAGCTGCAGGGCATTGTCCAGCAGGGCACCCGGCGGGACGGGCGCGGTGACCACGCCGCGTACGTGCATCTCGCCGAGGGCGTGCACCGTGGTCACCCCGTGGAACTGGGGACCGTGGAACATCAACCGCTCCGCGTACATCTCCTCGGCGCTGATCCGGGGAGCGGTCTCGGTGGCCGGGTCATGGGTCCACGGTTCGCTCACCGGGGCCGGATAGTCGGCGGCCACGTCGACCGTCGCCCGGGCGAAGCTGCCGAAGTTCACCGCGTACGAGTCCGGGCCGGCCGACCGTACGACGATCTCGACGTCCTGCGGCGGTGCCGCGATGGTCCACCGGTTGAACCGGGCGTCGCGCACACCGACCACCCGCAGACCGGGGACAGCCTGTGCGACGGCGTCCATCATGTGGTGCACGACGGTCGTCGCCGGCACCACCGGCCACCGGTCCTCCGGGTTCGGCCAGTCCTCCGGCTGCACGAAGAAGCAGTGGTCGAGCAGGTACGGCATGGTCTGCACGGAGACCCGCAGGGTGGTCCGGGCGATCTCGGTACGGGGCGGTGGGGCGGCCGTCGGCACCGGGGCCGTTGACACCGGGGCCGTTGACACCGGGGCCGGGCCGGCGGGTCGGGTGGCGGCGTCCAGCACGGTCACTGCGCCGTCCGCGGTGTCCCGCAACAGCGCGGCGAGCTCGGCGGCGGCCTTGGACCGGCTGGCGAGCCGGTGCAACGCGGTGAGCGAACCGGCCGACGGCTCGGATGCTGCCGACGGCTGGGCAGCGGCCGACGGCTCGGTTTCCGCCGGCGATTCGGCGTACGCCGGTGGCCGGGGTTCAGCAGGCGGCGCGGGGACCTCCTGTGTGGCGGCGGCGGTGGCCGACGGTTGGCCCCCGGCGACCGGCAGAGTGGACGGCCGGTGTGACGGCAGATCGGCCAGGCCGAGCAGGGTGTCGGCACCCGGCCCGAGGCGCACCAACGGGCCACCCAGGTCCAGCTGGATCTTCGGCCCCCGGCGCGGTGGTGCCGCCGGGGCAGCCGGTGCCGGCGTCGCCGGGGCGGCGGGTGGCCGCAGCGCCCGCAGGTCCGGTGCCGCGCCCTCCACCCACAACGCGGTGGCCACCCGGCGCAACTGATCGAGACCGGTACGGTGACCCACGTTGACCGGCATCGCGAGATGTTCCCGACCCCGCAGATTGTCGCTGACCAACGACGCCAACTGTCCCGCGCCGACCTGCAGGAAGACCCGGAACCCGGCGTCGTACATCGCGGCGGTCAACTGCCGGAACCAGACCGGCTCCATCATGTGCCGGACGAAGATCTGGTTGACCTGCTGCTCGTCGGCGGGGAACGGCGCCGCCAGGGTCGCCGACCAGACCGGGACCGTGGTCGGATGCACCCGCCAGGACTGCAGGGCGATGCCGATCGACCGCAGCCCGTCGGCGAACGCCGGAGTGTGGAAGGCCGACCGAAACGGCAGCTTCTGGCACAGCACGTTGCGCCGACGCAGCTCGTCGATCAGTCGGTCGACCTGCTCCTCCGGGCCGTTGACCACTGACTGCGCGGGCGCGTTGTCGTGGGACAGGACAACTCCCGGATAGCCGCCGAGCACCGGCGTCACCTGGTTGGCACCGGCACCGACGGCGGCGAAGACATAGCCGGACACCGCCACCGAGTCGGCGTCGAACAGTTTGAGGAAACCGTCCATGTCGGTGGTGCTGACCTGCCCGCTCACCGCCGCGGCGGACCATTCACCGATGCTGTGCCCGGCGACCGCGTCCGGTTGGATGCCGATCCGGCCGAGCACCTCGTCGAGGAACTTTCCCACTTCGATCAGGCCGGCACCGTGCCGACCCAGGTCGGCCGCGGACCACTCCCGGTCCGCGAGCCCGAAGTGCGCGGCCAGATCCTTGGTACGCGGCGTGAACTCGGCCTCCAGCCCGGGAAAGACGAACGCCAGCTTCCCGCCGGCGGTCAGCAGCGGAGCCGTGGTGAACCAGATGTCCCGGGCACCCCGCCAGGGCTCCCCCCGGCTCACCGCACGCCGGGCGGTGGCCAGCCGCTTGTCGGTCGGGTCCACCACACCGATCCGGCACGGCGGCGCGGCGTGCGCCTGCGGTCCGTCGGCGAACGCGGCACCCTCGCGCCGTACCAGCGAATCGTCGCGGTCCAGCAGCGCGGCGAGGCCGGCCGGGTCGTCGGCGGCCAGCCACAGTACCTGGTCCGCTTCCTCGACCTCGACGCGGGCCGGGCGGGCCGGCTGCCCGGCCGTACCGTTCGGCACGGCCGCCCAGGCGGACGGGGCGGACGGCGGCTGCTCGACGATCAGGTGGGCGTTGATCCCACCGAAGCCGAACGCGTTGACCCCGGCGCGGCGTGGTCCGTCGCTCTCCCACGGCTGGGCGGCGGCGATCGGCGCGAACCGGGTCGCGGCCATCTCCTCGCGGGGCTGCCCGCAGTGCAGGGTGGGTGGCAGGACGCCCCGGTGCACGGCGAGGGTCGCCTTGATCAGGCCGGCGATCCCGGCTGCCGGCATGGTGTGCCCGATCATCGACTTGACCGAGCCGATCACCGGCCGCGGCCCGCCCTGGTACCCGCCGAACACCTCGGCGACGGTGACGAGTTCGGCGGCGTCCCCGGTCGGCGTTCCGGTGCCGTGCGCCTCCAGTAGGCCGAGCGCGTCCGGCGCGGTCGGATCCAGGCCGGCGGCCTGCCAGGCCCGCCGGATGGCCAGCGACTGTCCGCTGCTCGCCGGGTTGAACATGCTCGCCGACCGGCCGTCGCTGGACACGCCGCTGCCGCGGATCACCGTGTACACCCGGTCACCGGCGTCCAGCGCGTCGGCAAGTCGTTTCAACACCACGATCCCGGTGCCCTCACCGATCAGCAGGCCGTCCGCCGACGAGTCGAACGGACGGATCTCACCCTGCCGGGACAGCGCCCGGAGCTGGCTGAACACCGACCAGAAGCTGATGTCGTGCACGTGGTGCACACCGCCGGCGAGCACCGCGTCCAACCGGCCGGCCCGCAGTTCGGTCACGCCCTGGTCGACCGCGATCAGCGACGAGGCACAGGCGGCGTCGATGGTGTAGGACGGGCCGCGCAGATTCAACCGGTTCGCCACCCGGGAGGCTGCGAGGTTGGGCACCAGCCCGATCGTGCCTTCGGGCTGCTGCGGCCCGAGCCGTTCGTCGAACTTGCGCCGGACGCGGTCGAGGCTCTCCGGCGGCAGGTCCGGGATCAGCTCCTTGAGGATGCCGATGACCTGGCTGGACATCCGGACCCGCTGGGCGTAGCGGGCCTGGGCCGGACTCAGGATCCCGCCCCGGCCGAGCAGGACGCCGATCCGGTCCCGGTCCGGCAGCCGGTCCTGGCCACCGGCGTCGTCGATGGCGGCGGCGGCGACCTGCAGGGTGATCAGCTGGTCCGGCTCGATGTCGCCGATCGAGGTCGGCATGATGCCGAAGCGCAGCGGCTCGAAGCTCGCGTGGTCGTCGACGAACCCACCACGCCGGCAGTACATCCGGTCGGGGCGGTGCGCCTGGTCGGGATCGTAGAACTCCTCGTCCCAGCGGTGCGCCGGCACGTCGGTGATGGCGTCGACGCCGTCGACCAGGTTGCGCCAGTAGGCGTCCAGGTCGGGGGCGCCCGGCATCAGCGCCGCCATGCCGACGATGGCGATCGTCTGGTGTGGGTCGTTCAGGTCCGACATCTGGTTCACCATCCCGAGGCGGTGTAGACCACGGAGGTGACCGCCCGGTCACCCCAGGCGAGCTCGCGTAGCAGACTCAGCGCGCCCTCCTCGGGATCGATCAGGTCGATGCCCCGGCGGGCGTACTCCCGGCTCAGCTCGGCGCTGACCATCCCGCCGTGCACCGAGCCCGGCGCCCACGGACCCCAGTGCACGGTCAGGCAACGTACCCCGGTGCCGGCCGCCCACCGGCCACCGATCCGGTCGAGCGCGTCGTTGGCGGCGGCGTAGTCGCTCTGACCCCGGTTGCCGTACGCGGCCGCGATGCTGCCGAACAGCACCACGAAGCGTGGATCGGAGCCGTCGCGCAGCGCGTCGAGCACCGTCACCGCACCTTGCACCTTCGTCTGGAACACCCGGGCGAACGACGCCGGATCCTTTTCGGCGATCAGCTTGTCCTCGATCCGGCCGGCCGCGTAGACCAGGCCGTCGATCCGTCCGTGCTGACCCTGGATCTCCTTGAGCAGTTGCCGGGTGGCGTCGGCGGCGGTGACATCGAGGCTGTGGTAGCGCACCTGGCTGCCGAGTTCCCGCAGCTCGTCCAGGGTCGCGCGGACCTCGCGGGCGGCCAGGATCGCGGTGGCCGTGCGGTCGATTTCCGCCGGTGCGCGCATCCCCTGGGCGACCAGCGCGGCCCGCAACGCCGGCTTGTCCGCCGCAACGGCCAGCGCCGGGGACTCCGCCTCCTGCGGCAGCGGGGTACGGCCGATCAGCTCGATGCGGCATCGGCTGGCGGCGGCCAGAGTACGGGCGAACCACGGAGTGATGCCCCGGGCACCACCGACGAGCACCACCACCGAGTCTTGGTCCAGACCGATCGCCTGGGTCTCGGCGACACCGTCACCGGCCGGTCCGGCACCGCCTGCGGCGAGCGGGCCGAGATCGACCGCGGCCAGGTCGACGGTCTGCCGGCCGGTCGCCGACCAGGTGACGATCGGGGTCCGTCCGCCACTGAGCAGTTCGGTGACCAGGCCGGTGGCAAGCTGGGTGTGGTCGGCGCCCGCCGGTGCCTCCAGATAGGTCACCGAAACCTGCGGGTACTCCCGTTGGATGGTCCGGAACAGGCCGGCGAATCCGTCGGTTCGCGGACCGGCGGTGCCGGCGGCGACCAGCCACCGCACGCCCGCCGCGAGGGCCTGCTTGATGAACGGGAAGCTGCCGGGCAGTAGCGACCCGCCGCTGTCACTCAGCCCGTCCAGGATGATCACGCCGTCGTAGCCGGCCACCTGGTCCGACCCACCGGCGTGAATCGATCCGGTGGCGCCTGCCGCGCCGTGCTGGGCGAGCTGCTCGGCCAGCGGTGCCAGGGCCGGCGACCCGCCGGTGATCAGGAACCGGGTGCCGGCGAGCGTCTCCGGCGCGACGACCGCGCCGGTGGCGGGAACTGGCCGGGCGACGAGTCGACGTGGGGCCGTACCGCTGTCCGGGCCGGATCCGGCCGGCTGCGCCGGAGATGCCGCCGGTGCCGCCTCAGGTGCCTGATCAGCCGCCATCTTCTCGGCCAACCACGCCACCATCGTGCGCACCGTCCGAGCCCGAACCAGCTCCTCCAACTCCGACTCGTCACCATCCACCGACAACCGCAACCGGGTCGCCACCTCACCAGCAACCTCAGCCCGCTTGATCGAATCGATACTCAGATCCGCCTCAAGATCCAAATCCAACTCGATCAAATCCACCGGATACCCGGTCCGCTCACTCAACACCTCCAGAATCGCCTCCTGGAACTGCGCCACCCCCACCGACACAGCCGCCGGCCCGGCCGCCGAAGGCGACATGGACACAGCGGGCGCCGAGACGGCCGGCGCGGTGGCCGTGGTCGGGACGGCCGGCGCGGTGGCCGTGGTCGGGACGGCCGCCGGTGATTCGGCCGGAGATGCCGCCGGTGCCGCCTCAGGTGCCTGATCAGCCGCCATCTTCTCGGCCAACCACGCCACCATCGTGCGCACCGTCCGAGCCCGAACCAGCTCCTCCAACTCCGACTCGTCACCATCCACCGACAACCGCAACCGGGTCGCCACCTCACCAGCAACCTCAGCCCGCTTGATCGAATCGATACTCAGATCCGCCTCAAGATCCAAATCCAACTCGATCAAATCCACCGGATACCCGGTCCGCTCACTCAACACCTCCAGAATCGCCTCCTGGAACTGCGCCACCCCCACCGACACAGCCGCCGGCCGTACCGCGACCGTCGCTGCCGTCGACACGGGATCCGTGGGGGTCGCCACCGACGTGGCGGCGACAGCCGGTGCGGGGGTCTTGTGGACCGTCGTGGCCGCCGGCACGTCCTCGCGCACTGGTGGAGCGGGCCAGACGGCGGGTGCCGCCGGAGCAGCCTGGGCGGCGGGTGCCGCCGGAGGCGTCGGGTCGGCAGGCGACGCCGGGATGGCCGGCAGATCGGTCACCCGGGGTGCGCTGGTCGGCGCGGACACCTCGGGGTAGCTGCTCGGCGCGGCGATCGCCGGCTGAGCCACCACCGACGGATATGCCGCAGGCCCGACCCACCCGTTGCCGGCCGGGGGCTGCTCCCCGAAGTACGCCAACATCACGTCCCGCTGGGAGGCGATCAGTTCCCGACTCGTTCGCAGAAACTCGCTGATCAGTTCGTCGCGCCCGTCCCGGTAGCCGGCTGCGGGGACGGGCCGGACCCCGGCATCGGCAGCTGGGAGGTGGCTGATCCCGTTGCCGGGCACATGGGCCACACCGTTGCCATGCCCGTTGCTTGGATTATGCCCGTTGCCGGACACGTTGCCGAGACCACGACCGTTTCCGGCCTCGGTGGATGCACTCATCAACAGCTCCTTGATTTGTCGGGGAGGCGTCATGCCGCCGGGCAGCGGCCGGCCATGCTGGTCGCGTACCAGCTGCCCGTCAACTGTCCAGACCGGACGCGACGGCGGCGGGGCGGACGCGATCTCGGCAACTCGCCGGCCGCGGTAGAGCCAGTCGGTCTGCACCGGGACCCCGGCGCAGGCCAGTTCGGCGACGGCGGAGAGAAAGCCACGTAGTCCGTCCGCCCGCCGACCGGCGCAGGCCACCGCCACGTGAGGGCGCTCACCCAGGACGGCGTCGACCAGCCGGGTGAGTACCTGGCCGGGACCGGTTTCGACGAAGACGCGGGCTCCGGCGGCGTACATCGCTTCGATCTGGTCGACGAACCGCACCGGGGCGCCGATCTGCGCGGCGAGTTCGTCGCGGATCTGGTCTGCACCACCCGGGTAGGGCTGGGCGGTGCGGTTGGACCAGACAGGGAGGCTGGGGGCAGCCACCGGATGACCGTCGAGGATGGATCTGAAGGCGGTGACGCCGTCGGCGACCACCGGGCTGTGAAACGCACAGGCCACCGCGATCGGCCGGGCAGACAGACCTTTCTCCTTGAGTACGGATACCGCGCGACGCACCGCCGGGGTCGGGCCGGAGACCACCACCTGCCGCGGGCCGTTGTGGTTGGCGAGCACCACCTGACCGGCCAGCCCGGCCCCGGACAGCACCTCACCGATCTGCTCGGCGGTGGCCGCCACTGCGGCCATCGTGCCGGGATCGTTGCCAGCGGCCGTCAGGATCGCGTCGGCGCGCCGGCGACTCAGCTCGAGCAGTGTCCGATCCTCGAATGCGCCGGCGACGCACAGCGCCACCAGTTCGCCGTAGCTGTGCCCGCCGGCCAGGTCCGGCCGGATGTTCAGCCGACCGAGCAGGTGGTGCACGGCGAGCCCACCGATGCCGAGCACCGGCTGGGCGATCCGGGTGTCCCGGACCCTGTCCTGTTGACCCCGGTCGTACTCGGGGTCGAACGCGGCCGGTGGGAAGAGCGGTTCGACGTAGTCACGGCCGATGCTTAGGAACCGCCGCAGCTCGGGGAAGCTGACGAACAGGTCGGCCAACGCGCCCGGGCGTTGGCTGCCCTGGCCCGGGAAGAGGAAGGCGACCTTACCGTCCGCGCCCGGTGGCTCAGCCGGCTGGAACAGCCCACGCGCCGGATCGTGCTCGCCGGCGATCGCCCGGCTCAGCAATCCGGCCAGATCGTCAAGGTCACTGGCGACGATGGCGACCTGCACCGGGCCGGACCGGTTCTCAGCCTGGCGGGACTGGGCGGCGGCGAGGTCGCGCAACCGCCAACGCCGGCCCAGGGCGTCGCGGGTGTCGATGGTGTCCAGTAGTACCCGCATCGCCTGGTGGGTGCCGGCCCGGTCGCCGGCCCGGAAGCAGAACAGCTCGGCCGGCCATTCGTCGCGGGCGTGTCGCGGTTCGGGTGCGTCGGCGTAGGCGCTGAGCACCGCGTGGAAGTTGGTGCCGCCGAACCCAAAGGCGCTGACCCCGGCGACGCGTTCGCGGGCCGGTGCCGCCCAGGGCCGCGCCGAGGTCTCGAAGGCGAACGGGCTCCGTTCGGGGTGCCAGGCCGGGTTGGGCCGGGTCACGTGCAGGGTGGGCGGCCGGACCCCGGTGTACAGCGCGAGCGTGGCCTTGATCAGACCGGCCAGACCGGCCACGCACTTGGTGTGCCCGATCTGCGACTTGACCGACCCGAGGGTGCAGCTGCCGGGCGTGGCACCCGCCTCGCTGAACACCGTGGTCAGCGTCTCCAGCTCGGTACGGTCGCCGACCACCGTGCCGGTGCCGTGTGCTTCGATCAGGCCGACCTGCGCCGGCGACACCCCGGCCTGCCGGTACGCGCGGTCCAGGGCCCGCCGCTGGCCGGCCGCCCGGGGCGCGGTCAGGCCCAGGGCCCGTCCGTCGCTGGACCCGCCGAGTCCTTTGACCACCGCGTAGACGCGGTCGCCATCGCGCTGCGCGTCGGACAGTCGCTTGAGCACGACGGCCGCGACGCCCTCGCCGAGCGCGATCCCGTCACCGGCGCTGTCGAACGAACGGCACCGCCCGGTCGGGGACAGCGCGTGCGCCGAGGTGAACATGAGGTAGTCGTTGATGCCGTTGTGCAGGTCGGCACCACCGCAGATCATCAGGTCGCTGCCGCCGCTGGCGAGTTCCTTGCAGGCGGCGTCCATGGCGGCCAGCGACGAGGCGCAGGCCGCGTCGACGGTGTAGTTGGGGCCGCCCAGGTCGAGCCGGTTCGCGACCCGACCGGCGATGACGTTGGCCAGGATGCCGGGGAACGAGTCCTCGGTGACGGTCGGCAGCTGCTCGTCCAGCTCACCGGGAACCTCCGGTAGGTAGGCCGGCAGCATGGTCCGCAGCGTCTGCGCGTGCCCCATGTCGCTGCCGGCCTCGGCTCCAAAGATCACCCCGGTACGGGAGTGGTCCACCCCGTCGCTGCCGGGGGTGTAGCCGGCGTCGACGAGGGCCCGCTGGGAGACCTCCAGGGCCAGTAGCTGGGTGGGGTCGATGCTGGCCAGGGCGGACGGCGGAATCCCGTACCCGATGGCGTCGAACGGGACCTCGGCGAGGAAGCCACCCCACTTCGAGACGCTGTACCGGCCGGTCTGACCGGGTCCGACCTCGGGCGCGTAGTAGATGTCCGGGTTCCACCGGTGCGGTGGCACCTCGGTGACAGCGTCGGCGCCGTCCAGCACGGTACGCCAGAACGCAGCGAGGTCCGGCGAGTTCGGCAGCATGCACGCCATGCCGACGATGGCGATGTCCAGCGGCTCCGCCGGCACCTCCGGCTCGGCCGGGGTCCAGTCGGCCTGCAGCCGCTGGGACCGGGCGGTGTGGAAGGCGACCGCCTGATCGGTGACCGTACCGTGCAGCGCCGCGACAGTGGTCTCCTGCTCCCGCAGCACCGCAACCTGGCCGGCCATGAACATGCCCTCGCTGAGCTGGGCCGCCTCGTCGACGGCCACCAGCGCGTCGCCGTCGCGCCGCTTACCCTTGCTGGCGATCCGCAGCCGGCCCACGTTGAGCAGCTCGAGGTGCTCCCACACCTGGCGGTTCTCCAGGCCGGCGGACTCGAGCTCAGCTCGCAGCGCGTGAAAGTCGTCGACGAAGTCGCTCTGCAGGCACCGGGTCACGTGTCCCGGTGCGGTCTCCAGCAACGCGGTCCGGGTCGCTTCCCGGGCCATCCGGGCGAAGGTTGGTTGGATCGCGCCGTGCGCGACGGCCTCCGCGGTGAACAGGTAGGCGGTGCCCATCAGCACCCCTACCCGGACGCCTCGCCGAGTCAGCGGGGCGGCCATCGCGGCGATCATGGCCGCCGACCGGTCATCGTGGATGCCGCCGGCGAAGAAGATCTGGATCTCGGCGGCCTCTTCCTGTGTCGCACCGGCGAGGTGCTCGGCGAGTACGGCGAGCTGCGCCTCCCACAGCGGAAAACTGGCCCGGGGGCCGATGTGGCCGCCGCACTCGGCGCCTTCGAAGATGAACCGGCGGGCACCGGAGCGCAGGAACTGGCGCAGCAGCCCCGGTGACGGCACGTGCAGGAAGGTCCGAATCCCTTCCCGTTCCAGTTCCCTGGCTTGTGGTGGGCGGCCCCCGGCGATGATGGCGAAGTCCGGCCGGATCCGCCGGATCACGTCGAGCTGGGCGGCGCGGATCTCCTCGGGCGCGAAGCCGAGCACTCCGACGCCCCAGGGACGTCCGCCGATGCAGGCGGCGGTGTCGGTGAGCATCTCCTCGGTGCGTTCGGCGGTGGCCAGCGCCAACGCGATGAACGGCAGCGCCCCGTCGGCGGCGACTGCTGCGGCGAAGCCGGCCTCGTCGCTGACCCGGGTCATCGGGCCCTGCGCGACCGGCACCCGCAGGCCGAGGTCCTGGGCCAACGGACCGCCGGAGCGCAGCACCTCGGCCGCAGCGGCGTCGGTCGCCGCGTCAACGATCGACTCGCGGATGCCACGGACCGCAGCCGCGGCATCGGACCAGCGGCCGACGAACTCGGCGGCCAGCCAGCCGTCCTGGCCGACCGGCAGCAGGTCGGCGCGGGCCGGGACACCGGCCGCGCCCGGCCGACGCGGAGCCCGTGGGATCCCCCGGTATCCGTCGAGCAGGACGCTCTCCGAGCCGTCCATCCGCCGGATAGCGGTCAGTACGTCGGCCGGCAGGTCCGACTCGGGCATCAGGGCTAGCTGGTTGTCCAGCACCACACCGGCGGCCCCGCCCAGCACGCAGGCGGCGGCCGTGTATGGCCCGATCCCGCCCAGCGCCCAGACCGGCACGCCCAGGTCGGCGGCGGTGAGTTGCTGGACAAGGACGAAGGTGCTCAGCTCGCCGACCTCGCCACCGGACTCCATGCCGCGGGCAATCAGCCCGTGCGCACCCGCCGCCGCTGCGGTCCGGGCCGCAGCGAGGCTGGTCACCTCGACGAGAACGCGGTAGCGGGTCACCAGTTCGGACAGGTCCCATGGCAGCTCGCCGGTGACGACCACCAGCTCCACCCGGCCGGGGGCGAGCCGTTCGAGGTCGTCCACCGAGGCCGGACAGCTCGCCGGTACGCGGACCGCGATCGGCCCGTCCGACCAGGCGGCCAACTGCTCCACGGCGCGCAGGACCTGTGGCCGGGTTCCGGCCAGGTCGAGCACGCCGGTGCCGCCGCCCCGGCGGACCGCGCTGGCGATGCGTGGGCTCGACTCGATCTCGCCGCAGGGGGTGTAGGCGATCACCAGGTCACGCATGTCGACTGCAGTACTCATCAGACTCCCGCTTCGTGAGCAGTGGTCCCGCATTCGAAGCTGTCCGCCGGAGGATCCACCGTTGCGGCAGCTCAGAGCGAATATTTTGCATCAATCTATGTCACCCTGCGGAGAAACTTAGCGGCAACCAGTTACGACCGTGTGAACTCTGCCGATCAATAACGCCGACTTGGTGCGGGCAGAACCAGGGCAACTGCCCGACTTCCGACGGCAACCGGCAACCAGGCCAGCCCCGAAGCGGTCCGGTAACTCAGGTCACACCGGACGGTCAGGCAATGGATTCGTACGCTTGGATCCAGCTCCTCGACGATGCCGTTCGGTACCCCGGGGCCGGGTGGACCGACGGCACCCGGCAGCATGGCGAGGTGGCCCAGCCTTCCCTCCTCGTCGGTGTCCGCGACAACGCGGCCGCCATGCGTGCTGGCGGGGACCTCGCCGGCGCGTGCGAATACCTGCTGCGGGCGCTGGATTCGGCCCGCGACGCCTTCGGCACAGACGAACCAGAGGTCCTGTGGACCGCGCACCTGCTGGCCCGCCTTCAACGTGAGGCCGGCGACCCAACAGCCGCCCGACGGCTGTTGGAGGAGTCGCTGGCAGCAGGCGAACTACGGTTGGGTGACCGGGAGCCGGTCATGCTGGCTATCGCGTACGAGCTCGCGACGCTCGCCGAAGAACTGGGCAACCGGCATGAGGCCCGCCGCAACTTCGCCCGGGTCGCCGCCGCCGGCCCGGCGCAGCTCGGTGATGACCACTGGCAGGTCCGGGCGGCCCGGGAGTACCTGGCCGGCCCGTCGGTCGCCGCGGTCGATCCGGCTCCCACCGCCGCGCAGCGCGAGCCAGACCTGCCGACCCGACCGGTACCGCCCACCCGGCCGACACCGCCGGCACCGGCACCCCCGGTTTCCGGCCGGGAGGTAACGACCGCCGCCGATCGGCCGCCGCCGTTGTCCACCGCCGTGACCGGACCGGCCGCGGGCGTTTCGGCACCGCCGCAGTCCCTACCGGTCGTCGTCGCGGTCGGCGCCGCGGCCGCAGCGGTCATCGCCGCCGTGGTCGTGGTCATCGTGGGCGTCACCGTCCTGCTCGACGGACGAGCCACCACACCGACCGGACCGGAACGTCCAGGGTCCGACCCCACTGCGGTCGGCGACCCGCCGACCGCCCTGCGGCTGACCGACGACACCACGGCCGTGACGCTGACCTGGTCCGACCCGACCGCGGGAACGGTGCCGTTCATCGTCGCAAGTGGTCGTAGCGGACAGCAACTCGGCGCACTCGCCACGGTCAATCCCGGTCAGACCGTATTCACCGTGAACGGGTTGAATCCCGAACTCGACTACTGTTTCGCGGTGCTCGCCGTCTACTCCGCCGACGAGTACGTCCCCTCGGACCAGGTCTGCACCGACCGTCGGACAGCCGATCCGGACTAGTCGACGAACTCGGTGTTGATCAGCGGAAACATGAATCTCCGAGCAGTTCTTCGGTAATCCCGTCCGACGTTGTCCACAGGGACTGCCAGAGCAGTTTCCGGTGAGCGTGACGGCCCCATAGGATGGCCTCCGGCCGGGTGTCGGGGGCGGCTTCGGCCGGCGATACGGACGACGGACATCAGACGACCGACGGGCGGAAGGCGACCTACTGTGGTCACCACGGGCGACGGCAACACACACGACGGCGGCACACGGCAGAGCGCCGGACCCGACAGCCGGCGCCGACGCGGCCGCGGCACGCTGGTAACTGTCGGCACGGTCACCGCGCTCGTCGTCGGAATGGGGCTGACCGTGCTCGGGCTCGGCGCGGCCGACCACGCGGCGGCCGGCTACGACGCGAGTTCGTGGTTGTGGAGCTCCGCCCGAAGCGAGCTGGCCAGGGTCAACGGGCTCACCGGGCGGGTTGACACCCGGGTCGAGGTCGCCGACGCCCAGGGCCGCCAGACTCAGGTGGCGCAGACGGACCAGTTCCTGATCCTGCGCGAGCTGGCAACCGGCAAGGTCAGCTCGCTCGATCTCGCCACGTTGCAGGTCGGCGCGACAGTCCAGAGCACGACCGGGCTCGGGGTGAGCGTGGCGATGCAAGGCGACGCGGCCTTCATCATCGACGCAGTCCAAGGCGTGGTTCGTCAGATCGACCCCAGGTCGCTGCAGCCCGTCGGCGACCCGGTGCGCTACCCGCCAGGGATCGCCGGTGGACACTTCGACGGCGCGGGTCGGCTGTGGATCGCAGTGCCGAGCGAGGGCACCGTCTCGGCGATCACCGCCGCGCCGCTGCCGAGCGACCCGGCGCAGGGCGTGGCGGAGTCCGTCTTCGACTCATCGATCCCCCGGCCAGCCGCTACCGAGCCGGAAACGGACGCCGCCGATGCCGCCGCCGGGCCGGCCCGAGTCCGGACCGTGCCGGTCGCCCCGCCCAGCAACGAGTTGACCATCTCCGCACTCGACGACGGCGTCGCGGTGCTCAACCGGACAGCGGGCGCGCTGACCCTGCTGCGCGGCGGGGACCGCCGCGAGGTGCCGCTCGACCTGGACGGTTCGGGCGTTCTGCCGGCCCGCACGACCGGCAGCCTGGTCGCGGTCACCGTTCCCGAGCGGCGACGCATCGTCCTGGTCGACGACGACGAGGTCCGGCAGCTGTCGGTGCCGGGCAGCGGATCCGCACTACGTCCCGCCGTCAGCTGGGCGGGCCGGGTCTACTGCGCCGACGAACGCAGCCGGGAGATCTTCGCGTTCGACGGAGCGGGAGCACTGCTCCCGTCGATCGACGTCACCGAAACCAGCGGCCCGCTCGACCTGGAGGTCCGGGAGAACCACCTGTTCATCAACGCGCCCGACGCGGCCACCGCCCGGGTCGTCACCGACGCCCACGAGGTACGGCAGGTGGACAAGTACGCCAACGACATCCTCGGCGGTGATCCACCGCCGGCGCCACCACCACCGCCACCACCACCGGAGCCGACGGTCGGCCGACCGGATGCGCCACGCGCGGTCAGCGCGGCGGCCGGCGACACCACCGTGCGGGTCAGCTGGCAGGCGGCCGCGGACAACGGCTCGAGCATCCAGCGGTACGTGGTCACCGGCGACGGCCGCAGCTTCGAGGTGGGAGCCAACCAACGGTCGTTCGAGGTCACCGAGCTGGTCAACGGCGAGACGTACCGGTTCTCGGTCCATGCGGTCAACGCCGAGGGCGCGGGTCCCGATCGGGAGTCCAACCCGGTCGTCCCCACCGCCGAGGTGCCCGACGCCCCGGCGAACGTCACCGCGCAGGCCCGCGCGGACGGCTCGGTCGCGGTGAGCTGGCCGGCCGCCGACGGCCAGGGCAACGTCATCGGCGGCTACACGGTCACCGCGGTCTCGGCCGAGGCCACGGCGCCGGTCGGCGACGTCGCCGGCACCGAGCTGGTCCTCGCGCCCGGGTCACTCGACTACGGCAGGCAGTACGCGTTCACCGTCGTCGCGGTCAGCGACCAGGGAGCCAACTCCACAGCGTCACCGTTGAGCAACTCGGTGGTGCCCTATACAACCCCGGGCGAGCCGGCGGCCGTCGAGGCGACCACCGTCGCCGACCAACGGGGAGCACTCCGGGTCGGCTGGTCGCCAGCGCCGGACAATGGGCGGCCGATCACCCGATACGTGGTGACCGCCGGCGACCAGCGCACCGAGGTGTCCGACGGCACCGCCGTCACCGTGACCGGGCTGGGCGACGGAGCCGACGTGACGGTCTCGGTGCATGCGGTCAACGAGGCCGGGGAGGGCTCGGCCGTGAGTACCACGGCCCGTACCGTCGCCGAGCCGAAGGTTACCGTCACCGGTGCCACCGCCGGCACCAACTCGGTCACCCTGAGCTTCTCGGTGGATGCCGGCGGCGGGAACGTCACCTGCAGCGCGGCGGCCGAGGGCGCGGCCCCCGTCACCGGCAGCTGCGACAGCATCCGGGTCGACGGACTCTACCCGGGACGGTCCTACCGGTTCACCGTCCGGGCCAGCAACGCGGCCGGCACCGGCACCGCCACCCACAGCCGGGCGACCGCGGACCTGTACGGCACCGCCACCTGCGTCAACGGCCCGGACGGTGAGCAACGCACCTACTGCGACGACGATGTTCCCGGACGCAACGGCAATGAAATCTTCTCCGTTCCGGAGCAGGACAACAGCAGTCAGGTCGGCTGGGTGCCCGACGGCACCCGACTCACCGCGCTGTGCCGCCGCCAGGGCGGACACGTCGACGCCTGGATCTACAACGGCGGCAAGGCCAGCACCTGGTGGATCCGGGTGGAGTACAGCGGGAAGAACTACATCCCGTGGGCCTGGCTGAACCTGGCCGGCGGCGACGACCTGAATCAGCTGCCCACCTGCTGACAACGCCCACCCGGACAGCCACCGATCCACCCTGGCGAGGAGACCAGCCGCAGTGACCACGACCACCCCGCTGACGTCCCACGAGGTGACCGGCTTCGCCTCGACCGCCGCCCGACTGGCCGGGGAGATCTCCACCGTGGTGCTGGGCAAACCGCAGGTGGTGCGACTGACCCTGACGGCCCTGTTCGCGCAGGGCCACGTCCTGCTGGAGGACGTGCCCGGGGTGGGCAAGACCACGCTGGCACGGGCCGTTGCCGCGACGGTGCACGGCCACTGGCGTCGGATCCAGTTCACCCCCGACCTGTTGCCCGCCGACGTGTCCGGAGTGACCATCTTCAACCAGTCCACCCAGGGGTTCGAGTTCCATCCCGGCCCGGTGTTCGCCAACATCGTCATCGCCGACGAGATCAACCGCGCCTCGCCGAAGACCCAGTCGGCGCTGCTGGAGGTGATGGAGGAACGCACGGTCACCGTGGACGGCGTCCGGCATCCGGTGCCCCGGCCGTTCCTGGTGGTGGCCACCCAGAACCCGGTCGAGATGGACGGCACCTACCGGTTGCCGGAGGCCCAGCTGGACCGGTTCCTGGTCCGGTTGTCGGTCGGCTACCCCGATGAGCAGACCGAGATCGAGGTGCTGCGCGGGGCCACCCTGCGGTCCCCCGAGGCGCTCGACCCGGTGACCGACACAGCCACCGTCGGCCAGCTCATCCAGCTGGCGCAGCGGGTGCACATCGCCGACCCGTTGTACGGGTACGCGGTGCGGCTGGCGGCCGCGACCAGGACACACCCGCAGATCCGGGTGGGGGTCAGTCCACGCGGGGTGATCGCGCTGACCCGGGCGGCCTGCGCGTACGCGCTGATCGGCGGCCGGGGGTTCGTGCTGCCCGAGGATCTGAAGGCCCTGCTGGAGCCGATCTTCGCGCACCGGCTGCTGCTCACCGCGGACGCCCAACTGCGTGGCGTCACGGCGGCCGAGGTGCTCGCCGACGTGGTCCGGTCGGTCCCGGTGCCGCTACCGGCCGGCCAGCCGGCAGCGGCCGGGGCCTGAGCCGCCGACCCATGAACGTCACCGCCCGCTGTCTCGGCCTCGGCGTCACCGCCGCCCTGCTCACCGCCGTCGGGTCCGTGCTCGGCTATCCGGAGCTCGCACTGCTCGGCACCGCCGGGCTGACGGTGGTCGGCTACGCGGCCGGCTACGCGCTGTGGCAGCCCCGGCTGTGGGTACGCCGTACCGTCGAACCTGACCGGGTGAACCGCGGCGACGCGTGCACCGTGACGTTGCAGGTCGGCAACCTGCGGCGGTGGGGCGTGGCGAGCGTCCTCGCCGAGGAGCGGTGCGGCCGGCGGTGGATTCCGGTGCCGCTGACCCAGCTGCGCTCCGGCGCCACGACCACGGTGCGCTATCCGGTACCTACCAATCGCCGGGGTGTGCTCCCGGTCGGCCCGTTGCGGGTGCTCCGCCGCGACCCGTTCGGTTTAGTCGCCGTGGCACGGGCGGACGGCGAACCGGTACGGGTATGGATCCGCCCACAGGTGCATCCGCTGCGTGCGGTGCCGGCCGGGATCGCCCGGAGCCTGGACGGCCAGATCGACCGGGTGCCGCACGGCAGCATCACCTTCGACTCGTTGCGGGAGTACGTCGTCGGCGACGAACTGCGCCGGGTGCACTGGCGGACCAGCGCCCGGATCGGCCAGCTGATGGTGCGGGAACACGTCGACACCAGTCTGCCCCGGATGGTGGTGCTGCTGGACAACCGGACGGCCGCGTACCACGACCAGGCCGACGGGGCGTCGGCGACGTTCGAGTCGGCCTGCGAGGCGGCGGCGTCGGTGGTCGATGCGGCGACCCGGGCCGACCTTCCGGTGCTGCTGCAGATGGTCGTCGACCAGCCGCCGCCGGACGACACGCCGAGTCGGCACCCGCTGGACCGGCTGGCCGAGGTCACGCTGGCCGGTACCAACCGGCTGACCGGCGGGGACCCGGTCCGACAGGTCTGCGACCAGCTGCGTCAGCAACGACCCGGCGACACCCTGATCTATCTGGCAGGCACCGGCGATCCGGACGCGGTCGCCCGTATCGGTGGGCTGCGCGCAGTATTCGCGAGCGTTCTGGTCGGCCGAATCACCGGTGCCGTCGACCCGTCGGCGGTCGGGGCACCGGCGGTGGGCGCCCCGACCGGGCTGGCCGGCGTGCTGTTCGTCGAAGCGGACGACGGGGTCGGCTTCGCCGCCGGCTGGGATGCGGCAGGTGACCGGTGACCAGAGATCGGACGACCAGGCTGGCGCGTCTCGGCGCGGTGGCGGCGGCGCTGATCGCGATGACCGGGTCAGCAGCGGTCCTGCTCGGCCGGATCTACGACGGGGCGGCGGCCGGCTGGCTGATCGCCGGCGCCGGCTCAGCGGCGGTGCTGGTCGGCACGTTCGCCCGGCGGCTACCGAACTGGCAGGTGGCGCCGCTGTCGGTCGTGCTGATGGCTGGCTACCTGCTGGCGGCCGGATGGTGGACGGCGGACCGGGCGGAGCTGACCGGCCCAGTGACCCGGCTACTCGCCGATGCCGCCGCGAACGGGGTTCCCCGGCTGCTGACCGCGATGATCCCGATGGAGGCGGTGCCGGACACGGTGGTGGTTCCGGTCGTGGCCAGCTGGCTCGCCGGCTTCACCGCGACCGAGCTCGCGGTACGGGCCCGGCGCATGCTGCTCGGCTGCCTACCGCCGCTGCTGTTGTTCGGCGCGGCCGCGTTCGTGGTCGGGCCGAACGCCGAGCCGGCCCGGTGGCCGGCGCTGCTGTTCGTCGCGGCGGCGGCGGTCGGGCTGCTGGTCACCGCGGCACCGGTGCCCGCTGCCCGGCCGAGCGAGCCAGCGGCAACGGTCGACCAGCCGGCCGGGCCGGGCAGCGGTGGCGGTGGTGGCGCGCTGACGGCGGTACGGCTGCGGACGGCGGCGGTGTCGTTGGCCGGCGCGGCCACCGTACTGCTGCTGGTGGTGGTGAGCGCCCCGTGGGTGGTGGCCCGGATCGCGACGACCGACGTCGACCCACGCCGCTACGTCGCACCGCCGCAGGTGGAAATTCTCGACGAGAATCCCCTGATCAGGATCTCCGGTTGGGCGCTCAATCCCGACCAGCCGCTGTTCGACCTGCGGGTCGGCGCGTCGCTGGTCTCGACGGTGGACGGGCGACGAGCTGCTGGGGCCGGCCCGCGTCCGACCGGAGACGGCGCGCTGCGGTTGACCCTGGCTGTGCTGCACGACTACGACGGCATCACCTGGCGGGTCGGCGGGACCTATCGCAACGCTGGCCGGGTGCTGCCGCCGGTCGAGGACGCTGCGGCGTCGCGAACCGACGCGTCGTCAACGGACGCCGTACGCCAGGAGATCACCGTGGCCGAGCTGTCCGGCCGGCTACTACCCGCGATCACCGCCCCGGTACGGGTCGACGGCGTCCGGGTCGCCTACGACCGGGCCAGCAGCACCTTGCTGCACCCCGAGGGTCTCACTCCCGGCGTCACGTACGCCGTCGACTCGGTGCCGCGTCGACCACCGCTGAACGCGCTGACCACCGCAGACGTGCCGGCCGGGGAGTCGGTTGCCCGGACCCTGCGGGTGGCCGACGGGGTGCCCGCGGAGATCCGTCGGCTCGCCCAGCAGCTCGCCCGGGACAACGGTGCGCCGTACCAGCGGGCGCTGGCCGTCGAGCAGTTCCTCGCCGACCACTACCACCTTGTCGCCGACGCGCCGAGCGGGCACGCGTACCCGAATCTGGGTTTCTTCCTCTTCGGGCCGCGCGACGCCGGCGGCCAGCGGGGCACCTCCGAGCAGTTCGCCGCCGCCTACGCGCTGCTCGGCCGGCTGATGGGGCTGCCCACCCGGGTGGTCGTCGGGTTCGTGGTGCCGTCCGGCGACGCGTCGGTGCACGGCAGGCACGCGGTGGCCTGGCCGGAGGTGCTCTTCTCCGGTGTCGGTTGGGTGCCGTTCGATCCGCTGCCCCGACCGGACAGCGCGCCGCGCCCGATCGAGGAGGAGTTCCGGCCGGCACCGGACGAGCCGCCGCCGGTCGAGCCGTCCGCGCTACCGACGGTCGACCCGCCGCCGTCGACTCCGCCGCCAGTGGCCTCCGCACCGCCGGGTGGCCGGCCGGCTGGCTGGCTGCTCGGCGTCGTCGCGGCGACGGTGGCCGGAGCCGGCGCCGCCGGATGGATCGGCGTCGTCCTGCTGCTGCGTCGCCGGCTACGCGACCGGCGACTCGACAGCGGCCTACCCGCGCACCGGATCTGCGGGGCCTGGCTCGAGGTGCTCGACGCGCTCCGGCTGGCCGGTCACCCGGCCGGGGTGCACATGTCCGCCAGCGAAGTGGCCGGACACGGTCGGGCGCTGCCGGACGGTGCGGCGCTGCCCCGGCTCGACCCGCTGGCCGAGCTGGTCAACCTCGCCAGCTTCGCACCGGGGCAGACCGACGACGAGCAGGCCCGGCGCGCCGGTGGTTACGCCACCGTCTGGGTGGCGGCGCTACGTGCCCGGCGGCCGTGGTGGCAGCGGCTGGTCTGGTCGCTGCACCCCGGTCCGCTGCGCTGGGACGGTCGCCGGCGGACAGCCGCCACCGCCGACACCACAGGGAGCGGTTAGCCTTACCTAAGGACGGCGGCGGGAGGCGGACGGTGACCGGGACATCGGGCGACACCCAGACGGAGTCACTCGCGCAGCTGCTCGGCGGGCGACGGGGCGCCATCGACGCCACGCTGCCGGCGGTGGCGTACGGCGTCGGATGGGTGGCCGGCGGGGAGTCAATCTGGGTCGGCGTGTACTGCGCGGTCGCGGTCGGTGTGGTGATCGCCGGGGTACGCCTGTGGCGTCGCGACCGGCCCCGGTCGGTGCTGATCGGGCTGATCGCCGTCTGCGTCGCCGCGGTGATCGCGCTGCGCACCGGTCGGGCGTCCGATTACTTCCTGCTGCAGCTGCTGTCCAACGCGGCGAGCGCACTGGCCTGGGTGCTCAGCATCGTCGTACGGTGGCCGCTGCTCGGCGTGGTGGTGGGCGCGGTGCTGGGCCAACGCACCCGGTGGCGCCGGGACCCGGCGCTGCTGCGCGCATACGGTCGGGCCAGCTGGGTCTGGGTGGGGCAGTACGTGACCCGGGTGGCCGTCTTCGTCCCGCTCTATCTCGCCGACCAGGTGATGGCGCTGGCCGCCTTACGGGTCGCGCTGACCTGGCCGCTGGTCGCCGCCTGCCTGGCGGTGAGCTGGTGGGTGCTCCGCCGGTCGCTTCCGGCTGGACACCCGGGGATACGCCATCCGTTACCGGCCGACCTACGGTGACGAATCGGCCTCCCGTACGACCCGGGGCCGGTACGGATGTGACTAGAGTGACACGCTGTCCCGACCGCATCCGCACAAGGAGGCAGACGTTTCCGTGGCCGAGAAACCTGCTGACTCCGCTCGCGGCACCATTCGCAGCGACTCCGCTGCGGACAGTGCCCTCACGCAGCCGACCGTCGAGCTGAACGCGCTGCCCGGTGGCCGGCCGCCGGGCCCGAGGGTTCCGGACGCACCAACGGTCGAGCAGCCAACGGTCGAGCAGCCAACGGTCGAGCAGCCGATCGTCCAGCCGTCGAGCGCCACGGCTCGCCGGGGCCGTCGGGCCGCGGACCGCCAGGCTGACGCGTTCGACGAACCGACGGTCGAGCAGCCGGTGGTCCGCCCTGCGGCCGTCCATCCCGCTGCCGACGCCGCCGACGCGAACCGGCCCGCCGGCCCGGCACAACCACCGGTTGGACCGACCGGCACCGCAGCGGAATCGGCACAACCGTCAGCGGGAGCGGCCGGCACCGGGCCGGGACCGACGGGAACCCTGCCAGGACCGGCAGCGACCGCGCCACCGGACGAGCCGGACCGGTTCATCGCGCTGGCCCGCCGGTACGGCTGGGTGGTGGCCGCCGGTTCGGTCGCCGCGGTGGCGCTGCTGTGCTCGGCACCGTTCGTCTCCGGCAACGGACTGTTGTGGAGCCCGGCGAGTTCGACGGGCTCGCCGACCGCGACGGCGGGCAGCGCCCCGGCCGCGACCGTCACGCCGGAGGTCACCGACACCTCGCCGGCCGCCGGGAACGGCGACGGCGGGGAGTCACCCGAGGTGCGGCAGGCCGAACCGCCGGCCGTGCCCCCCGAACAGCCCGCGTCCGACCCCGCCCCTCCCCCTCCCCCGCCCCCGTCGGAGGACCCGCCGGCGTCCAGCGCCGCTCCGCCCGGGGGCGGCGAGCCGGAGCTGCTCGGCCCGGACAACAGCGACGATCTCCGAGGCATGCTGGACAGCTACTGCAAACAGGAGCACGGCGGCGAGTGGATGGCGTGGCCGCGCGACTGGCCGGACAACGGCACCGACTGGGAATGCGTCCGGCCCTGGACCCGTCATGACCGGGATCTCGACGTCCGCCGGGCCTGCGCCGGTCGGTACGGCGAGCCGGTCATCGCCGAGGTCGGCAGTCGTCGGGACGCGTACAGCTGGCGGTGCTACCGGGGCTGACCTCAGCCGACGAACACAAGGGTGTGGTGGGCCGACCGGGATCGCTGCGTTGGCCAATCCCGGCCGACCCACCACGGGCGGGCCTGACCGTGGGTATCAGGCCGTCTGCGGTGGTTCGGCACCGTCAGGCGGTGTCGAACCGTTTGGTGGGACGGTGGTACGTCGGTGTCGGTTCAGGTGATGAATCGTGGTGAAGGTGTCCGGGCGGGCGGGGCCGGCCGCCCACCCGGACACCGGTCTCAGTTGTCCGGGAACAGGTGACCGAAGTCGGCGTAGGCCATCGCCAGGTCAGCCTGTGCCCAGAACCGGTGGTAGCGGAACTCCGGCTCCGGCCCACCGTTGAGGTACGCCTCGACCTTCGGCCAGTCCGGGTCGTCCAGGTAGAACGACCGGATGTCCAGGAAGCTCGCGCCCGGCTCGATCACGTCGCCGTTGGGCATGGTGCCCGACCAGCCGTTCGGAATGTACAGACCCTGCCCGGTGGAGGCGTTGTAGACGTCGTCGAAGCGACGGTAGTCACCCCTCGTCTCCACCGTGGATGAGCCCTGCGCGTCGGCGTTGGCGTACAACGCGTCCAGCAGGCCCTTGGCGGTGTCGCGGGCCTCGGTGTCACCGGAGGCAGCCGCGTACCACATCAGGGTCCGGGCGTACGCCGATGCAACGCCGACATCCTGACCGGTGCCGACGACTTCGACGTGCAGGTTGTTGTTCGCACCGGGGTTGCCCGGGTTCCAGGTGTCCGGCGCGCCGCTCCACTCCATGGTCGACGGGATCGAGAAGTCCCCGCCGGTGCCGATCTCGGTGTGCGAGATGGCCCACGGCACCCACTTGTCGAGAATCTGCTTGGCCCGAGCGTCACCGGTCACGTAGTAGACCTCGGCCACCCGCTGCAGCGACCAGACCTGCATGCCGAACCACTCGTTGCTGCCCGGGTCGTGGTAGACCGGGTGCTCCGTGTAGTACATGCCGTAGAAGGTCGGGGTGCCCGACGGCGGCTGGGCGTATGAGCCGTTCCAGCTGTTGGTGGCACCGCCGGCGATGGCACCTTCAGCGGACTGCAGCCACTGGTAGAACTCCATTTGCCGGTCGAAGCTTTCAGTCCAGTCCTGCACCGCGGTGGCGCCGCGCGGCCGCAGCTCCGGCACGTTGGTCAGCGCCCAGGCGGCGAACGGGTTCTGGTAGCCGAAGTGGTTGTGGCTGGAGCCGATCCGCCACGACCAGGCCGCCGAGGTGTCGGTGGCGCCACCCCAGGCGTAGTACCAGGACATCAGGTAGTGCGCGGAGTCCTTACCGGTACCGGCCGGGCAGCTGGACGGGCCGACACAGTTGCCGATCTGCTTGAAGTACTTGTCGAACATCGCGTAGCGCAGGTAGTCGCCCATTCGGGCGGCCTTCGCGACGGTGGCCGCGACCGCGCTCTCGTTGCCCTGTTCCTCCGCCCAGACGAGCGCCCAGTAGGCAGCCTGAATGGCGCGGGCGTCGGCGTCCGGCGCGTTGGTGTACTTCCACTGCGAAGCCGGGGCGTTGTCCTCGGCGATAAACAGGTCCAGGTAGCCGTTCGGGCCACCGTGCACTTTGGTGTCACAGGACGGCTGCGGGACGGTCTCCCAGACCGACTCCTGCGGGCCGCGCTGGAAGGTGTTGATGTACGCGGGTCGGGTGGTGCCGTCACCGCAGCGGCCGTAGCCGTAGACGTTGTCCACGTCGAGCAGCCAGTGCATGCCGTAGATCTCGCCGGTGCCGTACGCCGACTGCAGCTCGTTGCGCAGCGGGTCGGTGCCGACCGGAACGTTCTGGTTCAGCCGCGATGGGTACTGGTCGGGGCGCAGGTACTCCGAAGCGTACTGCGGGGTACCGGGGACACCGGCGGTCGGCTGGTCGGCGGTGCCCGGGATGATGTACTGCTCCATCACGGTCCACGCGTTGTTGAACGGCGCCCAGTTCTCGGTGACCCGGCCGTAGTTGGCCTCCAGCCAGATCCAGAAGCTGAAAGCTTCGGAGGTGGTTTCGTGGCCGTGGTCCGGGGCCTCGACGATCAGTGTCTCGATGGAGTGGTAGGGCACGCCCTCGGGGCTGAAGTACCCCGAGTTCTTGATCTTGCCGTACTGCTCCAGGAAGCGCTCGATGTACTCGTTGTCGCCGCCAGGCGAGTCATTGTCGATCTCGGTGACCACGATGGCCAGTGGTGCCAGACCACTCGCCGTGGCGGTGATCGTGGCCGTACCGCTGACCGTGTCGCTGTCCTCGGCGGCCGACACGGTGACCGTCGCCCCGGTGTTCCAGTTGCCCGGAGTGAGGGTGACCGACGACGGCGACCGGGTGATGCTGTTGTCGCCGGAGATCGCCAGGCTGACCGGCACGTTGCTCGTCGGAGCCGAGTTCAACCGCAGGTTGAAGGTGTTACTGCCGCCTTCTTCGACACTTACCGAGGAGGGCGTGGCGATCAGCGTCGGACCGGGATTGGCCGGGTTGACGGTAAACGACCGTTCGGCGGTGGCGCTGGCGCCGGCGTTGTCGTACGCCCGAGCCTGCACGGTGTAGTTGCCGGCCGGCAGGTCCTCCATGACGTACTGGTAGGGGCTGGTCGTGTCGGTGTTGACCAGCAGCCCGTTACGGTAGAACTCGACCCGGTCGATGGTGCCGTCAGGGTCGCTGGCGGTCGCGGTCAGCGGGACGTCGGCCGGCGCGATGAACGGCCCCGACGGCACCGTCAAGCCAACCGTGGGCGGCTGGTTCTCCGCCGCGCCGTTACAGGTCACGCCGTTGATGGAGAACGAGGTTGGCCGGGGGTTGGATCCGGTGTGCGAGCCGTTGAAGCCGATGCTGGTGGACTGACCGGTGGCCAGGTTTCCGTTCCAGGCGGCGTTGGTCGCGGTCACCACGTTGCCGGACTGGGTCCAGTTGGCCGACCAGCCCTGGGTGACCCGCTGGCCGCCCGGGAACGTGAAGCGCAGGGTCCACCCGGTGAGCGGATCACCGAGGTTCTCGATGGTCACGTTGGCGGTGAAGCCGTTGTTCCAGTCGTTGGTCGAATAGACGACGTCGCAGGCGGTGGCCGCGTTGGCGACGCCGGGAACGGCGGCGACACCTCCGACGACCATCACGCCAGCGGCGAGCATTGCCAGCCGTTGTCTCGTCGCGGTCAATCTCATGTGCGGGGTTCTCCTCGCGAACCAGGCCGAGGCAGTGAGGTGCACCTCGGCTTGGCGCCTTGGGCGCGGTGGGCGATGTCGTGGAGCAGCGCGTCGGACGCCAGGCGCCGGATGGGTGCGACCCGTCCCGGACCGGGGTCTGCATACGACGGAGGGCGCCGGACCGGCGGCTCCGGTTCACTGCGTGGCGCCGTACCGACACGGAGTCGGATGCCCTCGGCTGCCGCTGTCGCGTGGTCTGCTGGCTCCCACCTGCGATGGTCGACAGTGTTACATGGGAGCGCTCCCGCAGCAAGTGGCAACCTTCGACAACCCACCACGGACCCGAGACGAACTCACGCTGAGCAGGCAATTCACCAGTGAAGGTCAGGCGCGGACGAACTCACTCACGCCACCAACATGTTTCGATCTCGTTTTGGGTCTTTCACAAACCCGTGACGGAGACTACAGTCCAGAACCAACGTCGATGGGAGCGCTTCCATCGATGGATGTTGCAACACGTGAGAGTACACCGTACCTGCCGTGCTCCGCCGCCCCGGTGGAGCACACCGCTACCGGTCGTACAGCTGACGGCGGGCCAGCCCGGACTCCGCCGGCAGTTGCAGACACCACCCGGGAGAGGAGGTGGATCCAGAGCCACTCGCGTGGCCCGGCTCCCGCGCGTCACGCACGACCTGGACGCCAAACCGCTCGTGCGTGAGAGCAACTGATGGTGGGGACGGGGGTTGCCCTCCCCGTCCCCACACTACTTCCCCGCACCCGGCAGGAGATCGGTCGACCCGGCACCCCGTCCGGCCGTCCGGCCGACGCGACCCGGTTCCACCACCGCCGATCCCCCATCCGCGCCACCTGACCGGCGCATCCGCGCGCCCGTGCCGCACCGCAGTGGATCGGACACCACTGTCAGGAGAGCCCGATGGCCGTACTGTCCCGCCGACACCTGCACCGCCGGGCCGAGCGTTCCGCCGTCCGCGCCGCGAGCGGCGATCCAGGCCGCGCCACCGGCACCGGGCGCACCACCGGAGCCGACCCAGCCGGCGTGACCGGAGCCGACCCGGCCGTCCGCCACCGCAGCGATCCCGAACGTCCGATCGGTCTGCACTTTCCCAACAACTTCCGCTGGGGCGCGGCGACCTCCGCCTACCAGATCGAAGGTGCCGCCAAAGAGGACGGCCGGGGCGAATCGGTGTGGGACACCTTCAGCCACACCCCCGGTCGGACCCGCAGCGGCGACACCGGCGATGTCGCGGCCGACCACTACCATCGGTACGGCCATGACCTCGACCTGATGCGCAAGCTCGGGCTGCACAGCTACCGGTTCTCCATCTCCTGGCCACGGATCCAGCCCGACGGCACCGGGCAGCCCAACCAGCGCGGGCTGGACTTCTACCGCCGGCTGGTCGCCGGGCTGGTCGAGCGGGGCATCGAGCCGATGGCCACCCTGTTCCACTGGGACCTGCCACAGGCGCTGCAGGACCTCGGCGGTTGGGAACAGCGCGACATCGCGTACCGCTTCGCCGAGTACGCCCAGATCCTGTTCCACGCCCTCGGCAGCGAGGTCCCGATCTGGCTGACGATCAACGAGCCCAAGACCGTGGTACAGAACGGCTACCTCAGCGGGCATCACGCACCGGGCCGACCGGACGCGGACGCGGCGTACCTGGTCGCCCATCACCTCCAACTCGCGCACGGCCTGGCCGTACAGGCGCTGCGCGCCGAGCGGGCCGCGTGCCGGATCGGCCCGGCGCTCAACCTGCATCCCTGCTACCCCGCCGACGGCAGCCCGGCCGCCGCCGCTGCGGCCCGCCTGTACGACGGCTACGAGAACCGGCTGTACCTAGACCCAATCTTCCTCGCCAGCTACCCGGCGGACGTCCTTGCCGATCTCGGCCCGGCCAGCCGGCTGGCCGGTGGGATCCACGACGGTGACCTCGATGTCATCGCCGAGCCGATCGACCTGCTGGCCGTCCAGTACTACACCCCGTTCTACGTCGCCGCGAACGGCAGCACGGTCCGACGCTGGCCGACCTCGGAGGCGGACTGGCAGCAGATCCACCCGGACGGCATGTTCGACGTTCTCACCCGGGTGCACCGGGAGTACTGCACCGTACCGATCACGATCACCGAGAACGGTCTGCCCACCCCGGACCGGTTGGCGGCGGACGGTTCGGTGGACGACCCTGGCCGGGTTGCCTTCCTCCGTGATCACCTCGCCGCCGTGCATCGGGCGATCAGCACCGGTGTCAACGTGGAGAGCTACCACGTCTGGTCGCTGCTGGACAACTTCGAATGGGCCGAGGGATACCAGCAGCGCTGGGGGCTGGTCTACGTCGACTACCCGACGCAGCGGCGGATCCTCAAGCGGAGCGCACACTGGTATCGACGGGTGATCTCGGAGAACGCCATCTGACAGAGACGATGCCCCATGGCCGGCCGCGCGGGAGACGGCCGGGATTACATCCTCCGGTGGAACTCACCGTCGGTAACCAGAAAACCGCACCAAACCACACACGCACCAGGACAGACTGTGACCATGGTGTTCGGTCCTGGGTTGCGTCTCGACCGGAGATACGTATTGGTCGACCGGATCGGGCTGGGTGGGATGTCCGAGGTGTGGCGGGCCAGCGACGAACTGCTCGGCCGACCGGTCGCGGTGAAGGCGCTCACGCCGCCGATCGCGCCAGCGGTACGGGCCGCCTGTCGGAAGGAGGCTCAGGCCGCAGCCCGGATCACGCATCCGCACGTCACCCAGGTGTACGACTACGGCGAGGCAGCGATCATCGAAACCGACGTGGTGCCGTTTCTGGTCCTCGAACTGGTCGACGGGGAGAATCTCGCCGCCCGACTGGCTGGCGGGCCGCTGCCCTGGCAGGCTGCGGTCTGGTTGACCGCACAGGTGGCCAGCGGCCTGGCCGCCGCCCACCGGATCGGGGTGGTGCATCGGGACATCAAGCCGGGCAACATCATGCTCACCGCCAGTGGCGCCAAGATCCTGGACTTCGGCATCGCCGCGGTGGCCGACGGCCGACCTGCGCCCGACGCCGGCTGGTTGCTCGGCACCCCGGCGTACGCCGCACCGGAACGGCTGCACCACTGGCCGGCCCATCCGGCGGCCGACGTCTACGCCCTCGGCGCGCTCTACTACGAGATGCTGACCGGGGCACCACCCGTGCCCGCCGGCAGTTGGCGGGAGGCGGCCGTCCGACTGCAGCGGCCGGACCCGCCGGCGCGGCCCCGCGCCAACGGACTGCCCACCCCGGCCGCCGACCTCTGCCTCGCCTGCCTGAGCCGGGATCCGGCCCAGCGCCCGGCCGCTGATGAGGTCGCCGACGCCCTGCACACGGTGCTCGGCGTGATGGTCGAGTTCCCGTTGCCCGGCCCGCGCCCGGTCGGCGCTTCGCCCGGCGGCCGGACCTTGGTGGACCGGCTGCCGATGGCCCGGCCGGATGGGCCGGTGCTGCGGCGGGCCGCGTTGGTGACCCAGCCGGGCCAGCCGGCACCGCGGCGGGCCGCGATGGTGGCGCGGCCGGCCGGTCCAGCGGGCACGGCGAACCCGGCCGGCGCTCGACCGCCCACCGACCGCGCCCGGTTGTCCCCGACAGCGGTCGGTCTTGCCGGGGCCGGCGCGGCGGCGCTGCTCGCCTTCGCGGTCGTGGCAGCCGCGGTACTCGGCGCACCTCTGCCCGCCGCCGAACACGCGGCGGTGCCCTCGCCGGTTGCGACTGCGCCGGTGACCGAGGCGACCGGGCCACCGACCGGGTCGGATGACACGCCGCCGAAGCTGCTGGCCACGGCGGCGCGGGTGGTGGAGCAGTTCGATCTGCTCGTGGCCGACGGCTCCACCGACGGGCGGATCCGTGCGGATGCCGCAGCTGACCTACGCGACGCGGCCGACCAGTTGCGCGTCTCGGTGGCGGAAGGTGCCACGCCTGAGCAGCTACGACACCGGGCCGGCGAGCTGAGGTCGAGACTCGCCGGACACCGACGAGAGGGCACAGTGGAAACCAGTATCTCCATCCAGCTCGACCTCATGCTCACCACGCTCATGGTGGACGTCGCCGACTGAGTTCAGCGCGGCAGCGCCTGCTGCAGTTCGGCGCGCAACGCCGGAGTCAGCATCTCACCAGCCTGCTTGGCCAACCGCGCCATCTCATAGCCGACGACACCGATGTCCGCGTCGCTTGCGGCAAGCGTGGCGAGGATCGAACCATCCCGGATGTTCATGATCAAAAAATAGCCGCGGCCCATCTCGACCACGGTCTGCTTCACCACGTCATTGTCGAACATCTGGGCCGCGCCGCTGGTGATGCTCATCAGCCCGGAGGTCACCGCCGACAGCTTGTCGGCGTGGTCTCGGGGCAGATGTTCCGAGACCGAGACCAGCAGACCGTCTGACGACACCACGATGGCATGCGCGACACCCGGCACGCGCTCCGCGAACGCGCTCACCAACCAGCTGAGGTCGCGGGCCTCCTTGCTCAAGGTCATCACTCTTGCTCCTCCTCACCACGGCGGCCGGCCGGCGCCAGGGTCATTTCGCTGGTGTCCTCGGACTCAGCCCGCCGCACACCGCCGTAGAAGCGGGACAGCACGCTGCTGACCGCATCCGGATCCGGCTCGTCGACCGGCGCCGAGACGGGAGCTGCGGGAGATTCGGCGGAAACGGGCAACGACGCCATCGGCACCCGTACCGGTAGTCCCTTGCTGCTGGTCCCGGCGGTCACCGGAACCACCGGCGGCACTGGTGTCGGTGGTAGCGGAGCGACCGGTTTACGCTGCCGTTCCCACCAGACGCTGCCGCCACCGGCCGCAGCGCCGCCGGCCGAGGCGCCGCCGGCCGAGGCGAGGATGTCCTCGGCCCGCGCCGGTGTGGGTCGGCGGCCGCCGCGCCGGGCCGCCACGGCCCGGTCACCAGCGGCCGGTCCGGCCGGCAGCGCGGTCATCGGACTCAGCGTCGGTACCGCACGCGGCTGCTCGATCACAGTTGGTTGCGCCGGCACGACCGGAACCGGTTCGTCCGCCGGAATCGACGGACGAGCGGCCGGCGGGGCGAACGCCGGCCTACGACCAGCCAGTGCGGCCGGTGGCTGGTTGGCCACCGGGTCACCGGCGCTGGCCCGCACCGCCGCCCCGACGGCACGCATCTCCCTGGTCGGATAGTCGGTGGGACTACGGCCGGCCGACACGACGTAGGGCGAACTTTCGTCCGGGGCGGCCAGCACCGTGCCGGGCAGCCACACGTTGGCCACCAGCCCACGTTCGGCCGGCCGCAACTGCACCCGTACCCCGAGCCGGGCGGCCAGGTGGCTGACCACGAACAGCCCCATCCGCTCGGAGGCGGCGACGTCGGCGGCAGGCGGTTCGGCCAGGGTCACGTTGGCCTGCTCGATCGCCTCGGCGGACATCCCCATCCCCTCGTCGGTGATCTCGATGAGAACCGACTGCGGCGCGTACTCGTGTCCGGTGACGTGCACGTTGGTGTACGGCGGGGAGAAGGCGGTAGCGTTTTCCAGCAACTCGGCGAGCAGGTGCACCAGGTCACCGACGGCGTGTCCGACGATCTGCAGCTTGTCCTCGACGTCGTGGCGGATCCGCGGGTACTGCTCAATCTCGGCGGCGGCGGCCAGGGTCACCGCCGACAGCGCCACCGGGCGGCTCCACCGGCGGCTTGCCTCGGTGCCGGCCAGCACCAGCAGGCTCTCGTCGTTGCGGCGCATCCGGGCGGCCAGGTGGTCGAGCTTGAACAGGTTATCCAGCTGGTCCGGGTCCCCCTCGTCGCGTTCCAGCTCGTCAAGCAGCTCCAGTTGCCGTTCGACCAGCACCTGGCTGCGGCGGGCCAGGTTGACGAACATCGCATTGACGTTGCGGCGCATCACCGCCTGCTCCACCGCGACGGTCACCGCGCTACGGTGCACCGCGACGAACGCCTCGGCGACCTCACCGACCTCGTCGCGGGTGCCTACCGCTGCCGGAGGAATCTCGATCTGCGGGATCCCGGACTCCACCGAACGGAGCCGTTGCAGAGTGTCCGGCAGGTCGAGCTGGGCGACCTGCAACGCCTGGCTCCGCAGGACACGCAGCGAGCGGGCGATCGACCGCCCGATCGCCACCGAGGTGAACAACGCGATGAACAGCACGCCGAGCACCGCCCCGGCGACCAGCACGGTCCGTTGCAGCTGCTGGTCGCTGCGGGCGTCGGCGAGGCTCACCGCGCTGCCCAGCACGCTCGACTCGACCTGGCGCAGCAGCTGGTGCCGGTCCTGGCTGGCGGCCCACCAGGCGTCCGGTTCCAACACCGCCGGACTGGCGGCGCCACCGACGATGGTGGTTTCCTCCAGTTCCACCGCGGCGACGAACCGGGGGTCGGCAGCGGCCTGGCTGTACCGGGCGATCTGGTTGCCGGTCGCGGTCACCCGAAACTCGGCGAGCGCGGTCAGTTGCTGCGCCCGTAGGTCGGTCAGGCTGACCTGGTCCTCCGGGCCGTACCGGCCGGCTCGGGCGGCGGCGTACAGCTGTGCCCGGATTCGGGAGCCGAGCTCCTTGACCCGGGCCAGCTGGACGCTGCGCAGCACCGCCTGGGTCAGCTCCGGTCGGTCCTGACCCGGCGACGGTTCGGCGAGTAGCTCCAGCAAAGCATCGATGGCCCGGGTGTAGTTGCCGAAAACAGTGTCGGCTCCGACCGCGCCGCCGGAGATGGAATCACGCAGCTGTGGCAGCTGGTCCAGTGATTCGAGCACCCGGCTGTAGCCAGTCTGCCAGGCCGCGTCCCCGCCGGACTGCGGACCGGCGGCGGCCAGGAAGTCGGCGATCCGGCGGTCGACCGCGTCGTAGTGTGGCTGCAGCACCTCGACGCTGCGCTCCGGGTCGAACCCGACGCCGGCCTGCCGGACCGCGAGTTCGCCGGCGGACCGGTCGCGTTCCTGCTGCAACTCGTGTACCAGGGCGGTGACCTGCTCGCCGATCTGCACCTGCCGGGCGAACTCGTTGAGCGCCGTCGCCTGGCCGACCAGTGAGCTGGTCTGTACCGAGGCGACCACCAGAAACGCCACCGATGGGACGATCAGAACCGCAGCGAGCTTCGCGCCCATCCGCCAGTCCCGGGGGCGCAGCCGGAGCCGACGACGGTGTGGCGTCACCCCGTCGTCGTCGGTCAGGCGGCGGCGGGGGTACGGCACCGCGTTGTCGTACGGGTTACCGGGAGCAACCACCACGCCTCCTCGCAGTTTCCCCGACACCGGCCAAGCCGAGGAGCGGAGTCCATCCAACCAGGCCACGTTCCGCTGTCAACGCGGCGGCCTGCGGGAAGACTCACGAAGGATACAGTGGCTGACTGGCGGGTAGCTTACCCGCCGACTCGCCATCGTCCGTCCGGCTGATGTCGCGTGCTGGCCCCGGCCCGTCGAGCCGGCCGAGCGCCACCAGCGCGGCCCCGGTGGCACCGACCTCGGGCTCGGCCATATAGCGCACCTGACGCGGGGCGAGTGCCGCACCGAACGCTCGACGCCACCAGTTTGACGCGGCGAGTGCGCCACCGCCGAGAACGACCTCGGTCACCGGGCCGGCCATCGTCGACTCGATTTCGTCCAGGTCACCGGCCACCTGCCGGCATACACCCTCCATCAGCCCGGCGAAGATGTCGACCGCCGTGGTGCCAAACCCCAGTCCGCGCAGCTCGCCGGAGCCGGCCGGGGCTCGGCCCGGCGGGCGGTCGCCGCCGAACCGGGGATCCGCCGGTACGCCCTCACCCGGCTCGATCAGTTCCAGCGCCCGTTCCAGCTCGGCGCCCTGCGGCAGGCGCAGTTCCCGGTTCGCCCAGCTGTAGAGGTTACCGCCGGCGGAGTAGGCCCGGCCGGTGACGATCCGGGTGTGGTCGACCCGGTAGCGCCACAGGTGCGCCGACAACGGCGGCAACGGGACCCCCGGCGCGGCCAGCTGGACCACTCGTACCGCCGCTGAGGTGCCGACGGTGACCGCGGCCCGACTGGGGTCCAGGCATCCGGAGCCGATGTTGGAGGCGGCGCCGTCGCCGATCGTCGGGGTCCAGGGCACGCCGGCCAACGCCGGCCAACGCCGGGCGAACTCGGCCCGCAGCTGCCCACGCCAGTCCGCCGGGGCCAGCTCCGGAAGCTCACCGGGACGCACCTCGGCCAACTGCACGGCCTCGGGGTCCCACTGCATGGTCACCAGGTCGAGCATGCCGGTACCGGATGCCTGGGACACCGACATCGGCGCAGGCCCGAGCAGACCGGTCAGCACATACTCCGGCAGGCCGACGAAGCGCGCCGGCCGACCGCCGCAGTGGCGGCGCAGCCACGGCAGTCGCACCGTCCAGTAGAAGCGGTGCCACCAGGTGCCGGTGCGCTGGTGGAAATCGGCCTCGTCGGCCGGCGCGGCCGCATCGGGCAACGCGGCCGGTCGGGTGTCCAACCAGGTCATCAGCGGGCCGATCGGGGCACCGGCAGGATCCAGCGGCAACACCGAGTGCCACTGGGCCGCCGAGGCAACCAACTCGACACCGTCGAGCCGGCCGGCCGAGTCGAGCTCGTCGACGCAGTCGATGAGAGCGGCCAGGTAGTCCGCCGGGTCGAGGGTGGCGGCGCCGTCCCGGTCGACCGCCAGCGCCACCTTGCGGCGGGCCAACGCGCCCTGCTGCGGCGCGGCCGCGTTGTCAAGGATAAGGCCGCGCACCGAGGAGGTGCCAAGATCGAGGGCGAGGATGCTCATCGTCGATCACCGTACCCAGCCACGGGCCTGGCCCGGTATGCTGTCGCCATGCTCGCGCTCACTCGTTGCTGGTGGCCCGCCGACCTGGCGGCCCCGCAGCGCGTCTAGCGCGAAACCATTTGGCCGCCCGTCGAGGCGGCCACCGGGTTCCCACCCGGGCAGTTCCTCGCCGGGCCGCCCGAAGCCCGGAGGGATCCGATGACCGACCACCTTTCCAGCCTGCTGCGCGCCGTGCACGACGGCGTCGACCCAGGTCCGTTCGCGCTGCTGCGTCGCGACGGCGCCGACGTCGTCGAACTGCTCCGCGGCGCACCGCACCGCGCCGACCGGCTGGCGGACATCCCGCTGCCGCCTGGACCGGCGAACCAGCCTGCGACGCTGGCGGTGGTTCCGTACCGGCAGATCGCCGAACGCGGGTTCGCCCGCGTCGACGACGGGCTTCCACTGGAGTGCATCCGGGTGTCGACCTACTGGCAGGTGCCGGTCGCGACGGCGATCCGCGACCTGCCCGGCACACCGGTGACGACCGACGGCGGCGGCTTCGACATCGCCGACGACGAGTACGCCGACCTGGTGGCCCGGGTGCTGCGGAACGAGATCGGCAACGGTGCCGGCGCCAACTTCGTGCTGCACCGTACCTACCGGGCCCGGCTGATGGCACCGGGCGGGTCCGCCGCCGACCGGGTGGGTCGCTCGGCGGCGCTGGTCGCCGGGCTGAGCGCGCTTCGCCGGCTGCTGCGCGACGAACGCGGGGCCTACTGGACATTCCTGGTCTACACCGGCGAGCGATTGCTGGTCGGCGCGACGCCGGAACGGCACGTCAGCGTCAGCGACGGACTGGCCATGATGAACCCGATCAGCGGCACTCTGCGGCATCCACAGGGCGAGCCAGATCTCGCCACCGTGCTGTCGTTCCTCGACGATCCCAAGGAGATCGAGGAGCTCTACATGGTGCTCGACGAGGAGCTCAAGATGATGGCGACGGTCGCCGAGCACGGCGGCCAGGTGATCGGCCCCTACCTGAAGCGGATGTCCCGGCTGAGCCACACCGAGTACCTGCTCGCCGGACGCAACTGCCACGACGTCCGAGAGGTGCTCCGGCAGACGATGTTCGCGCCGACCGTCACCGGCAGCCCGATCGAGAGCGCCTGCCGGGTGATCGCCCGGTACAGCCCCGGCGGACGCCGCTACTACGCCGGGGTGCTCGCACTGCTCGGCCACGACAGCGACGGCGCGCAGACGCTGGACGCCCCGATCCTGATCCGGGCCGCCGAGATCGATCTGACCGGGCAGATCCGGGTGCCGGTCGGCGCGACCCTGGTGCGTCACTCCACACCATCCGGTGAGGTGGCCGAGACGCATGCGAAGGCATCAGCGGTCCTCGCGTCGCTCGGTCTCGCCTCCGGGCCTGTCTCCGGAGCCGCACCCGGACCGGCGGTGCCGGCGGACCGGGCGGCGGCCGACGGTGCCGCCAATTGCGGAATCGGACTGCCGGCCGGGACGCCCGGCACCGGCGTCACCGCCGCGATCGCCCACCTCGAACACCCCACCGTGGTACGTGCGTTGGCCGCCCGCAACGACCGGCTGGCCCGCTTCTGGTTGGAGCAGCGGGTTCCCGGTGCGGTGGCCGAGTCCCAGTTGACCGGTCTGGACGTGCTGGTCCTGGACGCCGAGGACAGCTTTACCGGCATGCTCGCCCACCTGCTGCGGGCGCTCGGCGCGGCGGTCCGGCAGATCCGCTGGGACCAGATCGCGACGGTCGACCCGGCCACCGCGGACGTCCTGGTCGCCGGGCCCGGCCCGGGTGACCCGACCGACCCGGCGCAGCCCCGGATGGCGGTGCTGCGCCGGGTCCTGGACGCCGCGCTGCACCGTAAGCAGCCGCTGCTCGGCATCTGTCTGGGCCACCAGGTGCTGGCCGACCGGCTCGGCCTGGCGGTGACCCGCCGGCCACTGCCCAGCCAGGGACTGCAACGGGATATCGACTTCTTCGGTGTCCCGCGCCGGGTCGGCTTCTACTCAAGTTTCACCGCCAGCAGCTCCACCGCGAGCCTGCCCACCGCGTACGGGCAGGTTAGGCTGTGCCGGGACGAGACCGACGGCGCGGTGCACGCGCTGGTCGGCCCGCAGTTCGCCGGGGTGCAGTTCCATCCCGAGTCGGTACTCAGCCCGGACGGCCTGGACGTGCTGCGGGACCTGCTGGTCGATCTGGTCGCGGTCAACCGGCGGCCAGACCGCGTTTGACCGCCGCAGCGATGTCGACCACCCGCCGGGCGGTCAGGGCGGTCGCGGTCAGCGCCGCCTCGTCCGGCGGGATTTCGCCGTTGTCGCTGGTGTGCGAGGCGCCGTACGGGTTGCCGCCGACGAACTGGCTCGGCTCGACGTAGCCGGGAGTGACCACGATGCCGCCCCAGTGGTAGACGACGTTGTACAGCGACAGCAGCGTCGCCTCCTGTCCGCCGTGCGCGGTGGCGGTCGAGCAGAACCCGGAGAACACCTTGTTGACCAGGACCCCCTTGGCCCACAGCGGCCCACTGCCGTCGATGAACTGCTTCAGCTGCGCGGCCATCACCCCGTACCGGGTCGGTGTGCCGAAGATGACCGCGTCCGACCAGGCCAGATCGTCGATCTCGGCCTCCATCACGTCCTCGGTCTCCAACCGGTGCGCGTGCCAGCCGGAGTTGGACCGGATCGCCTCCTCGGGGGCGAGCTCGCGGACCTTGCGCAGCCGCACCTGCGCCCCGGCCTTCTCCGCTGCCTCCACGGCGGCCTGCGCCATCTGGTAGGTGGTCCCGGTGGCGCTGTAGTAGATCACCGACAGGTTGATCGGGTCGTCCATCGATAGCTCCTTCGGTACGGCTCGGGTCTGCCCCCGGTACCGCGCTACCCGTTCGTTGCGCCGGCAAACACCGGTGCCGGTCTCGGCCCGGACGGTGCCCACCGATCCGTCCGGTGCCCACCGATCCGTCCGGTGCCGGGAGCGCGGCGCTCGCGCCGCCGGTCCGTGCACAACGCTGGATCCGGGATCGTGAACGAACGGACCCTGGGCGACGCGTGAACGGGGTAGGTAGTTTTCGTTACGACTCGGTCGCCGCTGCCGCCGACCCGCTCTTCCCGCCGGTGGGCCCGCCGGCAGCCCGGTGGGCCCGCCGTCGATCCTCTAGGAGGTCCTGATGCCTGACCGTCAGGCGCTCGCGTTGGCGTTCGAGGTTCCGGGCCTGCCACCACTGAAGAATCAGACGCTGTCCATCTTCACCGCCGGCAATCGGCAGGCAGCGCGGGTCCGTACCCTGCTGACCGCAGCGTGCGACGCGGCGCAGCGCAGCGGCTGGACGCCGCTGACCGAGCCGGTTGCGCTGGAGGTCGTGGTACGCCGCCCCAGCGAGCACCAGTTCGGCCATGCGACGAACTTCCTCGGCGGCATCGGCGACGTACTGCAGGACAAGCGCAATGAACCGGCCGGTGCCGTCGCCCACCTCGGCGTCCTCGTCGACGTGGCACTGTTCGTCACCGACCGGCAGATCCAGCGGATCTGCTACCGCGAGGAGTACGCCGACGACCCGTCGTACCAGGTGACGGTCGCCGCGCTCGACCAGCCCGACGCCGCCTGAGCCGCAGTCGCGACGGCATCACGCCAGCCAGCGGGGTTCTCTCTCCCCTGCCTGGTCACCCCGCCAAGACGACGGCGGCAGCAGTGGCCGCCGCCGCCACCCCGGCCAACCAGGTCCGGAGCAGATGCCATCGCCGCCAGACGATGCGCGGATCACGCCAGTCGGACGGCATCCGGTCCGGGTCGACGGCCCTGACCCGGCGGTTGATCGGCACGTTGCACAGGTGCGAGACGCCGGACACGCCCAGCAGGAACACGGCCGCGAGGCCGAACAGCACCGCCGATGTTCGGCCATCGACGAGCAAGGCCAGGACGACGTTCACCGCCAGGGTGGTCAGCACGATCAGCGGCATGGTCGGGTCCCAGTTGCGCCCGAGCAAGCGGTGGGTCACCACGTAGCGGTCGACCGGTAGCGCTGCCAGCGCAGGAACCACGCTGAGCGCCACCGCGAACAGCACACCCGCCACCAGCCCACCACCTACCACCGCCCCCACCATGAGCACCTCGAGCATCACGACAGTGCGTCCTTGGCGATCAGGTCGACCTGATCCGGATCCGCCACGCATGGAAAGAGCAGCAGTTCGTCGCAGCCGGCTGCCGCGTACGCGGCCCGGAGGTCCTGCAGCTGGCTCCCATCGGTGATGACGCCGGCGGCGGCCCGGTCCGCCTTCTCTCCAATGAACGCGTAGTAGCGGCGCAGGTATTGCTCTGCGGCCGAGCGGCCGTCCCGGCCGAGGGAGACGTACGCCAGCGCATATGTCCGGGGGGCACCGCCACGTCCGGCGTCGGTCCATGCCTGCCGAGCTTGGGCTGCCAGTACGGCGAACCCGGCAGCCGAGCTGCCTCCCGCGATCCAGCCCGCGCCGTGCCGGGCGACCCGCCGCATGGCGGCCGGCGAGTGCCCGCCCACAATCAGCGGCGGCGGGGGATCCGGCGCTGGACCGACGTCGCCCCAGCGCCCCGTCGCGAGCCACACCTGCCGAATCTCGTCCAGCATCGTGTCGAGCCGTCGGCCCCTGTCTTCGTACGAGGTGCCGTTGGCCTCGTAGTCGTCAGCCCGTCCACCAGCGGCCACACCGAGCACCAGCCGGTTGCCGGACAACCGTTGCAGGCTGGCGGTCTGCTTGGCGAGCAGGGCCGCGCTGTCCCGGTAGGCAGCGATGAGGATCGTCGTAGCCAGCCGGATCCGTTCGGTCGCGCCAGCTGCCACCGACAAGGCCGTCAGCGGTTCGTAGTTGTCGTAGACGAAACGGTCGAGCGCCCCGAGGGTGCTGAAGCCGGTTGACTCGGCGCGGCGGGCCCAGCGGACAAGGTCCGACCCGGCCGCACCGGGGATCGTCGTCGGCAGTCCGATTCCGATGTCCATGTCGATAGCTCCTTCCAGCCAGGCCTGCCGCCCGGTCAGCGTCACGTCACCCGGCCCGCTGGCCGACCACAATGGTGTTGCCCAGCCGGGCCGGGATCGCGGTGACCCCGACGAATCCGCTGTCGGTGAGCCAGCTCCGGCACTCGGCAACCGGATAGGCGGATCCGGCGGGTGTCATCACCAGCAAGTGCAGGGAGGCGACCAGGCTCGTCAGCTCCGGGGCCTGCTCGTCCGGCATCGGGTCGTAGATCAGCAACGCACCGCCGGGCCGGACCGCCTGGTAGGCCTTACGGACCAGGGTCCGACGTTGCTCGGGCGAGAAGTCCGCCAGCACGTGCCCGATGACGAGGATGTCCGCCTGCGGCAGCCCGTCGGCGAAGAAGTCTCCACCCCGAAACGAGAGCCGCTCGGCGACGCCAAGGTTCCGCCGGTGTTCCTCACACGCCAGCCCGTTCTGTGGCCGATCGAACACGGTGGCGGTCAGCTGCGGAAACCGGTTGAGTAGCAGCCCAGCCAGGTTGCCCCGGGCACCACCGATGTCGGCCAACGTCGCGAACCTCCGCCAGTCGCAGGCGTCGGCGATCTGGTCGGCCAGCGGTCCACTAAGCGAGTCCATCATGGTCAGATAGCCGCGCCGCCGATCCGGGTCGCGCAGCATCTCCTCCAGGTCACCGGTTGCCTGGGGCCGACCCGTGCGCAACGCTGCGGTCAGCCCACCCCACGCCGGGTAGAGCACGTGGTTGGCACCATCGAGGAACCCCCCGGCGTACTCCGGGCCGCGGACGAGATACCGGCCGGCGTACGCGCCGTTGTGGTACCGGCCGGCGCTGCGCTCCAGCAGCCCGAGTACGACGAGAGCGTCGAGGAAGTGCCGTGCGCCGCGTGGGTGTAGTCCCACCTTCGCCTGCACCTCCTCGGCGGTGGCCGGCCCGGCGGCGAGTTCGGAGAACAGATCGACTTCCAGCGCGCTGAGCAGGACCTTGGCCGAGCAGAAGGCGGTGCCCAGGTCGAGCGGGGACGGGCCGATGAGCGTGGGGTTGGCGACGGTCACGACATCTCCTTGACACTCGGGGGCGGGTAGGCAGACGCCGATACCTCCACCACGACAGCGGCGTCGTCGTCGCCGCGGCCAGCCCGCACCGCATCGGCGAAGCGCTCGGCCGCTGTAGCGGTCAGTGGTACGGCGACACCCCGCGCGGCTGCCTCCTCGGCGATGAGCTGGAGGTCCTTGAGCATCAGTGCGGCGCGAAATCCTGCCGGCTGGTACTCGCCACGGCGCATGAACTGGCTCCGGAAACCCAACACCGGAGAGTGCCAGCCGCCGGCGGCCACCAGCTCCAGCAGGTCTGCTCGAGGAACGCCGATACCCTCGGCGAACGCGACGGTTTCGGCCAGCGCGACGGTCTGCGCGCCGAGTAGCAGGTTGAGGGCGAGTTTCAGGCCGGTCGCCGAGCCGGACTCGCCCAGGTGCCGCACCTGCTGACCAATGGCCGTCAGCACGTCTTGTACCTGCCCGACGTGCTCTGGATCGCCCGCCGTGAAGACCCGCAGCTGCCCGGCCCGCGCCATCTCCGGATTGCCGACCACACACGCCTCGATGCGGCGTACCCCGGAGGCGGCCAGCCGGGTGGCGGTGTGCCGGGCGTACGCCGGGGACACGCTGGAGGTGTCCACCACCGGCGTTCCTGGCCTTAGCTGAGGCACCAGTTCGCCGAACAGAACCTCCTCGACGGCGTATTCGTCGCTGAGGCTGAGCAGGACCACGTCGCTTCGCGCGGCGAGTGCGGCAGCGCTATCGGCCTGCTGCGCTCCTGCAGCGACAACATCCGTAGCCTTGGCGGCGGTCCGATTGTGCACGGCCACCGGGAGCCCGGCGGCAAGCAGCGCGTGTGCCATTCCCGCGCCCATGCCGCCGAGCCCGACAACGCCGATGGTTCTGGAAGACATACTGGGTTCACCGCCGAGCCGGATGGGTGTCCACCGACAACTGCGAGATGCAGCGCATCGTCGCGTCCCGGAAGTAGCGGGCGAATCCGTCGGAGGTCGTAGTCTCGCGCTGTTGGCTCAGGTACGGGGCCAGCTTCTCCTCGATCAGGTGCACGCCACGTTGCCCTGCCATGTGACGGGCGATCGCCGCGAAGTCGCCTTCGAAATGGATCACCCGGACCATCACGTCGTCCTTGATGAAGACCGCGGTGCCGAGCAATCGCCCGATCGACCCGTTGTCCTCGTTGCCGTACTCGGGTCGATCGACCCGCTCGAAGGAGGCGAAGATCTCGGCGATCTCGTCCTCGTGCCCGGGCTGCACCCGGTAGGTGATGGCGGCGTACGGCATCACACACCTCCGTCCACGTTGAGGATGACTCCCGTCACGTAGCGGGAGGTGTCACCGGCGAGGTAGAGCACCGCGCCAGCGACATCCTCGGGCTGGCAGATGCGGCCGAGCGCGGTCAGCCCCACGATCCGCTCGACCACCGGCGGCGGCAGGCCCGCGCCCGGCTCGGACTCGGTGAGCCCAGGTGCCACCAGGTTGACCCTGATGCCACGGGGACCGAGTTCCTTGCACAGTGACCGGGTGAACCCGACCAGAGCGGCTTTGGAGGCCGTGTAGTGCACGCCGGCGAACCGGCCCCGCATCGCCACCGAGGAACCGATGCTGACCACGGACGCACCGTTGACCAGCAGGTCGAGAACGGCCCGGGACACCAGGTATGCGGCCGTGACATTGTGCGAGAGCACCCGCTCCCACTCGCCGGGTCCGAGCTCACCGAAGACGACTTGGCCGTCGACTCCGACATTGTTGACCAGGACATCAAGGCCACCGAGCGTCTGCCGGCAGACCTCGGCGACGTACGCCGTGCCGTCGGGCTGGGTGACGTCGGCGGCCACGACGGCATGACCTTCCCCCAGTTCCTTCAACTCCCGGATCAAATGATCACCGTTGTCGCTACCGGGCCGGTGGCAGGTGACGACACGGGCCCCGGCCCGGGCAAAGGCGAGGGCGCTCGCTCGCCCGATTCCGCGTGTGCCACCGGTGATCAGAACCCGCTTGCCGGCGAGACCATGCTCCATCGTTACTCCGTCTCTGGCGCCCGCAGACGCCCTGTCGCTGTACGAATGGCGCTGTCGTTGTTGGGGGTGACCGGAGCTGGGGTGTTTGGATACCCTGGCCCGGTCCCTGGTCGCGGCCGAGATCGGTCGGCTGGCCCGTCGAGGACTCAGTGAGCGGCTTCGAACTGGGCCGTTCGCGGCGCGAGCCGGTTGCCAATCGAGCGTCGACGGGCCATGAAGGCCAGACCAGCGATGGTCGACACGGCACCGAGCACCCCGAAGTACGCCGGCAGTGGCATTACCTCGGCGAGCCGGACGACCTGGCTGCCGAGGCCTCCGCCGAGCGCGGCGAACAACCACAGCAGGCCAAGGGTGTGCGCTATGAACGCTGGCGGCAGCACGTCCGCAGCCGCCGAGATGCCGACCGCAGCCACGATCAGCTCGCCGCAGGCATGCATCAGGTAGACCACCATCAGCCAGCCTGGCGAGACCAGCCGGCCATCGGCTGCCAGGATCGCGGCGACCGCCATCAGCAGGAAGCTCGCGCCGGCCATGAGCAGTCCCACCGCGAATTTGCCGGGCAGCCCGACGAGCATCCCCGCCCGGGGCAGTAGCCAGGCCAGGACCGGCGCGAGCAGGAGAATGAACAGCGGCGTCGCCGACTGTAACCAGCTGGCCGGCACGAGGAAGCCGCCGACGTCGCGATTGGTCTGGTCGCGGGCGAACAGGTTCAGCACCGATCCGCCCTGGCCGACCAGCATCCAGAACAGCGCCGAGCCGAGGAACACCCACAGGAAGCTGCGGAGTCGCCCCCGGTCCTCGCCGGTGAGGGCGGGGTGCCGGTGCAGCGCGATGAATGCGATCACCGGCACGATCAGCGACAGCATTCCGATGCTGATGATGGCGGTGGTCGGGGTGAGCACACCGGTCAGGGCCGCGACGACCACGACCGCAGTCAGCACGCCCAGCGTCGCGCTGGTCTGTCGTAGGGCTCGGCGGCGGTCGGCCGCCGCGAGCGGACGTCCAGGGCGATCGGCGAGCCCGTTGAACCGTGGCCGTGCGGTAGCGAACTGAACGACACCGATGGCCATGGCCAGTCCGGCGACGGCGAACCCGAGTCGCCAGTTGACCCGTTCACCGAGGAAGCCGGAGATCAGCGGGGCGACCAAGGCGCTGATCTGGATGCCGACGTACATCAGGGAGATTCCAGACTCGCGCCGCCCCGCATCGCCGCCGAGGACGGTGTTGAGCATCGCCTGGTGGTTGGGTTTGAACAGCCCGGTGCCCACCGACAGCAGGACCAGCCCCAGCGGCACCGTCCACACCGTCGGCAGAGCCAGGCTGAAGTGCCCTAGGGCGATGATGACGCCCCCGGCCAGGATCGCCCGGCGTAGGCCAAGGACTCGGTCGCCGACCCAACCGCCGGGCAGGGCGAGCATGAAGGTGAGGCCCATCCAGGCGCCGAACATGGCGGTGGCGTCACCGACGGGAAGCCCTAGGCCACCTCGTTCAAGCGGCGCGACCGCGAACAGTACCAAAATCGCCTGTAGGGCATAGAAACCAAATCGTTCCCACGAATCAGTCATGAAAAGGGTGAAATACCCGGATGCACGCGCCGGGCCGGACGGTGCCGGTCGGGCGGCGGTAGCTGCAGACATCACCGAAGCTCCTTACGTGGGACCGTAGTGCCGGGCAGCGGCGCCGGGCCGGTGTCAATCGCTACCCGCCGCAACCCGAGCTGGGGTTGAAACGTCAGGTACAGACCGTGCACCGCGTTCTCGGGCTGGAAGGGAGCTTGCTTCTGCTCGTGGACCCGGTTGAGGTTGGCCAGTGGGTTCGGGTCGCCGCTCTCCGCCCCGGTGAGGTGCTGCTGCACCCGCGAGTAGGCGGTGCGGGCGTCATCGATGTCGGCGAGCCCGGTGACGATCCGGTCGAAGGCCGCCTGCAGCTGAAGATGATCAATGTCGGACTGAGCGAGTCGCTGAGCGTTGTAGAAGTGGTAATCCTTGCCTCGGTAGCTCTCGTAGAAAGTGGAGACCAAGACGAGCAGTCGCTCGTAGGCATGCCGGTAGACGGTGCCGTAGAAGGCGGCCGCCTCGTCGTCACCGACTTCGCCGCGCACGATGCTTCCGATGCTGGCTGCCGCCAGCATCCCGCTGTACGTGGCCAGGTGAACGCCGGTGGAGAGCAGCGGATCCAGGAAGCAGGCCGAGTCGCCGGCGAGAAAGTAGCCCGGGCCGGCGAAGGTGTCGCAGGCGTAGGAATAATCCTGCTCGACCTTCATGTCGGCGACCTGCGTGGCCCCATCGAGCAGGTCGACCACGGGCGCGCAGTCCCGCATCGCCTCCTGGTACACCTCACCGATGTCGCCGAGCGCGTTCCGCCGCTCGTTGAAGTGATCACGTCCGGTCACCAGGCCAACGCTGGCGGTTCCGTCGTGCAACGGGATCACCCAGAACCAGCCACGGTCGACGGAGCAGACGGCGATCGCCCCGTCGGGCCCCTTGGCCAGTGGCTTGACATCCTTCCAGTAGGACCAGGCGGCGACGTTACGGAACACATCGTGGAAGCGTCGGTTCTTCAGGTACCGGGTGGCCATCAGGCCACCACGCCCTGAGGCGTCGACAAGGTAGTCGAATTCGATCCGTCCGCGCTGTGCCGGATCCGCAGTCGACACCCAGTGGGCGGCGCACGGACGTTCACCGTCGAACTCCAGCTCGCGTACCGCAGTGCCCTCGATCACCGTGACACCGGTCTCGCAGGCGTGGTCGAGCAGCAGCTTGTCGAAGTCGGCTCGGACGACCTGCCAGGCGTTGGGCGTGTCGTCGCCGAGCTGGTTGAACGCGACTTCCCACTCCTCCTCACCCCAGAAGAAGTAGGCGCCGGCCTTCCGCCGGAAGCCGTAGTCGACGAGCTTGTCCCAGACCCCGAGCAGCTCGAAAATCGGCCGGCACGACGGCAAAATCGACTCTCCGATGTGGTACCGGGGGAAGATCTCGCGTTCGAGCAAGGTCACGTCGAGTCCCGAGCGGACAAGCAAGCCAGCAGCGGTGGATCCGGCAGGGCCACCACCGATGACGAGTACGCGGGTCGACTCACGCATGTGCTCCTCCGTCCCGTACGCCCGCCAATCCAGACGGCGCCATGGTTCGATGCAGCGGAGCTTGGCAGCCGCAGGTCGCAACAGCCTCAAGTCGCACTGGATCCTTACTACGGCCCTTGACGTGCACCTCCAGCGACCATCGAGTGATTTCCCAACGATTTTGGATCATCACTCCATACCCTGCGGCCCCGATCATGTAGGACTGTTGATGACGTTGAGGAGATGGAACGCCATGACGACATTCCGCTTCCGAGCAGGGCTCGCGTCGCTGTTGGCCGTAGGGATTCTCGCTGGCGGCAGCGCCGCCCCCAGCGTGGCGGCGCCGGTGCCGACCGAGCAAACTGCGACATCCACCATCCAGGCCGAGGTGCGGTACGGGCAGCCGAATCTCTACACCTGGGATATCGCCCGGATGATCGCCTTCTACCGCGACAACCTTGGGTTCACCGAGGTCTACCGGTTCCCCGAGACCGGCACGGCGGTCTTCGGCACCGTGGTGAAGGGTGACTTCTACCTGACCTTTGTCACCTACGAACAGATGCGCTCATCTACCGGCATCAACCGGATCTTCCCCGGATACCTGCGGCAGTTCGACATCACGGTGTTGGTACAGACACCGGCGGAGGTCGACGCGATGGTCACCGCGATGGCGGCAACGGGGGTGCAGGTGCTGATGGCGCCGACCGACCAGCCCTGGGGTGAGCGCCAGGCGTACGTCACCGACCCGGAGGGCAACCTCGTTCAGATCAGCACACACTCCGCCTGAGCAACGACGACAGACCTGGCCCTGGACCCGGCACGCACCAGGGCCCGGGCACAGCAGACTGGCCGATGTCCACTGCGACAGCCGGCGCAGCGCAGACAAGTGGATCGGACATCGGGTAGCCGCCGCGAACCGGTTCCTTGGCGGGCCGCACCGAAGATCCGATGGGGAGCGCATGACACCACGCGCTCCCCATCGGATCAACGGGTGCCCGCGTCCGCGGTCACCCGTTCCGTCCAGTCGACCCGGTAGCTGTAGACCGGCTCCGTGGCCTTCACTCCCATCTTGAGGAAGAACGGCAGCACCAGATCGCGGATCGCCCGGCCGATCGCGCCGGACGGGGCCTTCTGGTTGCCCGTACGCCGAGCTTCCTTGACCACCCGCTCGACCCGCTCCCGCCGCAGGTTCTCGAAGGTAGCGAAGGCCGCCCGGGTGTCTGGCACGTCGCGCAGACATTTGGCCAGCACGATCGCGTCCTCCATCGCCATCGACGCCCCCTGCCCCACGTGTGGTGAGGTCGCATGTGCTGCGTCGCCGATGAGGCAAATCAGCCCTTGCTGCCAACGCGGAATGCTCTGCATGTCATAGATCGGCCACCGGCCGATCGGTCCCTCGGTGGACCGGATGATCTCGGCGACCGGGTGGTGATCATCTCCATGCATGGCAAGCAGGCGGTCCCGCCACTGCTGTTGCGGGATGGCGTCGAGGGTGTCTCGGTCGGGCTCGTGGTCCTCCGGGTAGTTCTCGAACCAGTACACTTCCCCGGAAGGCACCACCTGGTAGCCGAAGAACCCTGTGAGGCCGAAGGTCATCCGCATGATGCCGTCGGCCGCTCCGGCAGCCGAGGTACGGGTGAAGGCCCCGCAGTCGATGATTCCGGTGTAGCTAGGGTCGGGAGCCTCGGGAACGGCCACCCGGCGGGTCCGTGAGTGGATGCCGTCACATCCAACGATGAGGTCACCCTCGGCGGAGCTGCCGTCCTCGAAGACCGCCTTGACCTTACCGTTGCGCTGCTCGATGTCGACAAGGCGCTTACCGAAGTGCAGGGGGACACCAGCGTTGACGGCCGCCTCACGTAGGCCCCGGTTGAGCAGGCCCCGCTTGATCAGCGTGGTCTGCTCCGGGTTGAGACCCAGGCGCTTGGCACGGTGGTTTTGGAAAAGGATCTTGGTGGTGGGCGTGCCGTAGCCCAAGACGTCCTCGTCTACGCCGAGCGTACGGAGGATCGCGGCACCGTTGGGCGCCAGGTTGAGAAATGCCCCGGCCTCGTCGCTCGGGGCCGACCGGCCCTCGAAGATCTCCGGCAGGAGGCCGGCGCGTTTGAGGAACATGGCCAGCACGGGTCCGGCGATACCGCATCCGATGATGAGGGCCCGCTTGGACCCTACCTGAGCACTCTGAGTCATGCGTCTATTCTGACACGAATAATCGAGACCAAGCAACGGGTTGCCGACGCAACCCGTCCAACTACTGGCTCCAGCATGCTCGAACTGAAACACTCGATCCCGGAGGTTCCTCATGCCAAGACGCAAAGTGGCCAACCCACTGGCTCTGGCCGTCCTGTCCTGTCTTCGCCAGCGGCCTATGCACCCGTACGAGATGTCCCTGACTATGCGCGAGCAGCAACACGACTCGGCCGTGAAGCTCAACTTCGGCTCGCTGTATGCGGTTGTCGAGGCCCTGGCCAAGGCGGGGTTTATCGTGCAAATTGCCGAAACCCGGCAAGGCGGTCGACCACAACGGACAGTCTACGAGATCACCGAGGCCGGGGCGGCCGAGCTGCACGATTGGCTGCGGGAGCTACTGAGCGAGCCAGCCAAGGAGTATCACCTGCTCAGTGCCGGCTTGACCTTCATGACCGCACTGCCACCGACAGACGCAGCCCACCAGCTGCGCCTACGTGTCGAACGGCTCACGGAGGCCATCGAGCAGGCCCGCGCAGCGCTGCACAAGATACGTGGCCAGTCAAGCAAGCCCACCGTCGCCCGAGTCTTCCTGGTGGAGGACGAGTACCAGCTCGCCCTGAGAGAGGCCGAGCTGAAGTACGTCCGCAGGCTTGCTCAAGAAATCGCAGACGGTTCGATCGACGGCGTAGCCGACTGGGCGGCCATTCACTCGGGGTGACCGGGAGACCCGGACTGCCCGCGAAGGGCACCGCCATCGGGGACCGGCGGGCAGCTCTCGACAGGAGACAGACTCGAATGCCGCACCCGATCCACTCACGATAAGTAAGTGGATCGGTACGGTAAGAATCTACCCAGGCTCTAGGGCGTGTATCAAAGTCGGTCACAGCCACTCGTTGATCGCCGCGACCTGCACGGTCGC